>QZKI01000052.1 GCA_003598055.1 Candidatus Abyssobacteria bacterium SURF_17 | reverse complement strand
TGCTACTACGAATCACGCTTACGCTCATGAAGCTAAAGAAGAAAAAGAGGACATTTCTAATGGGCTAAAACAGAGGACATTTCTATCCGGCCTTGACACATTGCAAGATATCGGGCCTTTCGCGGCTTTCTCATGCCATAGCCCTTGTGATATACTACCTTCCAAATCGGGGCTGGTAACAGAAAACGGAAAGCGGCTAAGGGACCGGATGCGCACACAAGGCGATAGTCCAGGCACTCGACGAAAGCGGAGACTCGCAGCAAGCAGAAAAGAACGCCAGCTTCCGGAATTCGCCGTGATTGGCGGGAGTCAGGCGTATCGGCTTCTTGCGCAAGAGGCTGAAAAGGAACGACTTGGGGAACGGGATACGCCTTTCGGAAAGAGTCAGCCCGTCTTTCTCCTCACGAAACCATCGGGAAGCTTCCTCTTCCTTTCGCGGCACGGTGAGAAGGGCTATTCCATTGCAGCCCCGTTTGTGAATTACCGGGCAAACATATACGCGTTGAAGGACCTCGGCGTCAAACAGATTGTCTCATGGTCCGGCCCGGGCGCGTTGTCAAGTGATTACAGGATAGGCCAGTTTGTGCTCGTCGATGACGTTATAGACGAAACGCGCCGCAGGCCAGCCACTTTTTTTGAGCACGGCGGGCTCGGATTTGTTCGTCAGAATCCAGTCTTCTGCCCCCATATGCGAGACTTGCTCGCACGCGCCTTATCCGGCCTGAAGCTCGACTTCGCCTCGAAAGGCACGTACGTGTGTACCGAAGGCCCACGGCTGGAGACGCCGGCCGAAATCCGCAAGTTCTCGGTCTGCGGCGGTCACCTCGTGGGCATGACACTCGTTCCCGAAGTGTTTCTCGCGAAGGAATTGGAAATGTGCTACGCGGCCCTGTGCTACGTCACGAATTATGCCGAAGGAATTCGACAGAAGGAGTTTCGTCCGGGCATTCTCTTTGAAGGGCTGGCCGACAGAGACGAGATGGAGGCCGTCGAAGAGAGCGTCAGCTCCTTCCCGAGCATAATCGAGGCGATAGCGCGACTCGCTCAAGAGAATCCGCCTGATTGTACGTGCGGCCAAACGATGAAACGCTACCGTGACCGAGGAGACATCGGCAACGATTGGCACGGCTGGATTAGTGTGAATGCTGATAATCAGAAGCAAGTACCTCGCAGACGGCGCGAGCCGCGTGAGCGAAGGCGTCGAGGTCGTCATTGAGGGGAAATATGTTCTCGCAATACGACCGCAAGGCTCGGCGTCCGCATCGCCGGACTCGACGGTAATAGACCTGGGCTTCGCCGTGCTCATGCCCGGACTCGTCAATGCTCATACCCATCTCGAACTCACGTTAGCCCAAACGGACGTAAAGCCAAAGCGCCGGTTCACCGATTGGATCAGAGAAATCGTCCGAGTAACGAGTGCGTGGGGCGAGGATGAGTTCAACTCGTCGGTGGAAGCCGGACTCAGGCTGATCGGCGAATCGGGGACTACCGCGCTTGGCGACATCTCGCGGAATGCGCGGGCAATGCGGAAGTATGTAAAAAGCGGCATCCGCGCGCGCATATTCTATGAAGTCATAGATTTCAATCCCCGGACTGCCGGTAAGACATTTGACGCCCTGCTCGCACGCATCGATAAACATCCGCGGAACGATAACGTGCTCATCGGCATCGCCCCGCACACGCCATATACGGTATCTACCGATGTCTTGAAGCAATGTATCAAGCTGGCTCATGAGAATGATTGGCGATTATGCATCCATCTTGCGGAGACTGAGGCCGAGATAGAATTCCTGAAACAAGGCACGGGGGAAATCCGTGAATTCCGCGAGGAATTCGGAATTCCAAGAGGCTGGAGACCGCCGGAGATGTCTTCCGTTCGCTATCTTGAGCGCCTCGGGTTTTTTGATCAGCCCTGCACGCTCATCCACTGCAATTATGTGAGCGAGGACGATTTCTGCATTATCGAGCAATCGGCCTCGAGTGTGGTTTTCTGTCCGCGAAGCCACAGTTACTTCGGCCACGGGAACCATCCATTCCTTAGAATGCTCGATTGCGGAATCAACGTCGCCCTCGGCACCGACAGCCTTGCCAGCAGTCCGACATTGAGTATTCTCGATGAGATGAAGTTCCTGCACGGTGAACATACGGAAGTTCCACTACAAACCATTCTGCGGATGGCTACACAGAATGGCCTGGAAGCGTTGGGTTTAGCCGGCAACGCCGGAGCACTGTCGAACGGCTCTTTCGCTGACCTTGTCGCTGTGGCAGTGCTCTCGGATGAATCGGACGGTGAGGACGTGCTCAAGCTCGTTTTTGCCGAACAATCCGAAGTAGTTTTCTCTCTGGCGGAAGGCACAGTTCTTTACGACGCGCATGACGCAGACAGCCGTGAGTCTATCGACAGGGCTCAGCGACATTGATAAGAAAGGGGCGTCCTGGTTGTTGAAACCTGAAATTCACCCTGAGAAGCCGGAGGATTATGCCGCCGTATATGAAGTAAACCGGCTTGCATTTGGCCGAGAGGTTGAAGGGCGGTTGGTGGAAGCTCTTCGGCAATCACCTGACCATTTCCCGGAGCTATCGCTCGTGGCTGTGGTAGCTGGAAGGGTCGTCGGGCACATCTTATTCAGCGCAATCGCAATTGAAGTGCCAGGCACGCGCATTCCGGCGCTCGGCCTTGCGCCATTGGCGGTGCGGCCGGAATTCCAGAAGAAAGGCATCGGCTCTGAGCTTGTTCGCTACGGATTGGAGCAGTGCCGGCGGCTGGGCCACAAGATTGTGGTGGTCATCGGCCATCCGGATTACTATCCCCGGTTTGGATTTTCGTCGGCGCGGGCTGAAGGGCTGGAAGTGCCGTTTCCTGTTCCGGATGAAGCCTTCATGGCGCTCGAGCTTGTGCCGGGCGCTCTTAGTGGGATAAGCGGGATGGTAAGATATTCGCCGGCTTTTGATGAAGTATCGTAAGGCTCAGGGGACAGAGCCCTGACGGGGCTCTGTCCGCTACAGCAGTAAGTTGATATGATTTATCTGCTCGATCTTTTCGGAACCGCCGTGTTCGCCGTCACCGGCTCGCTTGCCGCGGGCAGGAAACACATGGATTTGTTCGGGGTGGTCGTAATCGGTCTTGTGACCGCGTTGGGAGGAGGAACGCTTCGGGACCTGACGCTCGGCGCTGACCCTGTCTTTTGGATTTCCGACCCCACTTACATTTTCGTGGCTGCGACCGCCTCCATCTTAACGTTCGCGATCGCACGCTTCCGCGAGTTTCCGAGCGGAGTACTTCAGGTGGCCGATGCTTTCGGGCTGGCGATATTCACGATAATCGGGGCACAGAAGGCACTGGGTTTTGGAACCGCTCCGGTTATTGCCGTTATCATGGGAATCATGACGGGCGTAGTGGGCGGCATGATACGGGACATTCTCTCGGGCGAGATACCGCTGATTTTGCAGCGCGAAATCTATGCGACAGCCTCGCTGTCTGGCGCAGTTATGTTTGTTGCACTCTCGCGACTCACTCCGAACGAGCGCCTTAATATTTCTCTCGCCGTCCTTGTGACCTTGGGGCTGAGGCTCGCAGCGATACGCTGGAAACTATCGCTGCCGGTGTTTCCGTCAATGGCGCCTAAAAACCACGATAGATGAAGTTTCCTCTCCGCATGAGTCTTGAAGATTAGAGAGAGAATAGTCTTCCTGCGTTGTCATGGAGAAGTGAACGCGCAACGAAGACAGCAATTTCTTCGTCCATCTGGCCATCCCTGATTTTCTCAGCGAGGGCCTCGGCAAGCGCATGGCGCACCATGTAGACGGCGCCGTATATACCCTCGGCGGTGCCGCAGTCGCCTCCCCAGAGGAATTTGCCCGCAGGCACGTAGCTGAGCCATTCGTTGAGCGCGCGTTTGAAGCTTTCATAAGAAATCAAGGGGAGCCAGCACGTGTCGAGGTAGACATTGGGAAACATCAGCGCGAGCGAGCCGAGCTGATTCATAAATGGAAAGCCGCCGTGGAAAATGTCGAACTGCACATCCGGGAACTTGAGGAAAATGTTCGTGAGGTGGAGCGGGTTGGAGTTCGAAAGTGTGTTCTTTCCGCCAGCCAGCAGCCCGGTGTGAATCTGAACCGGCAGTCCGTGCCTGCCTGCGGTTTCAATAATTCTGAAGACCAGGAAATCTTGGAATGCTTTGATGTCGGCCCATGTGGCCTTCTCATCCGGCAGATTGAACGCGCGGTTGGCCTCGTCTATCGAGGCTTCCTCGAACTGGAGCGTGCGATTGTATGCGATGCCGATCTTTATGGCAACGGCGCCGAAATCGAGCGCCTTCCGAAAATCCTCGTCCATAAGAGCCAGATAGTCATCGAAACTTTTCACGCGCGCCTCATATTCGGCCTCAGGCGTGCGGAGAGTGTGAACCGGGTCGCGCTCGAACCATGTCTGAAGGATGTTCCGGTGGCGCAACATCAGGTAGCTATCCATCCGGATGACCGGCTTGATGAAATCATCATCTGCGATAATGTATTCCATGTCCCTGAGCATGTATTTGATGTTGCAGCGCTCGCGGACGACATGCGGATACCAATCCGAGGTGCCATATGCACGGCTGATACTGTCGGAGACCGCCATGAGGTTCTTTGGATTAAGCTCGTCGTCATTCAACCCATGCAAATCCCGGAACGCCCGGAACAGGGCCCGGTAATAGCTCGTATTGCGCGTCTGCTTCAGCAGGGGGACCAGTTCGGCGAGCAGTTGCTCGGGCTCGGACATTCTCTCCATCAATGTGTCGGGCGACATTCCAACTGCCATCAGGTCGTCTTTGACGTACTCCAATTCCATGGCCAGGATGATGTTAAATCCCAAATCTTTCAGCATCTCTCGATTCATGAGATGCTCGTGCGTATCAATGATTTCGATGTCCTGAATGGCGGCATTGAGCCTCTCGACTAAGCGTGTATCCATGTGGTCTCCTCAAAGTGATGCGAGTAGGCGGCCCTGTATGGCCGTTCGGGCGCCCGCATGGGGACGCCCCTACAATTGCGAAACAGTTTCGCTGTTTCCCCTTATCTTATCTCATTCAAAAGATTCGGTGGCCGTCCGCCAGAAAGGGCCACTACGATGTTCTCTGCGGCCATGACCGCCATCTTCGTCCGGGTTTCGGTCGAGGCGCTGCCAATGTGGGGCAGCAACACCACATTGCGAAGGTCGAGCAACCCTCTGGCCAATTTCGGCTCTTTCTCATATACGTCGAGTCCGGCCCCGGCGATGGCGCTGTCTTTGAGCGCTCTCACAAGTTCCTTTTCGACGACGACCGGCCCGCGCGAAGTATTGATGAGATATGCTGTCGGCTTCATGAGCCTGAGTTGCTCACGACCAATCAAATGGTGTGTGCTCTTCGTAAGGGGAACATGCAACGTGACGAAATCGGATTGACGGAGAAGAGTCTCGAGAGATACCTTCTTCGCCCCGAGCTTTCTTTCGAGCGCCGCGGCGGCTCTCGTCTCATCGCTGTAGAGTACTCGCATGCCGAAGCCGAGTGCCCGCCGGGCCACTGCCTGGCCAATGCGGCCGAATCCCACAATGCCGAGGGTTTTACCGTCGACATCAGCTCCCATGAAGAGCATCGGACCCCAGCCGGAGAATTTTCCCTCATGCGTGTAGTGGTCGGCTTCGACCAGCCGGCGAGCAACACCGAGGATGAGAGCCCATGTGAGGTCGGCCGTTGTCTCAGTCAGAACGCCGGGGGTATTGGTGACCATGATTCGACGCTTCGTGGCGGCCTTGAGGTCAATATTGTCATAACCCACGGCCATGTTGGCGACGATTTTCAGGTTTGGAGCACTGGCCATAATCTCATCATCCACCGTATCGGTAAGCAGACAGAGAAGCGCATGTGCCTCCTTAAGCGCTTGCTTAATCTCGGCCCGGCGAGCGTTGCGTTCTGAGGCGTTCATCGTTACCTCGAATCGATCGCGGAGAAGCTCCACCGCGGCAGAGGGAATTCGTCGGGTTATGTAAACGCACTTTTTCCCATTTTTCTCGCTCATTTTTGTGCTCCTCATTACTTAAACCATTCAAGCTCGCGAACAGATGCTATACCACCTCCGAACCGGTGTCAAGCGATGCCGGTTCATTGGGTGCCCGACACAAAAGTGGGTTTTGAGTCCGGGCAGTTTTTTTAGGGGTCGTTCGCGAACGACCCCCACAAGGCTGGCTGCCGCTTGTTGCACCACATACAAAAGCGACCACTCCCCCTTGCCCATGGGAATGCAGAATAGCATACTATAGCTTAGCGGAAGAGATGCTCTTCCGCGGTTTTACGGAGGGAAATCATGGACAGCCTGATTGAGTTCAAGCAGTGTAGTTGCGGGGTTCGCTGGCCTGACCGCGAGGACTTCCTGCGCGACTCGGAAATTCAGCCAATCGGTATCACCTTCATGCCGAAAAATGACCATGTCCGCCTCTATTTCTTTTTCACGCATTCGGCATGCAGGACCACGCTTGCGGTCAACGCAAAGGAATTCGAGGACCTCCTTGAAGAACCGATTCCGTCGAAGACATTGACCGGAACAAAGGATTGTCCGCTGCATTGCACGAACATAGAAGACCTGGAAATGTGCACGCTGGAATGCCGCAATGCACCATATCGCCGCTTTTTGATCGATCGTCTTTTGAAGCGCACCATTTGATTTTGCCTCGACAGCCCACTCCCCTGTTCGAAGACTCTTCAGAATTGCCGGAACTAGATTTTCGTTGTACTTCCGATGCTTTTCTTTGACACGCCGAATGCAGTTCGCTATAATTCGCGATGAAAGGAGTTATAGCGCCTGCACACGGTCATTTCATAGCATGCACAACACACGTCAAGATATCTCCCCTCAACGCATTCTGATAATACGGCTTAGCTCGATCGGCGATGTTGTTCGCACGTTGCCTGCTCTGAGCTCGCTCAGGCGAGAGTTTCCTCATGCGCACATTGCATGGGTTGCCGAAGACAAATCGATTGGAATTCTGGAGGGTCACCCCCACCTTGATGAAATTATCTGCTTTGAGCGAAAAACCATCGCGCGTTCATTGAAGAACCCCCTGCATGTTCATGAGGGACTGTCGCGGCTCGCACGGTTCCTGGCCGGAATACGGCGTGGCAGGTTTGACCTTGTGTTTGACTTCCACGGCATATTGAAGAGCGGACTCGTTGCTTTGTGGTCGGGAGCGCCCACGAGGGTCGGCTTTGGAAGAGGATTCGTCAAGGAGTCCAGCCACATCTTTGCGAACAGGAAGGTCAGACCGTCAGACGCCGCACTGCCGCGCGTCGAGAGGAACCTCGAGCTCATACGGCCATTCGTCTCGCCGGAAAATCTGACCGATAAAGCGGTGCTCGGGCTCAGCGGCAAACATCGTGAGACGGCAGCGGCCTTCGTAAAGCAGCGTTTCGGCGCTTCTCATCCTCTGATCGGAATCCATCCGGGAACGAGCCGGACGATCAAGAAGTGGCCGACGCGCTCGTTCGCTGCTCTCTGCGATATGCTGGCTGACTCACTTTCAGCCAAACTGCTGCTCACATGGGGACCCGGGGAGCACGATAAGGTGATGCAGATTCACTCGCTGAGCAAAGCATTGCCGGAAATCGGACCACAAACACAGAGCCTGCTCGAGCTCGCAGCACTCCTTGAGCAGTGCGACCTCGTGGTCACGGTTGATTCGGGCCCGATGCACATTGCTTCGGCCATAGGGACACCGGTGGTGGCAATTTTCGGACCGACCGACATTCGGGTCAATGCTCCCTACTGGCAGCCCTATAAAGTCGTCTCCAGCTCAATGGACTGCAGCCCGTGTGACGAGAATTGCGACCACACGCAATGCATGGAGGCGGTGACGCCGGAACGAGTTTTTGAGGCAGTGCAGGAACTCGTCACCGATGCCCGCAATAGATTTAGGGCCCATATTACGAAAGGAATATCGGGAGGCGGGGTCAGGTCTTGAACTGTGAAACTCGCGATGCGTCAAGTATTGGGCGACGTTATCCCAATTTCCTTAACTCAAATTTCAAGACCTGACCCCTGAATGCTTTGGTTGGTTTGCTCACATCGGAGGATTTGTATCTGGCGCGATTCTCATGTCGCTTCATAAATGGATGGCCCCGTCTGAACAGCAGTAAGCCAGAATCTATTGAAAGGAATGGCCTAATGACTCCTCGAAAATTTGCTCCTTACCAGTTTCTGTTCGCGGCATTGGCCTTTTCGGCGGTTTTGACGGCATCTGCATTCTGCCAGGAGAACAATGCTCAAGAGAAGCAAGAATCCGAGAGATATTCGCCGATACTGGGGATTGCGCCCGAGAGCGACCCGTTCTTCCCTTCCAGAATGGAGACGGTGACGGGGGAAACCGTACCGTCCGAAGCGTTTCTCAATCCGGAGCGCTGCAAGACCTGCCACGGAGACATCTATGCTCAATGGAAGGGATCGATGCATTCAAACTCATGGAATGACCCGCTGTTTCAGGCATTGATGAGAGTTGCCAGTAAGGAGACCGCCGGTGCGACGGACAAGTTCTGCCTTGGATGTCATACGCCCGTTGGCGTCATATCGGGTGAGATTCCGCCGATTGATGCATCGAGCATGACTGAAGTCGCCTCGATGGGTGTGTTCTGTGATTTTTGCCATACCATCAGCAAGACCAAGGGAGTCGGCAATCTCCCGGCCATTTCTGAGCCGGGCATTGTTAAACGGGGTCCATTCGACGATTTCAAGTCGCCATTCCATAAAGTGCAGTTCTCCGAGGTTCACACTTCAGCCGAGTTCTGTGGCCTGTGTCACAACGTGTCACATCCGACGAGCGGCCTTCCCATCGAGCAGACATATACGGAATGGTTGACGGGACCGTATCGGGATGCCGGGACGCCGTGCCAGCACTGCCATATGACGCCGCCGAATCCGCCCACCGCGTTCACCAAGAACCCGGGGAAGGCATGCGTCATGGGCCCCGAGCGCGATCATTGGTGGACACACGAGTTTGTGGGCGGGAACGCGGTTGTCACCGAGTTGCTCGGCTCGAAAGTGCATGCCGACCACGCACGAAATCGCTTGAAAGCGGCGGCGAAGCTGGAAATCATCCCCTCGGATATGCCCCAGCGACCAGGCCTCTTCGAGTTCAGGGTAAAGGTGAGTAATGTCGGTTGCGGGCATTATCTGCCCACAGGCTTGACTGAAATGCGCGAGATGTGGCTTGACGTGAGCGTCGTTGACGCAGAGGGAAACGTGCTGCACCACTCCGGCGCTCTTGATGCAAATGGAGAGATAGACCCGGATGCCGTCATCTACCACACCGTCCTTGGGGATGCCAACGGGAACCCTACATGGAAAATGTGGGAAGCGGCGCGAGTCTTGAATGACTATCGCATCCCCCCGATGGGCTACCGACTGGAGCGCTATTCGGCTTATGTATCCGCGGACGCTAAGTTGCCCCTGACCGTTCGTGCGAAACTGAACTATCGGAGCGTTGCTCCGCACCTCGTGAAAATGCTGTTAGGCGACCAGGCGTTCGAGGTGCCCATAATCGAAATGACGCAGGCCGAACTCGTGACGGAATAGAAGGCCACGATGAAGTCCGCCGAGAAAATTTGCGAGCACATTTATCTGGTTGGAGGAAGCGAGAGCTCGCACCCCGCCGATTGTTCCGTCTATCTGATTGAAGGCGGGGACGAATTGACGCTGATTGATTCGGGGGCCGGTCCTGGTATATCGGCGATTGTCCGCAACATCCGAGCGCTTGGCCTCTCTCCGGAAAAGATATCGCTTGTCATCTCCACACATGCCCACATCGACCACATAGGAGGGAATGCTTTTCTCAACCGCGAGTTCGGCTGTGACATATTCGCCCATGAGCTTGATGCCGACCGCATAGAGAGCGGTGAGATGGTGGGCGCCGAGTTTTACGGGGTCGCATATGATCCGTGTCCCGTGGCGCAGAAGATGGTGGAGCCCGAGGTGAAGTTGATACGGGGAAGCATCACGCTGACTGCAATTCATATTCCCGGCCACACGCCGGGCTCAATCGCATTGTGGACCGAAGTCGGCGGCAAGCGGGTGTTGTTCGGACAGGACGTGCACGGCCCATATGTGCCCGACTGGGGAGCGGTCATGAGTCAGGTCGGGCCTTCCCTCAAGAAAATGCGGGACCTGGACGCCGACATTCTCTGCGAGGGACATTTCGGCATATTCGACTCCAAGAAAGCGGTGAGAGACTACATCGATCAATTTCTCGTCCGGTATTCCCCGCGTTTATGAGCGAGCGACCCGACACAAACCAGCGTGACTTAGCATACGATTCCTGAGTACTGACTTTTACAAACTCGCTGACGTGTTGTCCCGTTTCTGTAAGGCCGTTCGCGAACGGCCCCTACAGTGCCGTAACCGTAATTTCCCTGGCACGGGCGACCCGCCGGGTCGCCCCTACACGAGATAGGTAGTATCTTCGATTATTGGGGGCCTTTTCCGTAGCGCTCAGCATACTGCGCCTGCGGACGGCGCAACGCAATGGGTCATCAAACTTATGGAATCACGCGTTAAGGAGGTGAACTATGAGCCGTTTCACAACTGCAGCGAGTATCATAGTGCTGATTGTTTTGCTCGTCGCATGCGGGAAAACTCCTGAAGAAGAATTTGTCGAAAACGCAAAGTGGGCGGACATCGAAGAGATACGCTCGTCGCTGGAAGCCGGGATGAGTCCGGATGCAATGGATGGCGCCGGAAGGACTGTCCTCATGCATGCGGCATCGCGTGGCCGAGCCGACGTCGCCAAGCTTCTCCTCAGCAAGGGAGCCAATGTGAATTTGTCGGATGAGACCGGCAAGACCGCCTTGATGTATGCCGCGGAACTCGGCCAGACCGATATCGCCCAACTCATCATGAGAGAACATGCCGATATGAATGCAAGAAACAACAAGGGCGAAACCGCGGTCGAGCTGGCGCTAAAAGGGGGCCATACGGACATGGTTCAACTGCTCAGAATGGCCGGGGCGAAATGAAGGCGAAGCGCGAAGAATTACAGAGATTGCTTCGGTCGGGCCTGCGACCCTTTGCTCCTAAGAAACAGAGTGTTCACGATCTATTCGGAGACTCCAGCCAGCGAGAACGTGAAAATCCCCCCTACCCCCCTTTCATAAAGGGGGGAAATTGTCCCCCTTTGCAAAAGGGGGTAGGGGGATTTCGCCGCATAGCTCCTCATGTTTCTTCCACACACAACCCCGACACCGGGGGTCGGATACTCGCAATGACGATGCTTAGTTGAACTGTTCCTGGCTATGCCCGAGCAACGGCCTGCCTTCTCACGCAATGGGCTCGAAGCGTGCCTGGAAGAAGCGCAGATACTTGGGCTCATACACCATTTTCAGCCCGCGTGTGTGTTCCCGAACGTCATACACGGCCTTGACTGCCTCTGCTGTCACATCCATATGCGCCTGCGTATAGACGCGCCGTGGAATCGTCAGCCTGACAAGCTCGAGCTTAGGATAATTGTGGTCGCCCGTCTCAGCGTTGCGGCCTGCGCTTACGATACCGCGTTCCATCGAGCGGATTCCTGAATCGAGATACAGTTCGGCGGCAAGTCTCTGCGCCGGGAACTCGTTTTGTGGGATGTGGGCGTAAAGCCTTTTGGCATCGAGGAAAATGCCGTGGCCGCCCACCGGTTGCACGATTGGGATTGCCCATTCCGTGAGCAATTGGCCCAGATAACGCACCTGTCCGACGCGGGCGCGGATGTGATCGTCCTCGACTGACTCGACAATACCGATGGCCATCGCTTCCATATCGCGGCCGGCCATGCCTCCATAGGTATGGAGTCCTTCGTAAATGACGACGAGATTGCGCAGCGCGTCGAAGAGGTCGCGGTCGTTTACCGCGAGCCAACCGCCGATATTGACCAGGCTGTCCTTCTTCGCGCTCATCCATGCCCCGTCCGTGTAACTGCAGAATTCCTTCAAAATGGCGGCAATGGGTTTGTCGGCATAGCCTTCCTCACGTTCCTGGATAAAGAAGGCATTTTCGGCCATGCGGGTGGCATCGAGGTAGATGCGGATGCCGTATCGATTGCACATTTCGCGAAGCGCGCGCACGTTCGCCATGCTGACCGGCTGTCCGCCTGCCATGTTCACCGTGCCGGCCAGGCTCACATAGGCGATATTCTCAGCACCCACCCTCTCAATCAGAGATTGCAGCTTTCCGAGGTCGATATCGCCTTTGAATGGGTGCATGCTTGACGGGTCATGGGCGTCATCGATGATGACATCCACAAATATGCCGCCCGCAAGCTCCTGATGGAGACGCGTTGTTGTGAAATACATATTGCCGGGCACGTATTGGCCTTGCTTTATCGCTGCCTGGCTGATGAGGTGTTCCGCACCTCTGCCCTGGTGCGTCGGCACGAGATACCGATAACCATAGTACGTTTGAACTGCTTCCTCGAGGTGATAGAAATTCCGGCTGCCTGCATAGGCTTCATCCCCGAGCATGATGCCCGCCCACTGGCGGTCGCTCATGGCGCTCGTGCCACTGTCGGTCAGAAGGTCGATATAGACATCTTCCGAACGGAGCAGAAAGGTGTTGTAGCCGGCATCAACAATGGCCTTCTGCCGCTCCTTGCGGCTGAGCACGTGCAAGGGTTCCACCATTTTGATTTTCCATGGCTCGGCCCATGAGCGTCGGCCCATCTGCTGTCCCATTGTCTTCGGTATGGGGTGGCTCATCGATTCTCCTCCAATAAAGAAACGTGTTAAAGACTTTCCTGCGAGTTGTAGGGAGCGCCCCCATGCGGGTACCCGCACGGCTCGCCGCGGGCGGCCACGCGGGGCCGCCCCTAGAAGAAACGCTCGCTTTTCAGTGTGTTCAACTTTTCTTCACATATTTTGCCAATAATTGAGTTGCCGCGCGCACGACCATCTCAGAAGTGATCCCCGTCATACACTCGTGTTCGGTTGGACATTCCTTGATGTGGCACGGAGCGCACGCGAGGCCGTCGACCCTTAGGATAATCGTCTTCTCAGTGTTACAGTCGGTGTATCGGGGGTCGGTGGGCCCCATCAGGACCACGACCGGTTTATCGAATGCAACCGCGAAGTGTCGCGGGCCGGAATCCACGGTTATCAGGAGGTCGCATCGTTTGATGATCGACTTCAGCAGGTCAAGCTCAACGTCTTCTTCGGACAGGTTCGCGAACTCCGAGCGCGCCGCTGCAACGATTGCCTGCACTACTTTCCGTTCATGCGGAGCTCCCAGGAGAACGATGTCACATCCCTCGCGCTCAACAAGCGTATCAACAACCTCTGCGAACCGGGCGGGATTCCAAAGCTTCGAGGAACCGTAGGCGGCCCCGGGATTGATTGCGACTATCGCGTCTCCCCGACCTATGTGATATCGAGCAAACAGCTCATCGGCACGCTGTTCGGATGCCGAATCCACAAACAGTTCGGTTTTTATGGATGGGGCAGTCGCGCCGATTTCCTCGCAGAGTCGAAGATAGTACTCGACCATCGGCTGGGGCACAAATTTTCCATTCTCGGTTGGGGGAGTGACCGGGTCTGTCAGGAGGAATCCTCGACCCTGCCGGCCGTATCCAACCCTTCGTCCTGCACCGGTCAGAAACATGAGGAGCGCGGAACTGAACGAATTAGGGAGAACAAGGGCAAGGTCATAGTTCTCTCGCCGCAATCGGCGAACGTATTTCAGGAATCCGCCCATTCCCGCATGCTCGCCGTTGGGCGAGTATTCAATAATGTTATCGAACCAGGGAGTGCCCTCGATGATTTTTCTCACGTAGGGAATGAGTGTCACGTCGATCCGTGCGTTGGGGAAATGCCGCCGGAGACATCGGAGAGTGGGGGTCGCCATCACAACGTCGCCCACCCAATTTGGCAGCCGAACGATGATGCGTTTGTAGTCCGTCGATGTATTATGCAAAGCTACGCTCAATTATTTGCGATGTTGTCATTATGAAGAGCGAAGGCTGGTAGACCTGAGCGACGAAGTAACGTTCCCACACTCTTCAGAGATTGCTTCGCTTCGCTCGCAATGACGGGATTCTGTTTCGTTATGGTGCAGTTGCAATTCAGTATTAGTAACTTCTCACGGCTGTGAAAAGATTGTACTTGTAGCTGTAATGCCGCTCTCGCGAGAGTATGAGCGCTCCGGAAATGTTTTCGTCGAGACCGAGCATGAGCTTCTCCGCCGCGGGCCAGTCTTCCGGGTCGATTTTGTCGACGTGCTCGATGAGCCGGTCGAATAGCTCGGAACATGAAAAACCTGCACGCGCAT
Organism: Candidatus Abyssobacteria bacterium SURF_17; assembly: GCA_003598055.1. Taxonomy (GTDB): domain Bacteria; phylum Abyssobacteria; class SURF-5; order SURF-5; family SURF-5; genus SURF-17. The sequence goes on along the minus strand of QZKI01000052.1, from coordinate 22,537 downwards.
TGACATGCCACGGAAACGTAATCTTCAACCTCCTCAAGAACACATTGTGGTCCGGCCCGAAGTCGAGGGCCGACTCGTCGGTGAAATTTGTCAGTTCTTCGAGCTTTCTGAAATCGAGGAATCCGCCTTCATGCGCAATGTCATATGCGCGCGTGTTCGGATATGGGAAGAAGAGTGACCATCGGAACCGGCCGGGCTTGATGCGCGCGAGAAGGTCTATTGTCTCATACACATCGGATATGGTTTCATGCGGAAACCCGAGCATGACAAAGGCCGAGGTGTGGAACCCATGGCGCTCAGCGAGTGCGAACGCCTCGGCGATGTCATCATTTGACATGCGTCGGTTCAGAATCTCGCGCCTCACCCGCTCGCTCCCGCTTTCGAGCCCGAATTTCACTATCCGACAGCCGGCATCCTTCAGGTAAGCGGCTACCTCCTCGTCGAATGCTTTTACATGGGCGTTGCACACAAACGGGATAGCCACCCGCTTCCGATACTCTTCGCAGAAATCTCTGAGGTATTCTTTGTTAAGCGTGAAGAGGTCATCATCGAAAATGATCGTTGTGATGTTCCGGTACGAGGCGAGGAGCATCCCGATTTCCTCGATAACCTCGTTGACCGGATGATGGCGGATGTAGTTCAGGCGGGAAGCAGGACATCCGAGGTCGTGCTGATACAGTTCACGAAGCCTATGGTTGAAACAGTATGAACAATTGAACGGGCATCCGCGCGAGGTCATGATGCCGACCCATCCGTCCTTGACATCAATCATTTTCTGGAAATCAAAAATCGAGTAATCCTTCCGGGGAAGTGACTCGAGCGGGACAAACGGCCTTACCCTATTGCGAATTACGGTGCCGTTTGATTTCGACCAGATGTTTTCTATTTCCGTTGCCGGCGCATTCCTTTCAATTGCGTCGGCAAGCTCCACAATCGCCCGCTCACCCTCGCCCCCGCAGACATAATCGAAGCACTCTTCCCGGAGCACGCCTTCAGGGTCAAGCGTCGGATGAATGCCGCCGCAGACGATTGGGATTGTGCAATAGCCCTTTATATCACGGGCGATGTCACGTGCCGCGCGATACTGATTCGTCACCACGGAGAACCCAATCAAATCGGGCCGGAATGCCTCGACTTCCCCCCTCACCCTCTTCAGGTCAAATCCGAACCCGACCTGGTCATTTATATTGAGGAGAGCAGTTGAGTGTCCCGCTTGCCGCAAGCATGCCGAGAGAAATGCCACGCCGTAGTTGAATCCCACCTGTGCGTTCAGATTCGGATATATGAAGAGTACTTTCATTCTGAATTCCGCACAACCCGCGATATGATGCCCGAGCTGGAGACCCCTTCAATAAGCGGGGCAAGTCTTACCTTGCCTCCGTACGACTCAACGAAATCGCGGCCGACCACTGTGTCTTTTGTATAATCGGCGCCTTTCACGAGAATATCCGGCCTGATGGCCTTTATGAGCTTCAAGGGGGTCTCTTCATCAAATATCACGACATAGTCCACCTGTTCGAGAGCAGACAGGATATATGCGCGCTCGTTCTGTTCCAGCACGGGCCTGCCCTGCCCTTTCAGCCGCCTGACCGAAGAGTCCGAATTAAGCCCTACGACTACAATTTCGCCGCTGTTCTTGGCAAACTGGAGCAGCTTAATGTGACCGACGTGGAGCAGGTCAAAGCAGCCGTTGGTAAATACTATCTTCTGTTTTCGGCGGCGATGTTCCTCGCAGGTCGAGATCATTTCCTCCAACGAGCGTACCTTATGAGATGCGATATGGTGGAAGCCTGCCAATTCTCGCGTGATTTCGGCTTTGGTTACGGGAACCGCGCCGACCCGCCCAACAACGATGCTCGCGGCTACGTTCGCGATTTCGGCGGCCGCGTCTATTGTGTGTCCGCCTGCGAGAACATATCCGAGCAGGCTGAGCACTGTATCACCGGCCCCAGTAATATCGAAGACGGGTCGGCTCAGGGACGCAATGTGAACCGGAGCGGCCCCGCTCCTGAAAATCGTCATCCCCTCGCTTCCCTGTGTAACCACAAGATATTCGCACGATGATAGCTTCCGCAACTTGCTTGCGGCCGCGGCGAGTGAATTCGTATCCACTATTTGCATTCCGGACGCTTGCGCAGCCTCGGCGCTATTCGGCTTGAGTACGGTGCATCCCGCATAGACGCGATAATCTCGCTGTCGCGCCGGGTCAACAAGCACCTTCACGCCGCGCTTCCTGGATGCCGCAATCACTTGTGCGATAACCTCATCCGGCAGGGTTCCCTTACCGTAGTCCGACACAAGCACTGCGTCACAGCGAGGCAATATTTCGGTGATATAGTCGAGCATTCTCGACTGGATCGACTTACCGAGGTCATGACACTCTTCCTTGTCCACACGCATCAACTGCTGGCTGTGAGCCATCATTCGAGTTTTCAGAATTGTCGGACGCGCCCGGTCATGCAACACGCCGGAGACATCGACCTTGAGTTTCTTGAGCATTCCACAGAGAGACCGGCCATAGGCATCGGCTCCGACAACGCCACAGCAGAACACGTTCGCGCCGAGTGCGGCAACATTGACTGCGACGTTTCCCGCGCCGCCCGGACGGGGTTCTTCTGATTCAACCTTCAGAACGGGGACCGGCGCCTCGGGCGAAATCCGGTCGACGCTGCCCCATACGTAGAGGTCAAGCATCAGGTCGCCGATAACGAGAATGGTGGGTGTCCGGATTGCCTCCAGCTTGGCGAGAAGCGGTCCTTTCATCAAGCCTCCCTCTCTGCCATCGAGATGATTCCAAGTCGCAGGAGCGGCAGCATAATTTCGTGATGCCCGGTGATGGAGTACCCTCGTTTCGTCGGTCTGCCGACAACATTTGTGTTGGGCCGATAGTGTTGCTGCATGTCCATGTTCGCGGTCGTAAACTTCTCGACTCGCCTGCCCAGATTCCGCGCTACGCTCAATGCCTTCAGGAACACTTCTGGCAACACCACTGCCGAACCGATGTTCATCCATACACCGCCCTCGAGGTCTGAGACAATCGAGATGAGCGTGCGGAAATCACGGTGGCTGGCCGCCGCCAGTTTATCGGGCAAGAAATTCGGATGCATGCACACGGTATCGGTTCCGAGCGCGAGCGTAACAGCCAGCGGCAATTTGAGTTCCGCGGCAGCGGCCAAAATGCTATAGCGAGAATACGGGTTTGTCTGCGATAGTATCAGCTGTCCCAGGGCGCGCCCGAGGCCTATTCGCTTCCTGCCTGCAAGCTTCGCCGCCCGCGCGAATGCCTCAGCGGTTTCCCGTGCCATCCCAAACGAACCGTCCTTCAGCACGCTTTCAACGTCCTCAGAGGTCTGGCCGACGAGCGAGATTTCATAATCATGGATGGCGGTGGCTCCATGCATGACGACGGCAGTGACAAATCCGCGTCTCATAAGGTCTATGATGACGGGCGCAAGGCCGCACTTGACCACATGTCCTCCGAGCGCGACGGCCACGGGCTTGTTCTTTTTTCGTGCCGCAACAATGTCGCTGATAAGAGCCCTGAGCCGCGAGGCGGCGAGCACGTCAGGAAGTGAGGCCAGGAAGTCCTCAATGGTCGCACTTGATTCCGGCAGCGATGCGAATTGTCGGAGCGATACCTTCGTCTTCCGCTCCTTGAGGCTATGGGTTTTCACTCCACTCAAGTCTGCCGGTCTGTAGTTCTTATTCTTTGCCATACGTTTCATCCGAATATCCGTATTTCAATATAGCGGTTTCTCGCCGCGCGGGCGGGTACGCCATCGGCGATGGACCCAAAGCCATTGTGATGGATATTGCCGGACATAGCGCTCGAGAACGTCAACGCATTTCTGAGTAGTCGCGATAATATCCGCTTCCTCATTTCCGGTCCTGACAACGGGTATTGGTTCTTCGAGAATCAGACGGTGTTTGCCAGGACCGTCCCGCATCATAAATGCGGGCACCAAAGCAGCGCCCGTCCTGAGCGCAAGGAGCGCCGGCCCCGGCGTTGTGGCCGCCTTTATTCCGAAAAAATCGACAAAGATATTTTGCTTTCGAGTGTTCTGGTCGGCGAGTATCCCAACGATTCCGTCTCGTTTCAATCTCCTCACGACCGCAAGCGCAGATGTGCGCCGTGAAAGCACCTCGAGGCCCGAGGATTCCCTGATTTTGCCCACTATCTTATCCAAGACGGGGTCGTCGAGCGGCCTTGCAACTGCCGATATCTTGTACCCTGCGAGGGCGCCCGCGGCCGCCATCAGCTCCCAATTCCCGAAGTGAGAGGCTACGAGCACCACTCCTCTTCCCGCTCGCAGACACTCGTCGAGCCGTTCTCTGTGGTCGGGAGTAATCATCGCCTGGGCCTTGTCGAGCGTAAGTGTCGGAATCTGCAGAAACTCGACGGCCGTCTGTCCGATGTTGCGGAATACTCCGCGAATGATCTGGTTGATCTCTTCCTCGGACTTCGCGTTCCCGAAAGCCATCCGCAGATTCCGGCGTGCTACTTCGCGGCGGCGTTTATCGAGGAGGCGCGCGATATCTCCCAGAACTATTCCGAGACGTGCCGAAGAGGCCGGGGACAGCCGGGCACAAATCCATTTGAGAGCGGCTGCGATTCGCTCCAGCAGAGCAGCCTTCATTAACCTCCGACCATTTGAAATGTCGTAACTTCTTACCCGGAAAGGAACTATAATTCTGACCACCATTATAGGGAAAGGGAGTGCAAAACTCAAGCAGCAATCGTGCGGCAGGAAAAGAGACGGGGAGATACTTCATCATCCATTAAGAACGAATAGGCGTGCAATTGTGTGGTTCTCCAGGCCTGCGGTCCAGCGTGACGAGGCCTACAATCCCCATGTATGACTCACGCCGAGACTCGCAGTCCAGTCGCGTGAATTGTCATTGAGGCCCGCCGATGCAGTAACCCCCCATTTCCAGTCATGCAGGAAACCCACATCAGGAAGAGGACCGCTGAGGCCGAGTCGCGCTTCGCCATAGGCATTGCCGAAGTCGCCCTCGGAGATGTTATGGCTGGACTTGCCGTTGGTGGACCCTTCAACTTCCGTCCATACGACGAGCGCCGGCATGAGTTCATACTCGGCGAGGATTCCCCAAATGAAGAAATCATCCTGTCTGCCGAGTTCGTAGGGATCGCCCTGTAGTGCAATTCCAGCGTTGATGTGGGTCTTCAGCCGGCCCAGTGCAGAATCACCGAAGAACCGTGACCAGTCGGTCGAGAAGAGCAGCCGTGCCAGAAAATCGGCTTCATCGGTGCCGAGCGTATCCTTGTTGTCCGCACTTGGCACTTTCGTGACGAACTGGGCGCCCAATTTTCCATATTGAGTTTCAAGCGGTGAGGCCTTGAATTTGACTCTCACATCGCCCACCCCATCATCGTCCACACTGTCTTTTTCAACACTTCCGTCCTCCTGAAAGCGCACTGTATCTTTGACCTTCAAATACTGGAATTCAAACTCGACGTCAGCCCACTGGCCGATACCCCAACCCAAGGTGAGGTCGGGCAGAATGTAGAGGTCGGACTCGTCGACCTGGTTGACGTAGCCGAGAGATGCCTCGCCCCGAAAATTCCGCTCTCCGATGGTGTAGGCTTCCTCGGTTTTCATCGGATTGAAGTACGATTCATGGGTGGAACCCTCTCGGCGCGGTGGCTGCGCATCCGCATCAGGACTGCCGACCTCCCATCTCTTGCTCAAGCCGACCTGAATGCCCCAATCTTCTGTATGGCTGTTCAATCCTTTGAACCCGCTCAATCCCCAGCGCCAATCACCGACCGGGCCCGTGAGCGCCAACCGTGCGCGTGCGCGCGCCATGCCCTCTGAATTCTCGGCAATGTTCTCAGTAAATCCCTTCACCTCGTTCTCGCCTGCCGTCGAGCCTTCAAGTTCTCCCATTAATGTGAGCGAATCTGTGAGCGTGTATTCGCCTCCGAGGCCCCATAGAAAGAAATCATTCTGGTCGCTGTTCCGCGCCGGGTCTCCGAGAACAGCCATGCCTGCGTTGAGATGGGTCTTCAATCGACCCCAATCGCTTGAGAAAAGGACTTGCCAGGTGAAGTCTGTCTCGTTTGTACCGAGTCCGCTGCTTTGACTGGCATTAGGGAGCTTGGTCACGAACTGGAATCCCATCTTATGAAAATCAAACTCATAGGGGACAACCTTCAACTTTATGCGAAGGTCACCCGTGCCGACCTCGTCGTGGTCGGTTTTCACAGTCCCCGAGTCATAGACAACAAAATCGGTATTGTCCACTGCAAGGTATTCATACTCGAACGTAAGGTCCGCCCGGTCGCTCAGGCCATACGTGACCCGCACGCGCGGAATATTGTATAATTCGGAAGCATCAGGCTGTTTTGTGACCCCAAACTCGATGTCAGTTTGCAGATTTCCCCTTCCGAGCGTGAATGCCTCTTCCGTGTCGAGCATGTGGTACTCTTCAGCGAGACAGTCGCCGACCGGGACGGCAAGGAGCATCAGCGACAGGCAGCAACAGGTCACACTGTTACGCATAGTGATGTCCTTTCTCTAGCCTCTATGCTTACGTGCTCCTTGAGGAAGACCCGCCTCTGCTTAGCTCAGGCGCATGTCGGACCTGAGGCAGCCGATTGTTCTCGCTGCGAATCCACGATGCTATACTCTGCAGCATTGCGGGTGTATTTGCTATTCAAAAGCGCTTTCCTAAGTATCACTACCTTTCGGGAGAACCGGTCAGACGGTTTGCGTTTGAGCGTGCGCTGAACCAGACTGTGCCCTCTCCCATCAGCGCTTCTACAAGCTCCTTCACGCGAGGAGATGCTTTAAGACCGCTGCCCGATGATGACTCGACTACCACCTCATGATGCTCTGGCATGACGCAATGGAGAAAGAGCTTGCAATCGCCCTTGTTTTTCGTCACTATTCCCGCCAACTCCTCCAGCGTTCTCTCCTCCATGCCAGCGGTCATGAGTTTTATGTGGACGGCTCGTGCAAACCTTTCCTCGGCCTTTTCGATGGGCACGATGTCCTCGGCGATAATCTTCGCCTCGCTATCACGGTAGCTGACCCTTCCTGTCGCCATGATGAGCGAATCCTCATGCAATAACATTGAGGTTTTGCTGAACAAATCGGAGAAGACAACGACTTCCATGAAGCCGTCAGCGTCCTCGATCGTAACAAATGCCATGCGCTCCTGTTTTCTCTTCGGCACGTATGTCTTGAGTTTGGCGACTATTCCCCCGACGACGACGGACTCGCCCTCTTTCGTGTTGGGAAGCTCCGTCGAGCTCGCGGTTGCAAGATTGCGCAGTGTCTGCTCGCATTTTGCAAGCGGGTGCCCGGAGATGAAAAGGCCGAGGACTTCCTTCTCATGTTTCAGCCGCTTGAAATCGGGCCAGTCCTCGGCATCGGGATACCGAACCGCCCCGAGCGTTTCTCCCCCATCAACCATGTCAAATAAATGCGCCTGTCCCATCTCTCGGTCGCGTTGCGCCGCCTGGCCCTGCTCGAGCGCGAGGTCAATCGCGGCAAAGAGTCGGCTTCTCGCGACGCCGAACGTATCAAAGGCGCCGCATTTCACGAGGCTCTCAATCACGCGCTTGTTCACGGCGCGGCTGTCCACACGCGCGCAGAAGTCGAACAGTGAATTAAATGTCCCCTCTTTCGCGCGTTCTTCGATAATTGTCTTGATGGTATTCTCGCCGACATTTTTCACGGCCCCCAGGCCGAACCGGATCCGGCCGTTATCGACGGCGAATTTGAGTTCGCTCAGGTTGACGTCGGGGGGAAGCACGGGGATATTCATCCGGCGACATTCATCGATGTAGGCGGCGAGCTTAGGAGTATTCCCCATTTCGCTGCTGAGCAGCGCCGCCATGTACTCGACGGGGTAATTCGCCTTGAGATAAGCCGTTTGGTATGCGATCAATGCATAGGCCGCACTGTGTGACTTATTGAAACCATATCCGGCAAACTGAGCCATTTTCTTGTAGATTTGCTCTGCGGTCTCACGGGATATTCCGTTCTTGGCGGCCCCGGTTATGAACGCCTCTCGATTGCGTTCCATGACTGCCGGGTCCTTTTTACCCATAGCCTTGCGCAGGATGTCGGCCTCGCTCAGGGAAAAACCGCCGACTGCGCTCGCTATCTTCATCACCTGTTCCTGGTAAAGCATGACACCGTATGTTTCTTTGAGTATCGGTTCGAGGGCGGGCGCATCATACTCGATGGGTATTTCTCCATGTTTCCGCTTGATATACTCCGGCAGCATGTGCATCGGCCCGGGACGAAACAGCGCCACGAGAGCCTGGAGTTCATCGAAGTTCGAAACGCCGACCTTGCGCGCAAGGTCGCGCATGCCCGCACTTTCCAGTTGAAACACTCCAAGGGTGTGGGCGTTGTTCAGGAGTCCATAGGTCGCAGGGTCATCGAGAGCAATAGTGTCGATATCCATGTGCTCGCCACGCAACTGTTTGACAAGCGAAATGGTTTGGTCGATGACGGTGAGTGTCTTTAGCCCGAGGAAATCCATCTTCAGCAGACCGATTTCCTCAAGATTGGTCATTGAATACTGCGTTGTTACGTCGCCCGCGCTGCTCTGGTAGAGGGGGGCAAACTCGAATATCGGCTTCGGCGAGATGACGACGCCGGCCGCATGCGTGGATGCGTGGCGAGCGATTCCCTCAAGAGACTGCGCGATCTCCAGAAGCTGGGCCACTTCCGGGTCCTGCTTGATGTTTTCCTGAAGCTCGGGCACCCGCGCGATAGCGTCCTTGAGTGTGATATTGAGTTCGTTCGGCACCAGCTTCGCTATTTCATCGACGCGGCCATACGGCAGGCCGAGCGCGCGTCCGACATCTCGAATAGCCGCCTTGGCCGCCATTGTGCCGAACGTGATTATCTGGGCAACGTTATCCTTATGATACTTCTCAATGACGTAGCTGATGATTTCTCCCCGACGCTCATAGCAGAAATCAATATCGATATCCGGCAGCGTCACTCTGTCCGGATTCAGAAAGCGCTCGAACAACAGGCCGTGTTTGAGCGGGTCGAGGTTCGTTATGCCCAGCAGATATGCAACGAGGCTTCCGGCCGCCGAGCCGCGCCCCGGCCCGACGGGTATCCTTTTCGAGCGAGCGAACCGGACGAAATCCGAAACAATGAGAAAGTAGCCGGAGTATCCCATCCTCGAGATGACATCGAGCTCCATTTCGAGCCGTTCACGAATCGGAGAGGCGACCTTGGAATATCGCTGATTGAGTCCCGTTTCACACAGCGTGCGGAGGTATGCATCCGCGGTAATTCCTTCAGGAACGTCGAAATGGGGAAGCTGGGCAGCCGTCGCTACGGGTCGATAGTTGCAGCGTTCAGCGATTTCCAAGGTATTCCGGATCGCGTCAGGAAGCTCAGAGAACAGGGAGGACATCTCCTCGGGCTTCTTCAAATAGAACTCCTGCGTTCCGAAATGGAGTCGGTTCGGGTCTTTGATGGTGGTGTTCGTCTGGATAGACATGAGCACGTCTTGCGCAAGAGCATCGCTCTTATCCACATAGTGGACGTCATTCGTTGCGACAATTCCCGCGCGCGTGTGCCCCGCCAACTCCACCAGTTCCGGGATGATTCTGTGTTGGTCGCTCAACCCATTATCCTGGATTTCGAGAAAATAATTCTCAGAGCCGAATATGTCCTGATATTCTTTCACAACCGCCCGGGCTTGCGGCCGTTTCCCCTGCAAGAGCAAACTGGCGGGCTCCCCTTCCAGACAACCGCTCAGCGCCATCAGTCCTTCGGAGTGGGCGGCGAGAATCTGCTTATCAACGCGCGGCTTGTAGTAAAAGCCCTCGCGGTAGCTCACCGTTGACAAATACATAAGGTTCTTGTAGCCCCGTTCATCCTTTACCAACACAGTGAGGTGATGATAGTCCCTCGTCTTCTCCGATGACTTACGGTCGAATCGGCTCCCCTTGGCCACATATAATTCCGAGCCGACAATCGGCTTGATGCCGCGTTTCTGAGCGGACTTGCAGAAATCTATTACTCCAAACATATTGCCGTGGTCCGTGATTGCGGCGGCGGGCATCTTGTATTCAGCGAGGCGCTCCATCAGTTTATCGACCTTGCACGCGCCGTCGAGCAGACTGTATTCAGTATGAACATGCAGGTGTACAAATTCGGAGTGACGCACCTCGATACTGCCTTTCCGTGTTTCTGCTTTACCCTGTTTGCCGGCGTCCTACGCTATCGCCTTTTTGAGGCCGGCGCTGACGGCCCGGCGTTTTCGTTCGTTCCCAGTGTCCGAGCAAATGCAGCAGAAGCGAAAGCGCCGCATGGGCGCTCTGCTTCTTTATCTGCAGTCGTGTTCCTTTGAAATGGTGCTTCCTGACCCAAACCGGCCCATCGGGACCGCAAACCGCGACATACACGAGGCCCACAGGTTTGTGCGATTCGTCGGAGACAGGACCGGCTATTCCTGTCACGCCGGTGGCAAAGTCTGTGCCCGCGGCCCTTCTTGCGCCCAGTGCCATCTGTCGAGCGACCTCTTTGCTTACGGCTCCGTGGCGCTCAAGTGTTCGTTGACCGACGCCTAGCAACTCCGTCTTAGAGAAATTGCTGTACACGACAAAGCCACGCTCAAAGTAGTTGGAACTTCCCGGCACATTGGTTATTCGGTGGGAAATCAGTCCGCCGGTGCACGATTCGGCCACTGCCAGTGACAGTCCAAGCCGTTTGAGCACAACGCCGATTTCACGCTCTGGCTTCACAATGGCATACCATCTCATGATATCCAGGAAAAGGCAAGTATAAGGGCATGGGCTGCCAGATTCGCATATACTCCGGCCACGATGTCGTCGGCCATGATTCCGAGGCCGCCTTCAATGCTTTCGCACTGGCGGGCCGGAAAAGGCTTGAACACATCGAATGCCCTGTAAAGCACAAACGCCAGGGCCGCTGAATGCCAGGTTATCGGCAGCCACGCGAAGGCAATGAGCATGCCGACAAATTCATCTATCACAACTTCAGACGGGTCGTGTTTGTCGAGGATTCGTTCCGTCTTGCCCGCCGCCGCAACCCCAAGTATGAACAGCAGAGCCGCGAGCAGCAAAAGATGAACCGGCCTATGACCCAGCCACAACGCAACGAGCAAGGCGGGCAGGCTTCCAAAAGTGCCTGAGGCAACGGGCGCAAAGCCGATGTAAAGCGCGGAGGCGAAGCCAACGATTAGAATATCCGTCCACCCACGCGCCGCCCATGTCGTTGAAGTCCGCTCTTTCATCAGGTGTTCTCGCTCTGACTCAGGTGGCCGCGCTCGGTGTCCGGAGGGATTCCCAGAAAAGATGCCTGTTTGCACGCAAGTAATTGTAACCGGACAACACCGTCAGGACAAGAGTGAGAACAACCAGAATAGCGATCCCGCGATACGCCCAGAGTTCTATGGTGTCCCAATACGAAATGAGCGAAGGGAATACCTTCTTCGATACGATGACGTTCAGGATGGCGATGATTACCGTCAACTGACTTATGGTCTTCAGCTTGCCTGCCTTGTCGGCTGCGACAATCTTCCCCTTCGAGGCCGCCAGCATCCTGATGCCGGACACGGCAAATTCGCGCGCAATGATGATCGTGACGATCCATGCAGGTATTCGGGGGTATGAGCCGACAAAATAGATGAACGCCGCCGAGATGAGTATCTTGTCGGCAAGCGGGTCCATGAGCCGGCCGAAATCCGTCTCCAAGGAGCGTGCTCGTGCAATCTTGCCGTCATAATAGTCGGTTATGGCGGCAACGACGAACGTGACGAGCGCAAGCGAATGTGAATAGACACTGTCCACTGATAGGAACGCCAGGAACAGTGGAACCAGCGCCATGCGTAGCAGTGTCAGCTTGTTTGGAAGATTTATCGTGCTCATAACATTTTCCCTTCAAGGTCATGACCGTGGGGTGCGGTTATCCTCGCCTGAATGAATTCCCCCACAGGGGGCGTAATCTTACAGGAGACCCTTACAAAGCCATCCACCTCAGGAGCATCCCGATATGTCCGCCCAATGACCGTGTTTGGCAAGGATTCATCCACGCTCTCCACAAAAACTTCCATGATTGTGCCGATATGCGAACGATTGAGTGCGTCTGAAATCGTTAATTGCTCTTGCATGAGCGCCTCGTACCGCTCCTCTTTGACCTCGCGCGGCACGTGTCGTCGCAACCGAGCGGCAGCAGTTCCCTGTTCGCGCGAATACATGAACGCGCCCAGTCTGTCAAACTTCACTTCCCGCACGAACTCCAGCATTTTTTCGAAATGCCTGTCGGTTTCGCCGGGGAACCCTACCATGAGGGTTGTTCGAAGCGCGACATCGTCGATTTCGGCCCGAAGAATATCGATTGCCCTTCGAATATCGTCCGAGGTACACCTACGTCCCATAGCGTGCAGGATGGTATCACATATGTGCTGAATCGGAACATCAACATAATGGCATACCGAACGCGAATCGTCAATAGCGCGAGCAACTGCGTTTGTGACACGAGCCGGGTGCAGGTACAGCAAACGCACCCACTTCTTCCCTCGTATGCCGTCAAGCTGACGGAGAAGCTGTGTGAGTTGTTCGTCGCCGGTTTCCGGCACGCCAAAGTATGTCGTGTCTTGGGCGACAAGGTTTATTTCCTTCGCTCCCCGCCGGACCAACTCCCGCGTCTCTTTCACCACTGATTCAACCGAGCGGCTGCGGTACCGTCCGCGTATTGATGGAATCGTGCAGTATGTGCACCGGTTGTCGCATCCCTCGGCAATTTTCACATAGACCGAAGCGGTTCCTTTGAGAGGCGCCCGCGGCGTTCGATGGTCGTAGAGGTAGTCGGGCGGCCCTGCCGCGACAAGTTTTGCCCCGTCGAGCACATCCCGCGAGACCTTGGCGATTGTTTTCAGCGCGCCGCATCCCACAAAGGCATCTACCTCGGGCATTTCTTTGCGGAGTCCGTCGCCGTATCGTTGATAGAGGCAACCGGCGACAATCAATCCCCTGCACGCGCCCCCCTTCCTCAGATCCGCCATCTCCAGGATTATATCGACCGACTCTTCGGCCGCGGATTCTATGAACCCGCAGGTGTTTACGATGATGAGATCCGCCACTTCCGGGCGGTCGGCGAGTTGGAACCCCGCATTACCAAGAAAGCCCAGCATGACCTCGGAATCGACCTGATTCTTCGCGCATCCCAAGCTTTCTATCCATATTTTCGTGCTCACGGCATCATCAACCCTTCAGCATCGAACAAACGCATATTTGTCATTACACTATAGCTTTCGTTCACGAATAATTCAATAGCGAACTTGCGCCTAAATGGAAAGGTAATTGAATCCGAGCGCACTTGTGGAGGTTCACGTGGTTTAGATGTTCGGCCTGCACAAGATTCGAGGACGGAGTTACCAACTGTGATACAGCCACAAGGGCTCGGACGAGAGAATTCAGGAGCGTGAGACAATTGGCGCTGGATGTCCTCGTGTCCGCATGAGTGGGTACCCGAGAGAGATGATGGATATTTTAATCTCATGCGAGAATCTCCCGCAATTGTAGCGGCGTCGCATGGGGCCGGCCCTGCAAGAATATGCTTCATATTTCGAATCGCGGGACAGATTCATTTGCCGCATTTGCGCAGCGGAAAGTTTGCCATTGTGGTGGATGAACGGGAATTCATAGCTGAGCCAGCGTTTAACTTATTGATGGCAGGCAAGTTGCATTGATCACTGCGGTAACCGGCCTTACTGTCCTTGACTTTTGTTCTCACTCCAATCTATAATAATGTGACAATTATGTCACAAAGGTTGTAGTTTAATGGGGAGGGGGAGCTTCTTCGTACCTGCGTGGTTGGCATGTTGAGACAACTTCTTGAAACATATAGTCTTAGGATGGGCAGTAAGCTCCATCCGCTCTGTGAGGCTGGAGTATATCGCCCCGCGCGGGGCGAACGCTCCTTTTACATATTGTGGGGGGTGAAGGGAAATAGACATCGTGAATATCAGTCAATATCCACTCAGCGATCCCCGTATAGCCCTCATCATGGGGGTGGTCGCGGGGGTCTTAATCACGTGTATTTGCTTTGGAATCTGGTTCTTACTGGGCAAGCGACAGTTGAGTTCAGCGCGAAAAGCAGCCGACAGAACTACTGCGAATGCGCAAAAGGAGGCAAACTCGATTATTAAAGAGGCGCTCCTCGAGATAAAAGATGAGCGCCTCAAGATGCGCACACAGTTCGAGAAGGAGACGTGGGAAAGGAAGCAAGAAGTCCTTGAGCTTGAAAAGCGCTTGATTCAGCGAGAGGAAAATCTTGACAAGAAGGTCGAACTCCTCGAGCGCAAGGAAAGCTCGGTCGTCGGCAGAGAAAGGGAACTGGCCGGCCGCGAGAAGAATGTCACGCGCATGCGCGAGGAACTCCAATCGCTGATAGACCAGCAGCGTGACAAGCTGCAGAGTCTCTCAGGGCTTACTGCTTCAGACGCGAGGAAACTTCTGCTTTCTCAACTCGAGGAACAGGTGAAGCATGAGGCGGCGCTCCGCGTGAAGAGGATGGAAGATGAAACGCGCGAGCTCGCCGAAAAGAAGGCAAAGGAAATTATCTGCACTGCCATTCAGCGGTGCGCAGCCGATTACGTCGTCGAGTCCACGGTCTCGGTGGTCTCCCTGCCGAATGACGAGATGAAAGGCCGGATCATCGGACGAGAAGGCCGCAACATTCGCGCCCTCGAGAATGCAACCGGCATCGACATCATCGTAGATGACACTCCTGAAGCGGTCATTCTCTCCGGCTTTGACCCCATACGTCGCGAAATCGCGCGTATTTCGCTCGAGCGGTTGATAACCGACGGTCGCATCCATCCTGCACGGATCGAAGAGGTTGTCGCGAAGGTCCAGGAGGAAATGGAAACCACCATCCGCGAGGAGGGGGAAAATGCGGCGCTCGAGACCGGCGTTCATGGTCTGCATCCGGAAGAGATCAGGCTCATGGGGCGTTTGAGATATCGGACAAGCTACGGTCAGAACGTGCTGCAGCACTCCAGGGAAGTCGCATTCGTGTGCGGGATCATGGCCGCGGAACTCGGGTTGAACGTGCAGCAAGCCAAGCGCGCGGGATTTTTGCATGACATCGGCAAGGCGATGGACCATGAAGTTGAAGGCAGCCACGCGCGCATCGGAGCGCAACTCGCGAAGAAATTTAACGAGAGCGATCTCATCGTCAACGCGATTGACGCACACCATAACGATTCGCCGCCTGCCTCGTTGATTGCAGTGCTCACCCAGGCGGGCGACGCCCTGTCGGCCGCGCGCCCGGGCGCTCGCCGTGAAACGCTCGAAACGTACGTTAAGCGGCTGGAGAAGCTCGAGCACATAGCCGAGGGCTTCGTCGGCGTCGATAAGACGTATGCAATCCAGGCAGGGCGCGAGATTCGCGTTATCATCGAGCCGGAGAAGGTGAGCGATGCCGAGATGGCGCAGCTCGCACGCGAGATAACCAAGAAGATCGAACAGGAACTTGAATACCCCGGTCAGATCAAGATAACCTGCATCCGTGAGACCCGTTCGGTCGAATATGCAAAATAGTTCATCGGTTCAAAAGCCCCTTCCGGAGGGGAGGGGCTTTTTTCTTTTTACCCACATGAAAAGGGGTGCCTGTGCGAATCCTCTTCATTGGCGACGTTGTGGGTGAGCCCGGCCGACGCATCCTCCGCGAACACCTTCCATCGCTCAAACAACAGTACACCCCCGACCTGACCATTGCCAACGGCGAGAATCTCGCGGGCGGATTGGGCGCTACGCCGGAACTCGTCCGTGAGATCACCAGGCATGGTGTTCAAATCGTCACCATGGGCAACCACACGTGGCGGAGGTCGGAGCTCGTCAAGGGAATAGACTCGCTTGACAATATCGTGCGACCGGCGAACTATCCGCCTGCCAGCCCCGGCGCAAGGTGCCTTGTCCATACGTTCGCGGGCGGAAGACGCGCGGCGGTGCTGAATTTGGTCGGTCGCATTTACATGGATGCGAACGACTGTCCATTTCGCTCGGGACTGGAACTTGTCGAGCAGTTAAGAACGCAGACGACCACCATAATTGTCGACATGCATGCCGAAGCCACATCGGAGAAGGTGGCCATGGGCTGGTATCTCGACGGAAAGGTGTCGGCGGTGCTCGGAACGCACACCCACATTCAGACTGCCGATGAGCGGATACTTCCTCAAGGAACCGCCTACATCACCGACGTCGGCATGACCGGCCCGCATGACGGGATCATCGGCATGAGGAAAGAAGAAGTGCTTACCCGCTTCGTCACCGGCGTTCACTCTCGATTTGAAGTGGCAACTGAGAATCTCCAGTTCCACGCAGTCGTAGTCCACATTGATGACACCAACGGTCGCGCTCTTAGCATCGAGCGTATCTCGCAGCACTACGGTTAATGACGCAGGAAATCCGAAGTCACCACGGTGCGAAACTGGCTGCAACGCTTCCCTGAAGAGTATGTCCAAACCATTTTGATGTGATGTCGCGCGCAACAGCGCAAAGCGAGCGTCTCCGTTTCTTCGGGTTAGAGATGAATCCGTTTCTTGTCCGATGGACTCGCCTCCTGAAAGATGGTATGCGTCAATCACCTGTGATGGAGAAGAATCCAGGACCCCTTCATATTGACTCGTTTGCCATGGTAGTGATAAAAGATGATAAAAGGGAGGCAGCATAAGGCATAGGGAGAAGCTTAGGAGGTAAACGCCTCATGCGAGGTAATTGCGCCTCCCAAGGCTGAGGAGGAGATTATGCCAGCGGACATGTCCCCGACAGAACCTGATGAAATTGTCCGACAGGAAATAAACGAGGGCACGGACGTCGTTGTTGAGCGTGCCACGTCCCAATGGTCGGACCTCTGGAAAAAGGAAGATTATCTGGCGATTTGGCTTGGCTTTATCATACTCATTGTCGGGTTGCTGATTTATCTTCCGCGTGCTCCCAAAGGGATGAACGAAAAGATCGCGGAGGCCAATTCCATATTGAAACGCGAGGCGGAACGGGCGCCATTCAAGACGGTTGCGTGGTATAAGGCAACAGATGCGAAGCGCAAGCCCAAGGCGATGGATGAACCTTTGGGCAAAACAATCACGACATTCACGAACAAACCGCATGGGTGGACCAGCAATCCACTGCAGGCGTTCATCCTGAATGCAGAACAGGCCGAAGTCAGGAAAGCAAAGGCAGCGCTGAAATACGAGGAGGCGAAGGCGAAAAAGGAAGCCGCGTTAGCACGGGCGGCGGGAGCAGAATTGGCGGCGGAATCGGCTAACTTCGAAAGTCATCAACTCAATGAAGGCGCCACGGCCGCGATAGACGATTGGCGTCAGGCAAACCGACAGGCATCCGATGCGAGGAAGAAGACCTCGGTAAAACCTTACAACCAATTTCCCTATTTGGCAGGCTTAATGGTTGTTCTGGCAGTTTTCTTCAGCGTCGGCATCAAGCTGATGGGATGTTCTTTGAAGAAGTTTTTCCCCGCGTTTGTCTTCGTTTTCATAGTGGCCGTGCTCGCATATATGATGGAAGGCCAAGCCACCATGAAGGAATATGGGTTCGGTTATGCTCTTTGGGCGATTATCTTCGGGCTCATCATCAGTAATACCGTCGGCACTCCGAGATGGGTGATGCCCGCAGTACAGGTGGAATATTACATCAAGACAGGGCTCGTGCTCCTCGGAGCAGAAATATTGTTTGGCAAAATCCTTGCCATCGGGATTCCCGGTATCTTCGTCGCGTGGATAGTTACGCCTATTGTGCTCGTCAGTACATTCATCTTCGGGCAGAAAGTACTCAAGATAACCTCGAAGACACTGAACATTACGATATCGGCAGATATGTCGGTCTGTGGCGTATCGGCCGCAATCGCGACAGCGGCTGCATGCAGGGCCAAGAAAGAGGAACTTACCCTTTCTGTCGGATTGTCAATGATGTTCACCGCTATCATGATGGTGGTCATGCCCACATTCATCAAGGCCGTCGGCATGCCCCATGTGTTGGGCGGCGCCTGGATGGGTGGGACCATCGATGCAACCGGAGCTGTTGCGGCGGCAGGCGCATTTCTGAGCGACCGCGCACTCTATGTAGCGGCAACTGTCAAAATGATCCAGAACATGCTCATTGGAGTCATTGCCTTTTGTGTCGCCGTATACTGGTGCGCGAGAGTCGAGTGTGCTCCGGGGCAAAGAGTGCGCGCTATGGAAATTTGGCACCGTTTCCCCAAATTCGTGCTTGGGTTTATCGCTGCGTCAATTATATTTTCCCTGTTCTACGAGTCAATGGGAAATGATGTTGCCGATGTCATGCTGGACCAAGGCGTTTTACGTGGCTTTGCAACCCTTCTCAGAGATTGGTTCTTCTGCCTCGCGTTCACGAGTATAGGCCTAGCCACCAATTTCCGCGAACTCGCGCATCATTTCAAGGGCGGCAAGCCGCTCATCCTGTATGTATGCGGGCAATCATTTAATCTGATTCTTACACTGACCATGGCCTACATAATGTTCTACAAAGTATTTCCACAAATCACCGCCAAGATATGAGAGTGCGTCCAAACTGCAATACAACCGATGGAGAGCTCGAAAGGAAGGTTTGCCCGTCCACTGTGGCCCGCCGATGGGCGCGTCTCTTTCTTTCGCTCTTCGTTCTGTGGGTATTCGTATTCGTTGTCGCTCCCTTAGTGCAGCAATTGCCGCCGATTAAGCAGATCGCAACATTTGTGCGCGAAAGCGGTATAAATGCGAGCGCCTTGTACTATACGGGAGTGGAAGAGACAGCGCATGCGGAGACGTATCTCCGCAACGCGACGGAATATTCCCCCGGGGGATGATGAGTCAGAACTTCTCTTGGTTGTCTCCATGCAATGCTAGCTCTTCGTGGCGGAGAGGCTTCCCACCGCGCGATGTGTCCCGCCGGACGCTGTAGTCCCCGCACGCGCCCAGTAATCTTGTGGAGCGTATTGTGAAACCACCCTCTCGCGTGCTATATTGGCTTCGGTATACGAATCTAGAAGCGAAAGGGAGGCCGCTATGCCGCTTATTCAGATCAAGGTGTTCGAAGGGGCTTTGACGGAAGAGAAGAAGACCGAGATGATAGCACGCGTGACCGAGGTTGTGGCCGAAATCGAAGCGAGGCCTTATCCCAAAGAAAAACTCCAGCCGTACACGTGGTGCGTGATTGAGGAGGTTCCCGCGGCTAACTGGGGTATCGGCGGAGCGCCTTCAAGCCTGGAGCTGCTCAAAGCGCTTCTTGAGAGCTAGCGCTTACCTGCAAAATTTCGCGATATTTGTGGGGACGGTCTGTAGGTGCGAATTCATTCGCATTGGCCATTTTGGGTTCTTGGCCGAATGAATTCGGCCCTACAAGAATCACTTTTGGCCCTCTCCTATATGTCGCGAAATTTCCGCAATCAACCATGAGATGCCATGCGAGCCACCCGGCAAGATCTGCGAGATTGGGTCCATGTACAGTGGGTTCCTGACCCGATAGTACGGAAGCATTATATGAGTCTTCGGGCGCCGACGCTTCAAGACCCGACGGGTGACGTTGACCGGTTAATCGCTGAACTCATCCGTATCACCCCGACCCGAGAAATAATTCCCGAAAATATCAAGGCGCCTCTCAGAGTACTGCAGCGAATCAGCCACACGCTGAGGGAAACTTCATTTCGACTTACGGCTGTTGTTGCCCAGACCGATTCCCATTACGAGCTTATCGATGTGCGCAAGGGGCACGATGAGAGCGATTGCCTGGGCCTTGCAATAGATGTCGGAACAACCACCCTCAGCCTTTACCTAGTCAACATTACGGCAGGAGAAATCCTGAACAGGCTCGTCATCGAGAATCCCCAAACCATCCATGGTGAAGACATTCTCACACGAATTCATTTCTGCCAAGGACCCGCAGGGCTGGAAACAATGCAGAAGCTGGCGCTCGAGGGGATCAATCGAGGCATAGGCCGTCTGGCCGATTCGTGCGGCGTTGCTCCGCATGATATTTATGCTGTCAGCATGGCAGGAAATCCCACCATGACGCATTTGGTTCTCGGTTTGAACCCCTATCATCTCTGTCGGGAGCCGTACGTGCCCGTGGTCAGCCGGCCGCCGCTGTTCAGGGCAAAGGAAATCGGCGTGAATGCTCATCCGGACGCGCCCGTCTACGTGTTCCCCGGTCTGAGCAACTATTTCGGCGGAGATGTGGTTGCGGGAATACTCGCGTCGGGCATGCACAAGAGCAAGGACATCTCTCTGCTAGTGGATGTCGGGACGAATGCAGAAATCGTGCTGGGCAATCGTGACTGGCTCGTCGTGTGCGCAGGGGCGGCTGGTCCGGCACTCGAGAGCGGCGGCGCAAAAGCAGGCATGCGAGCCACAGCGAGCGCTATTGAAAAAATTCGGCTCGACCGGGAGACACTGGAGCCCTCGTTCGAGGTTATCGGCAACAGGCCTCCCGAAGGCATCTGCGGGTCAGGCCTTATCGAGCTCGTGGCGGAATTGTTTCTCTCAAAGGCGATCGACCCGAAGGGCAGGTTTGCGGACCATTTGGATGTTCCCCGTATCAGAACAGCAGATGGAGTAAAAGGTTTCGCCGTCGTCTTAGCTGAGAAGGGCGAAGGGCCGAAAGATATCATCGTCGACGAGCTGGACATAGGCAATCTCTTGCGTGCGAAGGGAGCCATGTATACGGCTCTTGCGCTGGTGACCGAACGCCTCGGCGTCGCTTTCAGCGACCTCGAAACCTTCTTCGTCGCCGGCAGCTTCGGCGAGCATGTCGACCCCGGGAGCGCAATCACGATTGGAATGCTTCCGGATATTCCATTGGAGCGATTTCGCGTTCTTGGCAACAGCGCCGGGATAGGAGCATGTCTAATGCTTGTCTCTTATGGGCTTCGGGAAGAAGTGGAGTCCATCCGCCGCAAGGCCGCGTATATCCAGCTTACGACTGACAACGAATTCATGAATCGGCTTAACGCCGCCCTCTTCATCCCGCATACCAACAAGGAGCTCTTTCCGACGGTGTTCCACACTCGCTGAATGGACGCAAGGCTGTACACGTGCCGGGTATCAGCTTGACTCCGTATGAGCCATTGGGAAGCCATGTTTCTTTAGTCAGCATAAACGCTCTTACGTCGAATCTCTCGGCGCCCTCGACGACAACAAGTCCGCGCTTGCAATCTGGTGAAGCAGCAAGTAGTATTATGGTATTCAAACCATTAGTATAAACAACACGCGTCTCGCATGAATACTAAGGAATTCATGAGCGATAACGTCAAAATGAAACAAAGAAAGGAATGAGCACATGGACGAGGCAACACGCGAAATGGTCAAAGGCATGATCGGGATCAGCGACGCAGAGTTGGACAAGCTGTCTCCCGGCATGGAGCGTATGCTTGAGAACAGTGTGGCGCTCATGGGCTACAAAATCGTTGCGGAAGTCGTCGAGGCGGAGAATTGCTTCGCGTTCTATAAACCCGGCGACAAGCTCGTGTTCAATGCCACCATGCTGAACAAAGATGAGACGACCGCCGCCAACGTGTGCACCGACGCCATCACGCCGCTGAATACCGCCATCCGCGCGATGCTTTCGGCAATCGTCAATGGCGAAGACCCGAACAAATACATCTTCAACCACGTCCAATGCATTGATACCGGCGCAATGCACGGCGGATTGGGGCGGGTGTTGTTCAAGGTGTATGCGGAGAAGGTCTGATAGTCACGCGAGCGCAGCTTCTATCCTGCCGCGGCGTACCATGCCTTTGAGGGCCTTGACCGCTCGCGCGGGAAGTGGGTAGACGGGAATGCCGCTGTCCTCGAATCTTGCAAGACCTTCAGCAGTCTCCGCAGAAGACAGCTTGACGGGAAAGTTGGCGCAGACAACTATGGGCTTTCGTATCTCCTTTGCCAGCGGCACGAGTTTCTCCGAAAGCGCCGTGGTGAAGAACGACATGACATCCAGGTAGAAGACAATTACCGCATCAACGTTTTCGTCGTTCAGGACGATTCGCGCTGCATCACCAAACACCTCCATATCGCTGACAAAGGCAAGGTCCACCGGATTCGTGCGAATCGTGAGGTCCGGCCATAAGCGCTTCAGTGATCTGACGGTTTTGTCCGAAAGCTGCGCCATTTCCAGCCCGTGACTCACGCACAGGTCCGTGAGCATAATACCGGGCCCGGCCTGGAATGACATGACCGCAACTCGGTTGCCCTTCACCGGCGGGGCGATATTCAGAATCTTGGCGACGTCAAGCAACTCGATGGTGTCATGAGCGGGCACAATGCCTGCCTGCTCGAACGCGGCGTAATACAGGCTGTGATTGCCGGCCAGCGAGCCCGTATGTGACTGTACGGCCTGCAGAGCAGCGTCGGATTGACCTACCTTGAATCCGACAATCGGTTTGCGGCGCGTCACTCTTCGCGCCGTCTCCATGACCGAGCGTGGTTCTTCGATTCCTTCGAGATACAAGATGATGGTGCGCGTTTCCGGGTCGTCATCCAGATATTCGAGCAGTTC
>QZKI01000043.1 GCA_003598055.1 Candidatus Abyssobacteria bacterium SURF_17 | reverse complement strand
AATATTCGCCGAAAATTCGGCGATACAGTTATCGGGCGTGCGTCCCAAAAGGAGCCGGGAAGCCGGCGGAGCACGCACGGACCGAAGCGGCAAAGAAACGAAAGGAGCAACATGGCAGATGAATGAGGATTACATGGATGAGTTGATCAGCGATATTCAACAGTATCTAAAGGAAGAGAACGACGTCAAAGAGAAGAAGCGGTTGACGACAATCACGGAAAGAGCGCGTACGCTCAAAGTGCGGCCGCTGCCCCGTCCGCTCTTCATCGGACTTATCATTCTTCTTTCTGCATGTGCTGTGGGGTCTATCACTGTTGCTTTCCTGCTGTTAGGACTCTTCTCCGTTCCCGCCCTCAGGGCGGTTGGGACATTGTGGCTCTTTGCCGGCGCCGCATGCGGCATTTTTTTCACCAGCGCGCTCGTTGCATCGTGGAAGCGACTCGTTATTCTCAGCCGGATTGAAAAAAACACCCGTCTCATCTTGGCAAGTCGGCGCAAGACGAACGCCCTTTTAGAGCAGTTTATCCGGAATATTGCCTCATGAGAGCAGGGACGGGGGGAGGAAATGGGGGGCCCGCGTTGCAGGCGTAGAGAAGCCGGGCTAATCCCACATCCATTTGGCGATTGCGAGAATTACGATTAGCGGCACCACCACTGCTATCCACATCGCATGGTCCCATGCCCACGGACCAAGCGTGTGAACGACGAAGTTCGCCGTCGCGCTGACAATGTCGCCTAAGATGTTGGTAATAACATTCATGTTTTTCCTGCCCTCTCCAATGACAGTTGCGGAGAGAATCGCTTTCTAAATCTTAAGAATTCTCCTTGCGTTTTTGCCCAGAATCTTCTCTTTCTCGTCCGTCGTGAGAGAAAGTTGGAGGAAACTCTTGAGGCTCGAGGCCGGGCTGAACCACGGATAGTCTGAGCCGAACATCACCCGCTCGACGCCAAGCGTGCGAATCAAGCTGACGGCATCAGATGCCGAGAGTGTTTGCAGGTGTTCGACTCCCGAGATTACGGCGGAAGTATCGAAGAAAACGTTTGGATATTTTTTCGCCAGCTCGACGGATTCGTTCCAGTAGCCGTGACCCAGATGCGCAACGACGAGCTTGAGCTTGGGAAAACTCTCGAGAACAGGCTCGAAGTTGGACGGCCGCGTGTAAGAGGCGCCCCCTTCATAGTCGGTCATCATGAACACGCCGCCGTGGGAGATTATCGGAAGCCCGAGTTTCTGAACCTTTGCATACACCGGCCACAGGCGCTCATCACGCGGGAAGTAATGACCTTCGGCAGGGTGCAGTTTGATGCCCTTCGCACCGTCCTTCGCGCATGCTTCCACCTCGGCTACCATGGCTTCGGAGCCCATGAGCGGGTCGATTGAAGGAAATGCGATAAGCTCGGGGTGTTCTCTTGCAAGCTCGCAGGTCCAGCGGTTGCGTCGCTTCACGCGTTCGCTCATCGTGGCGATAATTTCAGGGTGTTCACCCTTGCGCTGATTTTCCGGAAGCTTCTCCACCGCTGCGTGGTACATCTCGCGCATCGGCGTCATGTTGACCTGAACGACCTTCGCAATACCCGCCTCTCGTAAGATATCCAGGAGTTCCTCGGGTGTGCCATTGCATCCTGCCTGTCCTGCTCCGCCCATTGCCTGAAGGCCGATTTCCGGTGTCTTGTAGGTATGTACATGCGCGTCAACTACCAAATAGTCTGCCATTCTCTCGGCTCCTCTGATTGTCTTCTTCACGACCCAATACCTTCATTCTGAGCTTTTCCGTGGCAAGAACCTGTTCATTGCGAACTGTGTGAACTTATACAGTATGAATGCCGTCATCAAGGGGAAGACGATTATCTCCACAAACAAAATCACAAGATAATAAAGAAAAGCATGTATGCTGCTGTTGAGAGAATTCAGGAGCACCCTGCCAATAAGTCTCATTCGCGCTCTTATCTGGTCTGAACTTTCCTTAGGATGCGATAGCGAGATGTCCTCTCTGACTGACAAGAACTCATCCTTCAGTCTGTCAAATTGACTCTGGAACTCTCCTATCGCCTCGGATTCCCGTTCCTTGACCGGCTCTGTGAGAAATCTTTCCAACGAATGGCTTGCAAGCACCGTAATCGGAGCCAAATATGCGAGCAAGAGACCGCTTAGAATAGCAGCCCTTGTCAAAATCGGAAGATACTCCCCAATCACTTGATAAATATGTGAGCGCGGTGTTTTTCCTTCGCCCGAAAATGCAAGTATTCTCACCGCGCCAACCAGAACCCCTACGCCCAGAATCCTTACGCCAAAGCTGAGCAGCCCGAACTCTAAAATGAATTTGTAGAGACTGAGCACAAGGAGCGCATAAACCAGAATCTTCCATACATAGTCCACGAAGTCATATACAGGTTGCGCAAGGTCGCCGATTTCCACAGTGACTATGACTGCGCCCATTGTCGAGCCTTCAATCACTGCGAGGCCCGCTTTGATGCCTGAAACAACTGCGAACGTCCTCACATTTTCCATTAGCGCGCCATCGACGATATCCAGCGCCTTCTCATTTATTGCTTCGTAGCCCGTCATCTCCGGGAAAACAATGGCAACGCTTCCCACAACGACAAGCAGAATCGCCAGAATGTAGCGCAATGTCTGATTCATACCGCTTAGTATACATGGGCGGCTTCCTGTTTGCCAACCTTGCACCTTCTATCAAACCGCAAAAGCGCAAAGAGCGCAGAGAAATAAGACCTCATCCTGTCGTTTATCTTTGCGAACTTTGCGCCTCGGGTCTGCGACCCTTTGCGGTTTGATAGGAGCCTTGTTGACATTTTAGACGGAAACCCCATAGAATTTGTTTTGGGGACAGGGCCCTCAGGGGGATCTGTCCCTAAGCCCAGTTCAACTGGGAAAATGGGGGTTTTCGAATATGCTCTCGCTAATATTATTCCTCGTTGTGGTGCTTCTCTTGGGCACTGTAGCCCTAATCGTCTGGCCGATTCTTGGCCATGGAAGCGAATATGTTCCCAATTCTGAGGAAATCAGGTGGCTGCGCTCGACATCGGTGGTTCAGGACGAAAAGGGCCGCAAGGCGTTCGGACGGGCGACGCTCGAACGGCGTGGCGGCCTCAATGTCCTCAAACTGTTCGGATCACATTACGAGATGGGCTATCAGCACGGCGCTCTTCTGAGGGACGAAATTCAGCGCGGCGCCGTGCCCTTCTACGGAAGGCCCACCGAAAATCTTGCCCCATTCAAGCACATGAATAAGGTCATGCGGGTGCTTCTTGCCAAGTACTTCGACTGGAAAATCTACCGACCGCTTCTGAAATGTTCTCCGAGACAATACCTTGCTGAGGTGAAGGGACTGGCCGACGGCAGTGGCCTGAGCTTCGCGGACGTGTTCCGGGGTAATATGCTCTCTGACTTGAACATGAACCTCATCAAAGTGCTCGAGAAGAAGGCGCTGAAACAGGGGGGTACTGACGGTTGCACGAGCTTTGCAGCCTTTGGCAACGCGACGGTTGATGGCTCTCTCATCATGGGCCGCAATACCGACTACACGGGCGGCGGCCTGTGGGACAGATATCAGACCGTGGTGTTCTACGAGCCCGAGGATGGCCATAAGTTTGTGAGCGTGAGCTCGGCCGGTCTTATTAAGTGTAACTCCTGTATGAATGAGAAGGGGATATGTCTCGGTGCGCACTTTCTGTTCCTGGATGACACTAAGGCTGATGGCGTTAGCTTCACCTTCCTCGAAATGGAAATCATGAAGAAGGCCGGTTCTGTCGAGGATGCGATTGCAGTAGTCTCTCAAAACCCGCGGGCAGGCGCATTCGCCTTCCTCATTGTCGACGGCAAGGCGAACGAGGCCGCGGTCATCGAGGCGAGCGCGAACCATGTGGGCGTGAGACGACCCGAGGACGGCGTCATCTGGGAAACGAACATGGCGACGACCGAGCCGATACTATCCGCCGATGTGTTGCTCAGAAACGGCATCGGCAAGAACCCGATTGCGCGCTTTGAGCGGATGCGAATGCTCATACATGAAAACAAAGGCAAAATCACGCCGGAACTTGCCGCCCAGTTCATGGGCGACCATATGGACATGTGTTCCGACAGCTTGCGGCCCGCCGGTGGCATCATCTCACAGGTTTCAAACTTGACAAGCGTTGTATTCCGGCCGAGCAACTTCGATTTCTGGGTGGCCGACGGCCTTAGTCCGGTGTGCAACAATGCATACAGGGGATTCAATCTGATGGAAGAGCTGGCCGACGGCTACGGCACCGCAAAGCCGACGATGCTTGAACCGAACGAATATGTGAAGACACCCGACTACACGGCCCTCAGGAAATACTATGAAGCAATGGTGAGCTTCACGGTCCCGCCAACGGATGAGAATGCGGCCCTCGCGCATCTCGAAGAAGCAATTGCTCTGAGGCCGCAAGAGGCTCTCTATCGGAGGTTGACTGCGAGGATGCTGCTGCGGCGAGCAAGGGCGGCGGACGCAGCCGAACACTTAAGGCGTGCGCTCGAGTGCGTGCAGAGCCCGAGCGAGCGTGCTCAGGCGCATCTGCTTTTGGGATTTGCAAACGACCTGCTCGGTCGGCGAAACGATGCAGTCCAGTGCTATCAGGATGCTCTCAACGTCCCGAGTTCAGGCAAGAACGGCGTGCTTTCAGCGGTCAATCCTTTTGTGCTTGCCGATGCAAAAAGGTTTGCGCAAGCTGCATTCTCTTCCGATGACGCCAAGAAAATTGAGGTTAGCTTCGAGATTATTGCGAAGCACGATTTATAGGCACGTTCCGTGTAGGGCACAGCATGCTGCGCCCTTGCAGAAACTGTCCCGTAACTCTGTAGGTGCGAATTCACTCCCATACGCAATGTGAAAACAGGCCGGAAAACCCATGCGAATGAATTAGCACCTACAGATGGAGGTCCCCAGTTGTGAACTACGGGACAGTTTCGAGACGGTTATTGGCTAGCTCCAGAAGATTGGGGGAAAATCATGCCGAAGGTGAAAGTCAGCGACATCGAGATGCATTACGAGTGTATCGGTGAAGGCGACCCGGTTGTTCTGGTAACGGGTTACGGGATGGACCATATGGCGTGGGCGATGCAGGCGCCGATGCTCGCGCCGAGTTATCAGGTCTATATGGTGGACAATCGCGGGGTTGGCAAGACCGACAAGCCGAAGGGTCCATATACTATCAAGATGATGGCCGATGACCTCGCGGGTTTCTTCAAGGCAGTGGGTATCAAGAAGGCCCATCTCGTAGGCCATTCGATGGGTGGCATGATTTCGCAGCAGTTTGCGCTTGACCATCCCGAACTGCTACGCAGCGTCACGCTTGCCTCGACTTCGTGTCGCATTCCCAAGGGCGCAGACCTCCTGCTCATGCTGTGGACGGACATCATCGAGAAGCTCGGCGTCGAATCGTTCGTGAACAACATCATCGGCTGGTGCTTCACCTTCGATTTCATAGAAAGCCAGTACGATTCGCTCATGATGTTCCGCGAGATGACAATAGACCATCTCACCGAAACGCCTCTCCTGCCTGAACCGTTCAGGGCGCAATGCGCCGCAATCACTTCGTTTAACGTTGCCGACAAGATTAAGAACATCAAAGTGCCGACCATGGTGCTTGTCGGAAAGGGCGACATACTCACGCCGGTTGCGTTCTCCGAAGAAATCGCAAAGCGCATTTCCGGTTCGTTCCTGAATGTTATTGAAGGCGGGCACGCATTCAATTCCGAGGTTCCTTCGGCATTCAATCAGGCGCTGTTGGATTTCTTTGAGAAGCATTAGAAACGAGCGTCGCTAGTCAGGCACTCTCACGGGCTAAACTGTGGACGAAAGACTGGTCACAATCGCGCGGTTCAATAATCCAGTTGAGGCCCATCTTGTCAGGACGAAGCTGGAGTCGGAAGGAATCGACTGCGCAGTGATTGATGAGATCAGAGGCAGCACGGGTTGGCAATATGCGATTGCAATCGGCGGGGTGAGGCTGCAAGTAAACGAATCGGATGCTCAACGGGCGTTGGAAATCCTTCAGGGATTTCAGGATGAACCAATTGGGGATGAACCGGCGGAGGAGCAAATTGCAGAATCCGAGACAGAATCGGACCGTTGTTGTCCCCGATGCGGAGCGGCCGAGATACAGTACGAAGAGTTCTCACGCCGTCTTGTTTTCATTTCATTGGTGTTTTTGGGGTTCCCGCTTCCATTTCTCAAGCGACGCTGGACGTGCCGGAATTGCGGATATCAGTGGAAAGCGCGATAGCGTTCCGGCTTAGAATGGGGGCGAGGAGATTTTTCGTTCAGACTGTCACTGAGAGCAAACGAGAGGTTGTTGCTGGTGAACGAGGCTTGACAGGCCGATACCCTTCCCCGTTTCTTCCGGGTTGCCCGTCAGCGGGCGCGAGACTTGCCAACGCCTGCTGAAAATCAATTTCAGCCCAGGCTGACCGCAACTTCCGAAGGATGTCCACTACGTTATCGATGAGGCGGGTTTCCTTTGTGAAGTTCACCTCGATAAGACGGCCAATCATATAGACGTAGAGGCGCTGGAGGTTCTGTGCCACTTCGCCTCCGACTTCCACATCCAGAATGCGAAGAAGTTCGGCGACGATGTCGCGCGCCTTCACGATGCATTTGTAGCTTTGGACGAAATCCTTACGTTCAATTGCCTCCTTCGCTTCGGACGAGAACTTGATTGCCCCGTCATAGAGCATGAGTATGAGTTCTTTCTGGCTCAACCCGTTGACGTGTTCTTCACGGTAGCATTTTGCCGCTCTCGCATGAACCGTATCATTCTTGCGCCGGTCATCCATCTTTTCCACACTCCGTCAATGCACTGCGCTAATCGTTATCCCGCCGCGTTAATGTATCGATTCGAGGGAGGTTCGCAAGCTGTTGAACGAGGATCTCGCCTTCGGAAGTGAGCGAGGCGAGGGCAGCCTCGAGCCGGGCGTATTGCTCGGTGAGGGTGATTCTCTTCTCCTCGAGCCTTTTGCCCATTCGGTCGATATCCGCCTCGAGGTCATCTATCTTGCGCGTAAGCGTATTTGAGCGCGTCGTCACTCGCCCATCGATCGGGTCGGTCAGGAAAGCGAGTTGCTCGGAGAGGCGTGTTCCGATACCCTCGATGACCGTCACGATCCCTTCAGGTTCTGTGAGATTAACCTCAGACGGAGTAACTGTGATGAGGAGCGAAAGTCCATCAGTAGTCGCATTCCCCACCTTTCCCGTGAGAATCTGGCCTTTGCCCGTTGCAGCCTCTCCATTGATTGTCCCCGCGACATCGAGGCCGGCGGTCGCCACCGCGCTAGTGAGTCCCAGAATCTCGAATGCGCTGTTTTCAGGGTTAGTCCCCAACTGTACGCTTGAGGACGACCCGTAGCTCGATGAGGTAAACACCAACCGGCCGCCGGTGAAGCCGACCGAAACATGCTTTCCTGCGAGTGCGGAGTCGGCGTTCAATTGTGCTTGTATCTCCGCGGCAAGGTCGTCCCCTGTGCTATACGTGCGTGCGGCCAAAGTAAGGATGGAGCTCTCTTTACCGTCAACCTTCAGACGTAGTTGATTATTGCTGCTTGTGAGCGTTACAGGAAAGCCGCCGAGGATGCCGCCCTCGAGCGTTCCGTTCGTGGCCGCTCTTGTGACATCAACCGTAAATCCTGAATCAGTGATAATGGTCTTCTGAGTCGAGGCGACATAGGTGATGTCAGGGTTGGTTGTCGTGGAGCTTGTTGAGAAGAGATTCGCGACACCTGCCAAGTTCGAGGAAAGTGCTTCCTCAAGCTTGGCACTGTCGAGGACAAGGCTGCCAGTCTCCGGGACGGATGTTACCCCGATTGCCGCCAGTCTGTTCATGGTGCTGGGCAGGCCGGGAATTATTCCGGTAGCAAGGCGCCGCAGGTCGTTCTGCACGCTGACCAAGAGTGAGTCCCCGATGAGGAGGCCGGCTTGTTCAGTGACAGTATCGTATCGAAGTTGTTCATTCAGAAAGTCGATGACCTGGTTGTATGACTCAACAAAGCCTTCGACGGCGGTGCGCACTGCGTCCCTATCGTTATCCACAGTTATTCTGACAGTCGTTGAGGGCGCTGCTTCGAGCAGATTCAGAGTGACACCCGGAATCACATTGGCAACGGTATTCGTGGCTGATTTTATGCTGATGGGGGCTCCGCCGCCCGAGCTCATTCCCAGCGTGATGGAGGCATCCTGTGCCACCTGAATGGTTGGAACAAACGTATCTATCGAGAAGCGGTCTCCGACGCTGAGCGTGCCACTATCGCTGAATGCTATTGAAACGCCGTCTTCGAGGGCGGTTCCCCCTGTGGAGGTGAGGAATCCAGCGCCGCCATTATCGTTAAACGTCAGGCCGCCGTCAGTGGAATAGCGAAATGTTGCAACACCTGTCGCGCCTGCCGACATAATCTCGACGAGGAATGTCTGGTTTGCATTCCCTGTGTATGTTCCCAGGGATGTTGCGGTTCCGGTATATGAAGAACTGTTGGTTGGTTCCACCTCAACCGTATCAATATTCTTATTCGCGAAGTCTGGAGCGGTTCCGCCTGTGAGGTCAAAGGTGGCATCGATGGTATTGGCACCGCCGGTCAGCTTGCTTGTAAGGAGCAACCTGTAGGGATTTGATGCGCTGCCGTCGTTGATGATGGTTGCCATTACGCCTGCGTCTGAGTTGTTGATTGCGTCACGCAGCCCGGCAAGCGTGTTATTTGCTGCGTCGATGGAAATCGTGGTTGTTGCGCCGGAGCCGACACGGATGCTGACCGTGCCGACTCCGATGCTGGTTGTGTCTGTGTTGGCAAATCCTTGCGAAGCCACCTGATGCGCCTGCGCAAGTTGGTTAACGGTAATATAGTGAGTGCCGGGAGCGGCATTGCCGGTGACGGATGCGGAGAGAATGGACTCGTGGCTTGTACTGGCAGACCGTGTCTGGAAACTACTCTGTTTGGACAGAGTGCTCGCCGATGTTCGTAGCGAGAGGAGGAGTCCGCTCAGGCTCTGTATCGTGGTGAGCTTCGCGGTTTCCTCCGCCTGTTTGGCCGTCACGAGGTCGATCCGGCGTTGCTCGACGCTTATCAGGGTGTCGACGATGGCCTGAAAATCGATCCCCGTGTATATTCCAGAGAACGTTATGCTGGCAGCCATAGCGCCACGTGCCCTTCCTCGGTTTATCCGCTTTCGTCCAGGAGGATACCGACAATGTTCCGTATTTTCGCGTATGCGTCCAGCAGCTCTTGCGGAGGAATCTGGCGAATGACCTCGCCGTGTTTATCAAGCACCTGAACTGCTGACCGTCCGCTCGCCTCATCGTGGATGAAGTTGAAGCTGCTTCCGGTCTTATCCAGGTACTTATTGATTCCGTCAAGAGTGCTCTCTATCTCAGCAGCGTCCATTTCAGCAGCGTCCGTCCGAGCGGGCGTTTGCGGCTGAACAGACGCAAACTGAGATGCCGCTGGCGGGCTGCTTGCAACTCTACGGGCGGTATTGACACCGGGCGTAGTTCCAGCAGCCGGGTCAAGGCCTGGGTAGCCTGCCTGATCAATCCTGATGCCCATTAGGTTACACCTCCTTGAGGATGATTAACAGGGTAGTTGTTCGCCCTGCCCACATCCCCAATCGGGCCGTTAGGCCAAACTTACCCAAGTAACTGAAGCACCGTCTGTGGAATTGCATTCGCCTGCGCCAATACCGAAACACCTGCTGATAGGAGTATCTGGTTTCTTGTGAATTCGGTGATCTCCGCTGAGATGTCCACGTCTCTGATGGTGCTCTCAGAGGCGGCCAGGTTCTCCCCGGCGATCCTAAGCGAGCGCAGATTCGTCTCCAGCGTTTGCTGCTGGAATGCGCCCAGCTTGGCACGGAGTCTCGTGATATCGTCGATCGCCTTATCAATCAGCAATATGGCATCATTTGCACCTTGCACTGTCGTCACGTCTATATCGGCCAGGCTCCTGAAGTTGCTATCATTGACGATAGCCAGACCCAACTTATCCGCCGAAATGTCCTGTGCCGATATATTCACCGTCTGGTTCGGGTTCGGTCCGACCTGGAACTGCAGCGAGTTGTCCTCGACCGAGATCGTGACGGTCGAGTCCGTGGCCGGAACGTTAAAGAACCCGAAACTGACATCGAGCGTGCCGATTAAGTTGCCGTCCGAGTTCTCGCCAGCGCTGAGCGTCTTGGTCGTACCCGCCTCGAAGGCAACCTTCGGGCCCGACCCGAGTTGCGCGTCGAACGTGGCAGACGCCACTTCAACGTTCAGCGTTTCGCCGTCAATCAGGTTCTGGCTTGTGAACGCAACCTCGAACGTGAGCGTGAGCGAGCCACCGGCTGCGTCGTGCACCACGAATTCCGTGGTGCCGGCGGAGAGCCTCAAGAGGGCGCCGTCGTCAAGCTGGACGCCGACGTTCTCACCATTCGTGGCAGTTACGGTGGCGGTGGCGAAGCCGTACTCCTGCGCAATCGCGGCACTGGCGAACGAAACCGTGATGGTTTGCGCTGCGCCGACCGCGGTGCTGTTGCTGTCGATAACAATGGTGTATGTGCCATCTCCATTGTCGATCGCAACAAACTGGTCATTGTCGACGAGGTCGCGGGCCTCGTCATTTATCTCCGCCACGATGTTGGCGAGCGTGTTCTCCTCATCGCCCTCAAAGGTCACCATGCTCGTGCCGGCCGCCGACTGAATGGTGATTGTCGTGGCCGTGAGCGTGCTACTTCCGTCGAGGATTGCTGCCGTTGAGGATGTCACAAAGGCGCCAGATGCAGCCGAGACCACAAGCGAGTGTGACCCGGGGGCCAACCCGTTCGGGTCGCCGTCGCTGTCGGTACCAGCGAGCTCAACATTATCCAGCAAGTCGAACGGGTCGGATGTAATCGTTGCGCTTGCCGGTGTGATGTTGCTCACGCTGATGGTGTAGGTCCCCTTTTGGAGGGAACTCCGCTCCATGTTTGTGAGACCGATGGTGTTTGGGCTCACCAGAGTAACCTTGTTCTCGAACGTGCCGTCCAACAGGGTCTGGATGCTGAACTGCGTGGTGTCCGAGATACGGGTTATTGTCTGGATTGCGTTGGCGATTTCCGCCTGGTCGGCGGCGAGCGATGTCGCGTTGTTGATGCCTGAGTTGGCAGCATCGAGCGCCAGCTCACGCATGCTGATCAACAACGAGTTCACCTCGTTCAGAGCGCCTTCAATAGTTTGAACGAGGTTGATCGACCGCTCGGAGTTCACGATTGCCGCGTTCAGGCCGGCAATCTGTGCCCTGAGCTGTTCCGATATCGCCAGGCCGGCAGGGTCATCGGCCGCACTGTTGATGCGCAAGCCGGACGACAGCCTCTGCACGGACCTGAACAATCGGGCATCAGCCAGCGTCAGGTTCCGATGGGCGGTTATCGCCGTGAGGTTTGTGTTGATACGTAGACCCATGATTTATCCTCCTTGATGCGCATGCGCCCAACCCAGATGAGCGCAGCCATTCCGCGGGCCTCCCTGCCCGCGGGCCAATTTCGCAGGTATTGGCCTTGACCTCGAACCGTTTATCGGGTCCGGTTCGACGACCGTAAACCAGGGACTCACCTCGCGTTCGCCCCCGGCACTCGTCGTAGTCAAGCGTGTTCCACAAGGCAATTTTGTCTCTTTGAGAACCCGCTTTCAAGTGTTCATATCGGCATCAGGGCCGAAAAACTTTAATGATTACATCCAGAAAGGGGAGTTGAACGACGAATATCGATGCTGTGACTGGAAATTTGATGGAAAAGTTAAAGTTAACGTTTAGCTTTGCCGATAAGACTGATGGCGTTGAATCGGGACTTTGGGCCTCAGCCGATTTTCCCAAGGTAAATGCCCGGATTTCATAAACCTCGAGGAACTGAGCGAATGACTGAACAAAACAATCGGAACGGCGACGGAAGATTGATGTCCATTCGTGAGGTCAGCCTCCTCACCGGAGTTCCACCTCATACCCTCAGATTCTGGGAAAAAGAGATGCCCGAGATTCTCCAACCGGAAAGAACTCAGGGCGGACAGCGTCGCTATGATGCCGAAATGGCGGAGCGCGTCCGCATGATCAAGGAGCTCTCGCAGGAGGGCAAGTGCCCTCTGGGGATGATTCGCCAGACCCTGGGCCGTTCGCAATCCCGGGAGTTAGAGACGAGCATAGTGCTGGACACGCAATCGCAGCGACTTATCGAACATATCGTGGACGAGATTGCCGGCCTTCTAAAGTCGCGACTCTTCCACTTTCTTCAATCGAGGAATCCGACGAGGTCCGGACGCGACCAATGAGAAACGGAAAGCTTTCTCCCAAGCGAAACCACTCGAGCGGCAGGATTCGAAATGCATCGGACGTAACTGACCTCAGCCGCGGGAAACTGTCTTTGAGTCAGGGAAGGGTGGAGGAGGCCAAGCGTCATCTTGAGCAGGCTGTTCGGAAAGAACCGCGTAATCCTGAAGCTCGCCAACTTCTCGCCTCTGCATATGCTTCCTTAGGCGCGTTCGATAGAGCGGAAGAGCAACTGAAGCATCTTGTCGGCCATCATCCTCAGCGCGCTGACGCATATCGCGCACTCGCGGAAGTGAAAGTGGCTGCGGGTGACCCGGATGCAGCAATCGAGAATTACCAAAAAGCGCTGTTTCTGGAGAAAGCAGACGCGCGGCTGCATAACGACCTCGGCGCCGTCTTATTTGCTGTCGGACGTTTCTCAGAGGCAGAAAAACACCTGGAGGCGGCTCTCACACTCAGGCATGAATATCCGGATGCGATTCATAACCTCGCGATGGTTTACCTCAGGCAAGAGGATGCCGAGAAGGCTCGTGATCTTCTTGAACGCTTGGCAGTACTGGAGCCCGGGAAACATGAGACCCTGCAACAACTCGGTCTGCTGAATCTAAAGCTAGGGAATTCCGTGGAAGCCATGAACCATTTTCAGGCTGCCATGACGCTCATGCCGGATGCGGTCGAGACCAAATACTGGCTCGGCATAGCGCACTACAGCGCACATGAATTGGATATGGCGGCAAAGATTTTCCAGGAATGCATCGCGCAAGAGCCGGAGTACTACCCGGCCTCCTGCGCGCTCGCGGCATGCCTGACGAAGGCGGGCAAACAGGCAGAGGCCTTGAAAACATGGGACCGCGTGCTGGCATTGGCGCCGGCGAATTCATTTCAGCCGGTGCGCCACAGTGCTCCGGTTGTCCATCCCTTTGAACTGGTTCATCTGCCCAGTCCGGAGTTGCAGGGAGCGGTCACGACGGAGACGGTTGAGTTGTCTGTGGTCATTCCTGTCTGCAATGAACAGGACAATATTAAACCGCTCTGGCAAGGACTCAAGCCTGTTCTCGAGCGATTGGGGCGGACTCATGAGGTCATCTTTGTTGATGATGGAAGTGCGGATGAAACACTTGCTCTCCTTCGAGGACTGGCTGCGAGAGAGCCGATGGTTCGAATCGTGAGCTTTCGCAGAAATTACGGCCAGACCGCCGCGCTTTCGGCGGGATTTGACCTGGCCCGCGGCGGAATCGTGGTAACGATGGATGGAGACCTACAGAACGATCCCGAAGACATACCGATGCTTCTCGAGAAACTGGCCGACGGGTATGACCTCGTGAGCGGCTGGCGGCAGGACCGAAAAGATAAGCTCCTCTCGCGGAGGCTGCCTTCAATCCTGGCGAACAGGCTCATTGCCAGGATTACCGGCGTGAAACTGCACGATTACGGCTGCAGCCTGAAGGCATATAAGCGAGGGGTAATCAAGAACATTCGGCTATATGGCGAGATGCACAGATTCATCCCGGCGGTTGTGAGCTGGCTCGGGGCGAAAATTGTCGAGGTGCCCGTGAAACACCACCCGCGCATTCACGGTCAGACGAAATATGGTCTTTCACGCACAACCCGCGTAATCCTTGACCTCATCAATGTGAAATTCTTGTTGAGCTACCTCACACGCCCGATGCAGTATTTCGGGAAGCTCGGCATCATGTCGATAGGAGCTGCCATCATCTCCGCCGTTCTGCTAACTATTGGCGCCATCGTGTTTCCCGACCTGTTCAGCACGAACACAGTCCTCTTATCCACGGTTCTGTTTACGCTAGTCGGTGTTCAGTTCATCACTATCGGGCTGTTGGCGGAAATCGTCATTCGAACCTATCACGAATCCCAGCGGCGGCCCATATATGTCGTGAAAGAGCTCATCGGTGAAGACGGGACGGAGGCCACTTCATGAAAATCCTCATGATAGCCCCGACGCCTTTTTTCTCGCATCGGGGCTGCCACGTGCGGATTTACGAGGAAGCTCGGGCTCTTCAGAGATTGGGCCACGAGGTCAAAATATGCACGTACCATAACGGGGACGGAGTTCCCGATGTGACAGTCGAGAGGACGGTCCGAATACGGTGGTACAAGAAGCGAGAGGCCGGGCCTTCGCTTCACAAATTCTACCTCGACATTCTGTTGCTTCTGAAAGTGTTCATCATACTGAAAGACTTCAAACCGGACATTCTCCATGCGCATTTACATGAAGGCGCATTCATCGCATGGATAGTTCGGTCCATGACCAGGAAACCGTTCGTGTTCGACTACCAGGGAAGCCTGACCGAGGAAATAACGGCTCACGGTTTCATTCGCGCGAAGGGATTTCTCCATTCGCTCGCTTGTCGCGCTGAGCGATTTATCGAGAAGCGGGCCAATCATATTATCACCAGTTCAATGAGCTCCGGGGAGCGTCTCGCCCGCGTGCATTCCGGAAAACCGATTGCCGTTGACACCGTTGCCGACGGCGTTGATACCGAATGTTTCAGACGGAACGGCGGGAGGCCTGTTATTCGTCGGAAGCACGGCATTCCCGACGACGCGCCGGTGATTGTCTATCTTGGCTTGCTGGACGAATATCAGGGAACGCCAAACCTGCTGCGCGCAATGCGGCACGTTCTTGACATTGTGCCGGAATGCCGACTCCTCGTCGGCGGGTATCCGAACGAGGCGCGCTACCAGGCAATGGCCGACGATTTAGGTGTGGGGGAACGGGTCATATTTACGGGCAGGGTTGATTACCGTACGGCTGCGGATTTTCTGAGCGCTGGCGACGTTGCTGTTGCTCCGAAGCTTTCGCAAACTGAGGCGAACGGAAAGCTTCTGAACTATATGGCTTGCTCTCTCCCCTGTGTGTGCTACGACTCTCCAAGCAATCGGGAGATCCTGGGGGATTCGGGAGTGTATGTCAACGGCAATGATGAAAGAGGCTTGGCTGATGCGATGGTCCGATTGCTTGCCAACCCGTCACTGGCAAGACAACTGGGTGACGCAGCCAGATCAAGAGCAATCAAGGAACATGGTTGGCACGAGAGAGCTGCGAGAATCACGACCGCCTACGAGATGGTATTGAGCACGGGCGGCACATTGGCGCCGGCCGTACCTTACAAAGCCTGAAAAACACGCATGCGAACTTTTACGCGAAAGCGAGCGCTTAATTTTTCACGTAACCAATTTGAGAGGATGACGTTTCCTACCCTCATGCGGTCATGGCCCCTATTCATTTTTTGCGCCACAACCACTCGCTGTAACCTCGCATGCACCATGTGTCCTCGCGAGCATTTGAAACAGACCGGGGATATCTCGCTTGACCTCGTGCGCTCGCTCCAGCCTGCATTTGAGCGCGCTGCGCTTGTCTTCCTGCATGGAATCGGCGAGCCGCTCCTCCATCGCGAATTCAAGGAAATTGTCGCCTGCGTGAGCAAGACGAATGTGGCAAGAGCGTTCAACACAAACGGCACCCTGCTGACACGCGACCGCGTCGAATGTCTCATCGAGCACAATGTTACGTATGTGACAGTTTCGATTGATGCCGCGACTGAGCCGTTGTATTCATCCATCCGACGCGGCGCCCATCTGGAAGGTGTGTTGGAGGGGATGCGTTGTCTGAATGATGAGAAAGCCAAAGCGAACAGCCGCTGGCCGAAGCTGGCGTTTGAATTTGTTCTCATGCAGCAAAACATGAGCGAGTTGCCTGCGCTCGTTTTGCTGGCGCGTGAGCACGGCGTCGGAGTTATCAGGGTCATTGACCTGATTCTTCACTCTCATGAAGACTCTGGAATCGAGGAGGATTGGGCGGAGCAGACCGTTCGTGTGGATTCTGAACTCGTGAGAAACACTCTTGCGCGCGCACGCCGGCTTGCTACCGATGCCGGCATCACGCTGGTGCTCCCCGAACGGTTCTCGAATGGTCGCAGGGGCAGCAGGAACGGGCATGCGCGCGTCCCGTTTTGTCACGAACCATGGGAAACTGTCTACGTCAACTTCGACGGCAAAGTGTTCCCGTGCTGCGCTTCTACAGAATGCATGGGTGATTTGAAGAAAACGTGTCTCGATGTCATCTGGAACGGCGATGCATACCAAAGATTAAGAGCAAACCTGAAGAGCGGGCGAGTTCCCCGGGATTGTGCGGAATGCACGTCGCGCAGGACCCGCAGTGCAACATACAGAACGCTGATGATGAAGAGGCTGGCGGCATGGGGTCCGTTTAAAGGCGGTCTGTCGTGGAAAGCGTAAGAAGCAGCATCTATGACACGCGCTATTTCCTCGAATTGTGCGAGGGACACCGGCAGTTCGCAGTGTCGCAGGGACTAATGTTGTGCCCCCGAATGGCACGCGCACTTGAGCTCACCGCCCCGAATGCGGGAATGCAGGTGCTCGATGTCGGCGCTGGCCGGGGCGAGGTTGTCCTTCATGCAGCGCTTTCAGGCGCGCATGCAGTGGGCATTGATTACTCAGCGGCAGCGGTTGAACTTACCTCCTCTACTGTTTCAACGGTTGGCGGACGGGTGAGAGGAAAGGTCTCAATCATCAGAGCGGACGGATGCGGAATGCCTTTTCCCGAGAATGCTTATGATGTGGTGCTGATGCTCGATATCGTCGAACATCTGTATCCGACACAATTGGATGCGGCTATCGCCGAAGCGCACAGAGTGCTGAAGCCTGGCGGACGCCTGGTGATTCATACTGCCCCGAATGCGCTCGTCCACAGGCTAACGTATCCGCTCTTTCGCATTTTGCATCACATAGTAAGAGGAACCCTCTTGCCGCGGACTCTCGACGAGTTCAATCCTGTCAACCAAAGCGTGCATGTGAACAAGCAAACTCCATGGTCTCTCAGGAGAAGCTTGCGAAAGCAGTTTACGAAGGTCCGAGTCTGGCTTGAGGACACAAATCCATCGAGTGCATTGCTGAAGCCTGATGCGCAGGAAGACAGAGCATGGATGCGGTTCTTCCTTTGCGCAGCGCGCAGGCATCACCCTTGGAAGCTCTTCTGCTGCAATCACATCTTTGCGGTGGCGGTGAAATAGGACTATGGAAAACAAGGCATCAACAACCGTTCTCTCGTTGAAATGCTTCACGGAGTATTTCTATTCCCCCGCGCTTGCAATGTGGCGCGCCGAAGAGGCGCAATTGTTCGCCGCACTTGAACTCGAGGGTCCGGTGCTCGACCTGGGATGCGGCGACGGCACCTTCGCTGACATGATTTTCGGCAAGCGGGCACATATCGGAGTCGATTTGAGTCTTAACAATGTGAGAAAGGCCAAGAGGCTGGATACATACGGGTCCCTCGCCAACGCTGACGCCCGCCTTCTGCCGTTCAAGAACGGGGCCTTCAGTGCCGTTATAGGTAACTGTGTTCTCGAGCATATTCATGGCATCGAGCAGACTCTGCAAGAAATTGCGCGAGTCCTCAGGCCGGGCGGCCTGCTGGTCTTCACGGTGCCGAGCGAGTTTTTCTCAGACAATCTATGGCTCACATCAGTTCTGAATCATGTGAGAATGCCACGAATGGCAAGACGATATGCCGCCGCTAAGAACAGGAGGCTGGTTCATGTCAACGTGCTGTCTGAGGCGGACTGGGCGTGGATACTGACCCAAAACGGGCTTGCTACGGTGCGCATTGAGCGCTACATGTCTGCCTCGACGACCCGCATGTTCGGCCTGTTGCACGATGTATTCGACATTGGCGTCGGCCGATACAACCTCGCAAACGGACTAAAACAAGTTGCCGTGCCGCTCAGACGCCTGGGAATTGATAAGGCGTTAGCTTCGACAATGGCAAGAGCATTGCGCTCTCATAACGGCAATGGTTCGGAGGCGGCAAGCGGTTTGTTTATCGTGGCGCGAAAAATGGGAGAGAAAGAATGAGAATATCTCTGCTCTCCATCCAATCGCGTTACAGCGGCCTTCCGAATCTCGGGCTGCTCTCTATTGCTGCCGTGCTGGAGCAGGCGGGACATAACGTCCAGGTGCTTGACCCAAAACCCGGCCACGAGCGAGAAGCTGTTAAGGCTGCCGCTGAATACGACCCGCGGATTGTTGGGCTCTCGTTCATGACTGCCGGATACTCCAATGCCAGGAACGCGGTCTTGGAACTGAGGCGGATTCTCCCGCGCGCGCTCCTGTGCTGCGGCGGGCCACATACCACTGCTTTGCCGGAACAAACGCTCAAGGATTTCGGCGCCGATTTCGTGGTCATCGGCGAGGGTGAGTTGACCATGCTGGAAGTGTGTAATCGATTGGAGAGGAAGGCATCCATCGACGACGTTGCGGGGCTCGGCATTATGCGCGACGAGCGGTTTGTCAGAAACCGGGCGCGTGAACTCATCCGGGACCTCGATTCGCTTCCATTGCCTGCGCGTCACCTTGTCCACTTCGAGAAGTTTCTTCAACCTCCAGGCATGCTGCGAGGTTATCTGATGGGCCGATGCGCCACGATCATGGCAAGCAGGGGGTGTCCTCATGAGTGCATCTACTGCGCCAGTAAGGTGATGTTTGGACGCACTGTCAGGCAGCGTTCGGTTGAGAACGTGATAGCCGAAGTTGACCATCTCGT
Source organism: Candidatus Abyssobacteria bacterium SURF_17 (assembly GCA_003598055.1). Classification (GTDB taxonomy): domain Bacteria; phylum Abyssobacteria; class SURF-5; order SURF-5; family SURF-5; genus SURF-17. The sequence goes on along the minus strand of QZKI01000043.1, from coordinate 19,202 downwards.
CGAGCAGTACCGTATTCTGGGACTCTGGTTTCCGGACGACACATTCACCTTGAATCGGCGATGGGTGTTGGAATTCTGTGTGGCACTCCGCGAGAGGCATCCGCAGCTCGTCTGGGGCGCTCAGGCCCGGGTGAATTCGGTGGACCATGAATTGCTTCACGAGATGCGCCGCGCTGGCTGCGTACAACTCGATTTCGGCGTCGAGAGCGGGTCGCAGGAAGTCCTCGCTGCTTTGAAGAAAAAGGCTCGGCCTGCCCAGGCGATTGAAGCGTTCGCTCTGTGCCGCAAGGTCGGCATTAGACCGTTAGCCACATTCATGATAGGCAACCCTGGTGAAGGCAGGGAGGAAATCAAGGAAAGCATGAAGCTGGCGAAACGTCTTCACGCAAATCATGTCCAGTTTTGCATTGCTACTCCATTGCCGGGTACCGAACTCCTCGAGATGGCAATCAGGAACAACTGGTTGGATGGTCCGCTCGATTTTTCGCGCGATTGGGATGTGCGCAAATCGAGGCAGCCGGTGATGGCCATACATTTCTCGCCGCACGAATTGCTGAGGATACAAGCAAGACTTCAGAACAGATTTCTGCTCCCAAATTACGCCGGATATCTGAAGGACGCGCGTTTTCTGTGGAAGTTGTTGAGTTCGGTTGCGAGATACCCGGATGTGTTCGCAGGTGGCATCGCGCTCTTCCTGCGGACGGGCAAGCTGAATGCGCTTGTCGAGGGAGTTTTCCAGAGTTACGAACACGCGGTATGGGAGGGTTCTCATGCGAGTGGCGATTGAGGCGCGCGGACTGAGTATTCGTGGTGGGGCCAGCCGTTACATCCGGAACCTTGTCGAGGGTCTCGCTCGATTGGATGACGAGAACGAGTATTGGCTCATCAAGGCTGCAGATGATGAAACGGGCGAATGTCTCTCACCACGGGTGAGGTCGCTCGTCTTGCCCGGCTGCGCGAAGCTGACCCAGATTGCGTGGGATCAAGTAAAGCTTCCGCTCACTCTGAAGCGACTCGGTTGTCAGCTGGTTCACGCGACGAAGAACGTCGGCCCGCTGAATACCCGGGCGAGACTCGTAGTGACTGTGCTCGACATGATTCCTCTTCTGTTACCGCGGACGATGCCCGTTCTTGACGCGGTCTATTGGAGAAACCTTGTTCCCGCCGTTCTCAAGCGGGCGGATGCGATTATCGCGATTTCCGAGGTGACGAAGCGAGATATCGTCGAGCTCACAGGAACTGACGAGCGCAAGATCAGAGTCGTTCCGCTTGGCGTCGAACCGGCTTTCAGGCCGATTGATGCATTGCTCCTTGCTCGATTCAGGGAGCAAATGAAGGTCAAGTGTCCATTTCTTCTTTACGTGGGTGCGTTGGAGCCTCGAAAAAACGTGCCACTCCTGATCAGGGCATTCTCGGATTTCAAGCGATTGACCCACAGTCCTCACAAGCTACTCATCGTGGGAAAATCGGGTTGGTATGATCCATTGATTGATGCTGTTCTTGCGCGCTCGAAGTTTTCGGATGAAATCATATTCTCCGGATTTGCTTCGGAGAAGGAGTTGCCCTATTACTACAATCTTGCCGAGGCGGTTGTCTATCCCTCAAAGTATGAGGGATTCGGAATGCCGGTCGTCGAGGCAATGGCATGTGGCACGCCGGTAATAACGAGCGACGGCGGGGCGATTCCGGAGGTAGTCGATGGAGCCGGGCTGATAGTGCCGGTCAATCACTGGAAGCCGCTGACCAATGCGATGATTGATGTGGTTTCGAGCGCGTCCCTGAGGAATGAACTGCGTATCAAAGGCATCGAGCGAGCTAAAGAATTCTCGTGGGATAAGACGGCATCGCTGACGCGACAGGTCTATGAAGACCTGGTTGCGAGCTGACAGGGGGAGGCGAATCGTGGAATATGTCGCATATTACTTCGGTCTCGGCGCAGCATTACTGCTGACATACCTGCTCAGGCATCGCTTCAGCTTCATGCCTCTCGACTGGGATTACGGCATCTATGGCTATCAGGCGCAGTGGTTCTTGAAAGAAGGCAAGAATCCGCTCGAGGGGAACATCGACAGAAAATTTCTGATTCGTCGGGGACGATACGGATATAACCTCATCTTTCTGTTTCTTGTTTGGCTGTGTGGCAGCCACCCTCGAAGAATCCGGTTTTTTGATACTTGTGTCTATTTGCTCACTGAGACCGCAGTGTTTTTCTTTGCGTTCAGCGCGTTCGGCGCTCCTGTAGCTGTCATAGCCGCATTCCTTTTCGGGATATTCTCATCGATGCCATTCACGTGGACAGCGGATGGAAATTCTGAGAAGTATACAATCTTTTTTGACACCGTTTCCTTGCTCATGCTGGCGCTCTGGTGGAGTCAAGGTGGCTATATCCTCCTCGTGCTTGCCGGGCTTTGCGGTTTCTGTTCGACGGCCACAAAGCAGAGCAATCTGTTTCTCTACGCAGCCATCACGTGTTGGCTCTTGTTTGCGAGTGGCATGAGGGCAGCAGCGCTCTTTGCGGCCGTTTTTGTACTTCTCTATGCGATTGTGCTGGGGTACTACCGCTTATGCGGAGTTCCTTGGATGCATCTTCTTGGGGTTTTCTTTGTGCAACCAACCCAGAGAGGCTTGCACTACCTGCGAAACACCGAAGTGCGGAATGGGCAGTGGGTGAAGCGGCAAGAGTCGAATCCTTTACTCAAAAGATTTTGGAGCAATGTTGTCCCTCACATGCTTGAATGTGGAACCATATGGGTCCTGGGAATCTCGGGGCTTGTATGGGCGTTCGTCTCCGGTATAGAGCCGCTGGCGCTCCTGCTTATAGGGGCTTTCGCAGGCACGCTTCTCGGATTCCTTGCGCCCAACAAATTTTACCCCTATTACTACATTCCCTTCATACCGTTGCTCTCAGTGTTCGGAGGGATGGCGGCGGCGAAACTCCTCTCCGGCATTATGCAGACACCGTTTTCAAGATTCTTGAATCCAGCGGTGACCATCCCGGTGGCGGGCTCGGCTATTTCATGCGGAATCGCCCTTCCCAGAGTGTATCGGTTCTTTTTCTCTATGAGTCCAACCGAACAGGCGCAATACACGTATCAGAACAGTCTTCCAAATTTCCTTAGCTCAGAAGAGATAGCGAAATACGTCAAATTAGAAACCTCACCGAGTGACCATATATTCGTATACTCGATCAATCCCGAAATCTACTTCCTGTCAGGCAGACGGTCGTCCATCGAGCATGTCTACCTCGACTCAGTCGTGCTCGGCCTGATGAACGAAAAAGAACGGGCGGACTGGCAGCGGCGCATCGTCCGGCAACTTCGTGAGAATAGGCCGAAATTGATTGTGATGATGAGCGACGCGATGACTATCGAAGAGTTCGAGCGGATGATAGGAGCAAGGTATGAATTAGCAGCCGTATTCGACTCAAAGACACAGCCGGCGCCTGATGACAAATATCGCGTATACAAAATGGCTTCGTGCCCGCAACACGTTCATTCCGCTGGAGCAAGAGGGCCGGCAAAATCCTTGAACGAAGCTCGCACGAAACACACACAAGCGCTCGTTCTTCACGCGCAGGGAAAGGATGACGAAGCACTCACGTTGTTAAGGGAGTCTTCAGACCTTAACCCGCACGATTCGGGAGTGCTGCAGGATTTGGCCAATCTCCTATTGAATAAGGGTCGCCTTGCGGAGGCCGTACCGCTGCTTGAAGAACTCGTGAAACGCTCATCGCGGGAGGTACAAAACATTGTAAGCCTTGCGTGCGCTCACGAACAAATGGGGAACTATGAGGAAGCCGTTGGACAGTACGAAAAGATTCTGAGCGCCGAAGGGGTGGCTCCTCCCGACAGCGCAGCACTGTGGGAACGCCTCGGCAAGTGCAGGCTCGCAATGAAGGAATACGAACATGGCGGCGCGGCCTTCAGAAATGCTGTAAATCTCAATCCCAATTCAGCGAGTGCCCATATCGGGTTGGGATTGTGTCTTTTCAACGAGCGACGAACAAGCGAAGCTCGCCTCGCATTTGAAAAGGCGCTCGCGCTTGACCCGAACTGCGCGGACGCCCTGAACAATCTCGGGGCAATCGCTATCGCGGAACAACGCTTCGACGAAGCCATGATACTCTTCAAGCGAGCCCTTGAAATCGACCCTGACCATAGAGATGCATTGCCCAATTTTCTTTCTTTGACGTTCGGCCTCGGGCGATACGAACATGCGGAATCGTTGCTTGAGTGTTATCTGAAGGCGCACCCGAATAATGCTGACCTCGCGTATCAGCTTGCCTACTGTCGGTTCAAACTAGGGCGCGGGCACCACGCGCGTGACCTCCTGGAGAAAGTCCTGGCAAAGGACCCCGAGCATGAGGATGCGCGGGCGCTCCTCGCGGAGTGTGAGGCAGCATGAGCAGACAAAAACACAAGAAGAGGACCGCTTCTGCTGAATCCATTGCGCTGTGCATGATTGTCAGAGACGAAGAGGCAGTGCTCCCCCGGTGCCTGGACAGCGCAAAGGGTCTCGTCTCCGAAATTACTATCGTGGACACGGGCTCTTCCGACGGAACCATGCAGATAGCAAGGGAATATGGCGCGAGGGTCCGCTCGGAAAAATGGGCGGACGATTTCAGCATCGCGAGAAACGCATCACTGGAGATGGCAAAAGCGGATTGGATACTCGTTCTGGACGCTGATGAAACCCTCACACCCGATGCCGTTCATAAAATCAGGCGGGCGACTTGCAGACGAGATGTCATGGCTTATGTGTTGCCGACCCGTAACTACACGAATGATTCAACAGCGGCGGGATTTATTCCGAACGACGGCGCTCACACAACCGCTTGTGCCGCGGGCTGGGTCGAGTCGCGCAAGGTCCGCCTTTTCCGTAACGACCGCCGCGTACAGTTCGAAGGACAAATACATGAGCTTGTAGAGCCGTCAATTCGACGCATCGGCAGGAGGGTCGAGTTCCTCGACGCAATTGTCGAGCATTTCGGGTACCTGGAATCAGAGGATTTAATCAGACGAAAGAATGAACAGATGGTCGCCCTTGCCGAAGCGAAATGCGCCGCCGACGAAGGCAATTACAAAGCCCATTATGAGCTCGGTGTCATTCTGGCACATATTGGTGACTTAGCGAGAGCGGAAGAGTGTTTCAGGAGGGCTATTTCGCTCCGGAGCGATTTCGCTTTGGCGCACTATGATTTGGGCGCAGTTTTGTCAAGGCGCGGGCGGGACGAAGAGGCCATTTCAGAATACCGCAACACGCTCGTTTGGGAGCCGAGGCATGGAGATGCGATGTATAACCTTGCGGTATCTCTCCAGCGACTCCGCCGCGACACGGAGGCCGAAGAAGCCTATAGGTCGCTGCTCGCCGTGTTTCCCTTGCACGAGAAGGGGTGGAATAATCTCGGCGCGCTTCTTGCCTCTCGCGGTGAGGTGACCGAGGCGGTGCACGCTTTCCATGAGGCACTCAGGATAAACCCGAAATCGCATGACACCGCCCGGAACATGGAACATCTGAAGCGGCTCGGAGGGAAGCATCCTGGGAGTGCTGTCTCTCAGTCTAAACATTCCTCCAATCCGAACGATTGTCAAAGCCTTAGCAACCTTGGCGAACTTAGCGCGGAAAAAGGCGCACGGGCAGAGGCTGTAAAGTGCTTTAGTCGCGTACTGAGCATAAATCCGCGCTATTCGGCAGCCCAAGAGAATCTCCGAAGGCCCACTGGCGATGAACCTCTATCCCCGTCGCTCGGTCTAATCATGATTGTGAGGGATGAAGAGGAGAACCTCAAAGAATTATTGCCTGACGTATTATCATGTTTCGATGAGATCGTGATTGTGGATACCGGTTCTCAGGACAACACCATCGAGGTCGCGAGGTGTTTCACTGATAAGGTTTTCGCTTTTGAGTGGTGCGATGATTTCTCCGCGGCCAGAAACTTTGCTTTGTCAAAGGCTACTTCGGATTGGGTCCTCTGGCTCGACGCGGACGATAGGGTCGGACAGCATGATGTGGGAGTTATCAGAAGGGATGTCGGCGAAGAGAAGAAGGGATTTCTTGTGAAGGTCACCTCAGGCACAGCCGAGGGAGACGCAGCCGACTTCCTACAGCTTCGAGTGTTGCCAAATATTGATGGAATACGTTGGGAAGGGCGTGTCCATGAGCAAGTCCTTCCATCGCTCGAACTGATCCAACTGAGCGTTTGTGCTCTTACCGATGTTGTAATTGTCCACAAGGGTTACGATGCTCCTGAAGTTCGTAACATCAAAACGATGCGCAATTTGAAGTTGCTCGAACTGGAGCATGAAGAAGAACCGAACGACCCCAATGTGCTTCATCATCTTGCACAGGCATACTCGATGCTGGGACATTTCGAAAGGGCTATCGAAGTCTCCGAGGCGCTTCTGAAGATGCCGAATGTGTTGCCAGGAAGCGAATTCGCGACGCACGCGATGAGTCGACTTGCTCAATACAATCTTCTGACCGGCGACGCGGAGGCCGCGCATAGATGGGCGCAGCGACTGCTCGACGCAGCTCCGAAGAGCCGGCTTGTCCGTTTCTTTCTCGGAGAAGTCTGTTATCGCAAAGGATTGTTCAGAGAATCACGCGGATGGTTCGAGCAGTTCGTGGCAGGGACCGATACGGTGGGTTTCATCCCTGTGCCGTGGCGCAGCCTCGCGGCGTGTGCGCACAACTACCTGGGCCTCATTTATGAACGCATGGGTGAGCGCGAAAAGGCACGCTCGGCATTTCAATCTGCTATTGAACAGGGCGGGCGAGTGGATGCATATAAGAATCTATCACGACTTTGCCTGCGGGACGGAGATGTTGAAAAAGCAGAGGCAGTGTTGCGCGCTGCGCTTGGTCTGGCCGGTGCGGACCCCGAACTGTGGTGCAATTTGGGAGTCGCGCTTGCACGATGCGGAAAGTCGTCTGAGGCGAGGGAGGCGCTTGAGAAGGCTCTTGAAATTGAGCCGAACAATGCGCTGGCGCGCCAAAATCTGAATCGATTGCCTGAAACTCCGCTCAAGAGAGCTTCCGATAGGAATGTGTTCACGCTGAGCACCTGCATCATCGCAAGAAATGAGGAGGCGTGTATCCGAGATGCCATTCAATCAGTCGCTTCAATCTCGGACGAGATTGTTGTCCTCGATACCGGTTCCACAGACCGCACGGTGGAGATTGCCAGAAATCTTGGGGCAACGGTGCATCAGGTCAAATGGCAGGATGACTTTTCCACCGCTCGCAATGTTGCGGTCGATTTCGCCAAGGGCGACTGGATATTGGTAATTGATGCGGACGAGGTTATAGCGCCCGCAGACCTGGGAAAAGTCGCCGCGTTGACGCCCGAGCCTGATGTGTGGGGCTTCTCGATGGTGTCAAGAAACTATTCTTCTGACCGGTCTGTCATCTGCTGGCAACCTGTGGAAGGGCCGGATGGGTTCGCCCGTGGGGAGCCGGGCTGGTTTCCATCCACCAAGGTTAGACTATTCCGGAATCGACCTGAGATTCGGTTCGAGGGTCGGATTCATGAGTGCGTGGAACCTTCGATTCTGAGAGCAGGCGGCAGGATCCAATTTTTCGACGTGCCCGTGCATCATTATGGCTATGTATGCCACAATGCGCGCAAACAAGCTTACTATTTAGAACTGGCGGAGTTGAATGCACGGGAGAACCCGAACGATGCGCGTGCCCGTTTTCAATTGGGTATCCAATACATGGTCGTCGGAGATTATATCCGTGCCGAGGAGGCGCTTGGTCATGCGGTTAGCCTCAATCCTAGGGATACCGGTTCACTTCTTAATCTGGGATGCGTGAAAATGAGGTTAGGTAAGCCTGAGGCGGCCAGGCAGTTGTTTGAGAGGGCGGCCGAGCTCGAGCCAATTTTTCCGCATATTCAGTATGACCTCGGCGTTGCGCTTGAGAAAACCGGACGGCTGAAGGAGGCTGAAACGCGATATGCAAAAGCCCTCGAATTAGACCCGAAGGATGCAAATTCACTCGCGAAGTTGGGGTATCTGCGAGCGAAAGTCGGTGACTTGACAACGGCGCATGATTATCTTGAACGCTCACTGCGGCTGGATCCCCACAACCAGCACGCCCGGAATAATTTTCAGTATGTATGTGCGAATCTCCGCGAGTCTCGGGAGTTACCGTGCGACCTCAGTCTCAATATGATTATCAGAGACGAATCAGCAAATCTGAGGGAGGGTTTGGCGCCTATCGCACATCTTTTTGATGAAGTGGTGCTTGTTGACACAGGCTCCCGCGACGATACGATGCAGGTGGCCGAGCAATTGGGCGCCCGGGTGATTCGACACCAATGGAGCGACGACTTCGCCGACGCCAGGAACGCGGCTCTCAGCGCCAGTCGAGGGAAATGGATTTTCTGGCTGGATGCAGACGACCGGATTACGCCGCGCGCAGTGGAAATTCTGCGGAAATTCATTCTTAGAGGAATTCCCTGCGGCGTCTTCTTCCCTCTCGAGTCAAGGATAGGCGATAACGGTACTGTCGTAAAGAACTACACGTTGCGCCTCTTCCCTAATAAGCCCGGTATCCGATGGACTGGCAGGGTTCACGAGCAAATTGCGGGGCCTCTCCGGGAAGCCGGCATTGAGTTGGTGAACTGTCCGGATTTTGCGATCCGGCATGTCGGCTATGAAAACAGTGCGGAGGCCATGAAGAAGAATTTGCGGAATCTGAACCTGCTTGCCCAAGAACTTGCAGCGCGGCCGGAAGACCCATATGTGATGTTTTCTCTTGCCCAAACGTTTCTGTTTTGTGGTCAAACTGACCATGCCGCCAAATGGCTCCGGACGCTGTGGGAAATGCGGGAGAAAACAGATGGACATGCGTGGCGGGAAGTTTTCTGGATGGCTGCCGTCGTACTCTCTGATTGCGCGCTGCGGTCAGGCAAAACGGATGAATCGGAACAATGGCTCAAACATGCCATTACACTGTGTCCCCGTAGCTGGCTTGCATATTTCCTGTTGGGCGAGAGGAAACTTCTGGCAGGCGAATGCGAAGGCGCAGAAGCGCTTCTCCAAAAAGTGGTTGAACTGGGAATAAGCCCGACAATCTTGCCACTCAACCTCGGGGAAATAAAGAAGAAAATCGAGAGGTATCGCTCGGAACTGAAGCGGCTTGCACCGAGCACACAGGCGGGAGCTTGAAGGTTCTAAGCATGTGGGCAGGCTGGAAAAAACGGAAAACAGGACCGGACCATGGAGTGCGGGCCGAAAACTCGAAAATCTCTCTCTGCATGATTGTGAAAGACGAGGCGGAATTTCTTGAGCAGTGCATCGAGAGCGTTCGGCATGTCGTAGACGAAGTTATCATTGTGGACACGGGATCCAGGGATGACACTCCGGAACTGGCGAAACGATTGGGGGCAAAGGTGTTTCGCTATCGCTGGAGCGACGATTTCAGCGAGGCACGCAACTATTCTCTGAGTAAGGCCGCCGGCGGGTGGATTCTGGTGCTCGATGCCGACGAAGTCATCGCACGACGCGACGCCGAGAAAATCCGCCTTCTGGCCAAGGGCGAGGCTGATGGATACCTATTCACCTATCGCAGCTATTCTCAGAACAGTCACGACATTCGCTGGGTGGCCAATGACGACTCGTATGAAGAAGGAGAAGGCTGGGATGGATGGGTTCCCGGCAGGGTCGTGCGCATGTTCAAGCGAGCAAAAGGCGCCCGTTTCGAGGGAGCCGTGCACGAAACGGTTGAACGTTCCATAGCTGTCCGCGGTGGGGAAATCGCCTCGACGGATATTATCATTCACCATTTTCATGAACGGAAAGGCAAGGAGAAGTTACGCGAGAAACAGCTTGAATACCTGCGCCTTTGCGAAAAAAATCTCTCCCTGTTCCCTGAGTGCGCAAAGACGCATTTTGATATCGGACTTGTACACCGATACATTCTAAACGATATTCCCCGAGGCGTTTTCCATCAGAAGGAAGCGCTTCGGCTGGACCCGCTCTTTGAAGACGCCCGCATTGAACTTGCTCTCTTATACAATCTCATGGGAGACTTCAGGAATGCTGCGAGTGAAGCAGCAATCCTGCTTCAACGTAACCCGAAGCTTGCTCCTGCGTGGCTGCTGTGTGCTATAATGCTTGAGCGCCGGGGCAAGGATGAACGCGCGATTGAATGCTATGAGCGGGCGCTCAGTTTCAATCCGGATCTCGTAGATGCCCGCGTGAATATGGGAACGTTGTTGCTCAAGAGAGGCGACACCGTGCGCGCGCTGTGTGAATGGGAAAAGGCGCTCCACCTAAATCCTACGAATACTCGCGCATTGCTCAATATGGGAGCACTCGAACTGCGCAACGGGAATTATGCTTTGGCTGAACGCTTCCTCAACAGAGCGGTCGCTTATTCGGCGGATAGCGCCCCGCTCTGGAATAATATGGGAGTGTTATATATGCATGCGGGGCGCATGGCTGAGGCCGTCGAGGCATTTGAAAAGGCACAGCATCTTAATCCATCATGTGAAGACTTCCGGCGGAACCTCAATGCGGCACGGGGTCAAGTGGCCCCGACCTGCTGAATAAAGGGCTTTCTCTCCACGCAGGGTGACTTTCGCCGATGCAGGCAAAGGGCCTTCTGTGACACATTTGAACGGGCCTCGGGCTCTTCGCTCTACAGAATACCCATCCGCACTTCGACTCATCAATTCAGTGCTCCGCCCCGGACTGTCATCGGCTATTGAAAGAGAATATCCGCTCGTTCTCTCAAGAGGGAATCTCGACAATATGCGCGTGATTGTTGAAGACGGGGAAGTGCTCTCACACGCTGCTATTTATTACTCAAAGGTGCGGACACACGACTTCACGCATAGCGTGGGCGGAGTCGGATCTGTGGCCACACATCCTGAATATCGAGGGCGAGGATTGGCGACCGAGGTGCTCAAGGATTGCATTAACGTCATGCGCGAGTCGGGATGTCATCTCTCAGTACTGTGGACCCAGAGGCGAGATTTCTATAGAAGGCTTGGTTACGAGGCCGCGGGCTCTGAATTCCTGGTACGGGCGCGAATGGAGGATTTCGTCGGTATTCCATGCGATTGCAGTATCGTTGAGTATGCACCCGAGCATCTCCCGGACATAATCCGGATACATGAGCAGGAGCCACTTCGAACGGAGCGAACACTGCAGGAATACGAAGCATATCTGGGGATTCCAAACGTAGAGGCTTTGCTTGCCATGCGAGTTAACAAGATAACTGCATATGCCGTCATGGGCAAAGGAGAGGATTTTCATTGCTGCGTTCACGAATGGGGTGGGGAAGTTGCAGACCTGTTGTGTCTTGTTCGTGAGTTTGCTCGTCGCGCGACTTCGGGTCACGTTACCATTCTCCTGCCGGCTTCTGAAACGCCTCTCGTTCACTTGCTCCGGCGGATGCGGCTGCCGGCAGTATTCGAATATCTGGCGATGATGAAAGTAATCAATCTGGAAGGCGTGTCATCGGCAGTGGGAGATTACGTGAGTGCACGTACGGGCAGAGAGTTTCAAATCCGACGCAGAGGGGAAGGATTTTCCGTCTGCCTCGGCAAAGAAGACGTCACGCTCGATGATGAGCGTAAGCTCGTGCGCCTTCTTTTCGGACCCGACGCGCCTTCAAGCGTCGTGACGGGATTTTCATCGAGAATTCTTCATGCCCTCGATGCGTGCTTTCCGATACCACTATTCATCTGGGGATTAGACTCCGTATAAGTCACACCCGAACAGGAACTGCCGGAAGCCAATTGTCCGTCCTCGTAGTCGGTATCTTGACAAAGCGCGGATTGTCTGTTATCGTTTTGTAACGAACCCTGTTCCGGTGTTGTCGTGTAATCTCGCCTTTCTTTCATTCGAAAAGGGAGTTCCGCTTCATGGCTCAACAACATGGGTTGTGGCCGTGGCTGCTTCAGCGGGTAACGGGCCTCTATCTCGTCTTTGGAATGGCTGTCCACATTATTGTCCTTCCGCTTTCCAAGGAAGCCATCACGTTCGAGAGTGTTGCAGCACGCCTCCAGAGTCCCTGGTGGGTGCTTTTTGATTTCTCGCTTCTTTCGGTGTGCGTTTATCACGGATTCAACGGACTGTGGTCAGTTTTCCTGGATTTCAATCCATCAGAGAGACTGCGCCAGGGGTTCGGCTGGGTTCTTGCCCTGTTCGGGCTGATTTGGGTCGTATTCGGCATATTTGTGCTCGTTCCTTTCACGAAATAGAGGAGCTTGCGCGTGAAGTGGTTGAAAGATTTCCTGCTCAACCGACATGAGGGACAGCCGTCATTCGGGCTTCAACGGCTGACGGGCATCCTGCTTGCCATTTATCTGATTCCACACGTGTTTCTCAACGGCTACGCCTTGTTTTTCGGAGCCGAGGAATATGACGCGGCCACCATGATGGCGCAGAAACTCCACTGGCTCGAACTGTTGATTATCCTTGGCGTAGCGTTTCATATGTTTAATGGTGTACGCATCATAGCCGTAGATTTATTGGCGCTTACGCGCAGTCGTAAGCCGCTTTTCTGGGCGGCAGGCGCGCTGACGGTAGTAGTAATGATTTACAGCATCTACATATATATTCCGAAGATGTTCGGACACTGAGAATTCATCAGGGCCAGAAATGAAATATCATGACGTGATTGTGGTCGGTGGCGGGTTGGCAGGGTTGAGGGCCGCGATTGAAGTAAACATGCACAATCTGAAGGCGGCCGTGCTCTCGAAGGTGTACCCGATCCGCTCGCATTCGATTGCCGCGCAAGGGGGGATCAACGCACCTTTGGGAAATCATCCGCGCGGCGGCTACGACTCGTGGGAGCGGCACGCCTTCGATACCGTGAAGGGAAGCGATTATCTGGCAGATCAGGATGCGGTTGTCACGATGATAAAGGATGCCTCCGAGCGCATCTACGAGATGGAGCACTGGGGCTGCCCGTTCAGCCGGAACCCCGAAGGCAAGATTGCACAGCGGCCGTTCGGCGGCGCAGGTTTTCCACGGACGTGTTTTGCGGCGGACAAGACCGGTCATATGCTCCTCCATACTCTGTATGAGCAGGCAGTCAAGTATGAGCAAGCCGCCGAGCGGGGCGAGCTGAAGATATACAACGAGTGGCTGATCACCCGGCTGGTTGTTGAGGACGGCGTGTGCCGGGGCGTTATCGCGCTCGAGCTTGCGACCGGCAACCTCGAGGCATTCAAGGCCGATGCAGTTGTCTTCGCGACCGGTGGTTGCGGACGGCTCTATTCCAACTCTACCAACGCGCTTATCAATACCGGCATGGGTATGGCCGTCCCATACTGGGCGGGCATCCCACTGAAGGACATGGAATTCGTCCAGTTTCATCCAACGACGCTCTATGGCTCGAATATCCTGATGACCGAAGGCGCGCGGGGTGAGGGAGGATACCTGACGAACAATAAAGGCGAACGCTTCCTCGCGAATTATCCCGACAGCCGCAAGGCGATGGAGGTCGCGCCGCGCGACATCGTGGCACGGAGCATGACGACTGAGATTCTAGAAGGGCGAGGCTTCGAAGACGCATACTTACATCTTGACCTCCGCCACCTCGGGGAGGAGAAAATCGCGACACGATTGCCCGGCATCCGCGATATCTGCCGAAAATTCCTTGGTATCGACCCCGTCGATGAAGCCATTCCCGTCCAGCCCGGCCAGCATTACACCATGGGCGGGATTGATTGCAACAAAGATGGCGCCTCACGTGTCAAAGGCTTCTATGCGGCAGGCGAGGCTGCCTGCGTGAGTGTGCACGGCGCAAATCGGCTTGGCGGCAATTCTCTGCTTGAGACCATTGTGTTCGGCAAGATCGCCGGCGAACACGCCTCGAACTACATCGCGGCAAAAGCCGACCTTGGCGCAGGAGATAAGGCGCTCGCGGATGCGCTCGCTCAGGAGGAAAGTAAGCTCGAGAAGCTTCTCGGTTCCGATGGCCCGGAAGACCCCTCCGTCCTTAAGGAAGAGATGCAGAATCTCATGAGGGACAATGTGGGAATCTTTCGCACCAAGGAAGGCCTCTCCGAAGCCGTGCCGAAGATCAGGGAATTGCGCGAGCGATACAAGAACATACGCCTGAGACACACAGGCCGTTCGTACAATTACGACCTGATGTGGAACATCGAACTCGGCGGGAGCCTCGACGTAGCCGAGGTGGTCATTGCAGGCGCACTCGCACGCGAAGAAAGCCGTGGTTCCCACTTCCGACGCGATTTCACAAAGCGTGACGATGACAAGTTTCTCAAACATACACTTGCGTACTACACCCCCGAGGAGCCCAAGCTGGAATATTCAGACGTATCACTCGGCTACTGGGAACCAAAGGAGAGGAAGTATTAGTCTTTTTTCGTCGGCGCACAGCATGATGCGCCCAGGCGGGAGCAAACGTGGCGGAATATATTTTTGAAGTCTTCAGGTTTGACCCGGATGCGGATTCAAAGCCGCGTTTTGATATCTTCAGGGTACCTCCGTTCAAGAAGGGATTGACTGTCCTCGAGGCGCTCTTCTACGTTCAGGAGAAACTTGATGGCTCGCTCGCATTCCGTTCATCCTGCCGCGAAGGTGCATGCGGCTCATGCGCGATGCACATCAATGGGAAATACCGTCTTTCATGCGAGACACAGGTGAAGGACCTCTTCTCCGATAAGGTGGTCGTCCAGCCGCTCGGGCATTTGAGAGTGCTGCGCGACCTCGTTGTGGACATGGAACCGTTCTTCGCGAAATACAAGTATATCATGCCGTTCCTCATGCCCGGCAGTCCTCCGCCTGAGCGCGAGCGACCTCAGACGGTGGGCGACCAAATGAAGGTGCTTCCCTCGGTCGACTGCATTCTGTGCGCATGCTGCCATGCCTCATGCACGGTTACGGGAACCGACCCGGAATACCTCGGACCGGCGGCGCTTCTTTGGGCTGACAGATTCGTGAGGGATTCGCGCGACGATGCTCTGGATGAACGCCTCAGGTTGGTTGACCAACTGCACGGCATCTGGCGATGCCACACGATTTTTTCGTGTCAGGAGGTCTGCCCGAAAGACCTCGACCCCACCGGCGCTATCGCCGACCTTAAGCGCCGTGCCCTCCGCCGCAAACTCCTCGGCCAATAAACCGATTGGCTGGATTTCGTGATAAGAATTTCGTCAAGGACATCTGTTTTTGTCTCGAGCGCGAGGACGTGCAAAAAAACACTCAGCTTTTCCGCGCTACGCGGAATGTGGGCCGCAGCGCCCGGACATGAGGAGTTCTTGGTATTTGAGCGAAAGTATGTTATAATATTGTTGCCACCTCAGTTGTATACGGTGATATTTCACCCATTGATTTTGCCCTCCCTTTAGTCTTCCAGGATGAGTAGTCGAAAATTTCCACCACGAGAGTAATCATAAGTCCTTGAAGGATAAAGGATTGCGTGAGAGCACTGTTTAGGGTACAGGCAGTTTCCCTGTTGTTCATGGGACAGCGCCGCGATCCGAAGAGCAAAGAGAAAGCTATATGAGTAAGAAGACCTTCCTTGCCATGCTGATTTTTGCGCTGAGCTGTGGAGGCAGCCGAATATCTCAACTAAATGAGCCCAACAAACCGGGGACAATTCTTGGCGAGGTGACAGTTAGGAAGCCAGCCGGCTCAACCATATACCTTGGCATCGGAACAAGCCTCGATGAAATGTCTTTCGGCAGGTGCGTAAAGTACACGGTTTTGAAGGAGTCGGGACCATTTCGCATCGAGGATGTTCCACCGGGAACGTACTGTATGAGCGCATTCGTCGACCTTGACGGCAACGTGCAGCCGAATATTCTGCGGGAGGCGTACTACCTGTGTCAAACCCGAATTTCGGTCGGGCCGGGAGAAAAGGTGAAGAATGTCGTCGTGAAGGGGTTTTATAACGAACGAGACCCGTCCTTCAAAACATCCAAACGCACTGCAGAATATGAGTTGCTGAGGAACAAAGCGAGGGCGGCGGTCGAAGACGCCTATCGCAAGCTGAATGCTGAGAGAAGCAATCTGCTCAATGAAGTGATGCCGACCCTTCGTGCGATGGTGTTCGAGGCGGAGGAGACATGGGCCATTGCAGGAAACGAAGCGGATTGGGAACACATCAACCGTCTGCTCGAACCCGTTGCTGAACTGGCCTCGAATGCGGCCGTGGGAGTTGACTCCAGCACTTCACTCCGTGGGTGCATTCTGCGCGCGTATCTCTCAGAATTGGATGGGACCGTCCAACGCTATGCAATGCACGTGCCCGAGGAATATGACGACTCGCGCGCGTTTTCGCTTGTTATCGCGCTCCACACGGCGGGTAGCGACCATTGGTCCGGTCTGAGATTGGTTGCCGGATTCAGTAACATCGTCATAGGGGCGGAGGAAGCCAACAGGAGCTTCTTCCCGCGCGAGATGCCGTCTGATTTTATCATCGCTGCTCCTAATGGATATGGCTTCGACGGTCCTGGCTACCGAGGTCCCGCCGAATACGATGTCATGAAAGTGCTTGAGGATGTGCAGTCCCGCTATAACATTGATAAAGACCGCATTTACCTTACGGGCGCTTCTAAAGGCGGGCAGGGCACATGGGAAATAGGTCTGAAGCACCCCGAAATATTCGCGGCGATTGCGCCTGTCTGCGGAGCGACAGGCGGGGTCCGCCTCATGGCGAGTGAGATCCGTCGCGTCCCCACCTTCGTATTTCATGGGGCCAAAGACGGTGTGACATCAGTAAACGAATCGCGTGTGATGACCGCCGCGGTCAGACGATTGGGAGGCGACGTCAGATACAAGTATTTTGAATATCCTGACTGGGGGCATTTTGCGACCTATCAAATCTATGAAGGCGGTAGAATCTTTGATTTATTCAGAGAACAGGCACGCTCACGCCCTACAAACTTTCTTCATGCCGGCGGGTGAAACCCTCGTATCTCAGACTGTCGATTATAGGGGCACACGCCGGGCGCCCCTATAATTGCGAGACAGTCACTCGTTCGTCATTGCCTGTCTTTCCCCCCATTTCTTCATTTCGCCGCCTCAGCAAAGAACGCTTCGGCGCGCTTACGAATTTCCTCGGGGCTGACATCCTCGATATGTGTGGCCAATGACCACTTATGCCCGAACGGGTCTACGAGCGCGCCATAGCGGTCGCCCCAGAACATGTCCGCGAGCGGCATCTTCACCTGCGCTCCGGCAGAGACTGCGCGCTCAAACGCAGCGTCAACGTCCTTGACGTATAGGTTGAGCGTCACCGCCGAGCCTCCCAGGGATTCCGGAGAGTGACATTCGCCTCCCATCTCCGGAGATTCCTCGCCCAGCATGATGAACGAGTCGCCGATTTTCAGCTCGGCGTGCATGATGCCGTGTCCATCCGGTCCGGGCAGCCGCATGACTTCCTCGGCCCCGAACGCGCGTTTGTAAAAGTCAATCGCCTTAGCAGCATCACGCACGACGATATGCGGCGTGACGGTGTGGTATCCTTTAGGAATTGGATTCACTTTCTTCGTTGCCATGGTTTATCCCTCCTGTTTTGATTCCGGGGACATAACACCGGCACTCTGCTTCACAATCTTCTTCTGATAACTATGTCCCATCGTCATCGCTTCTTCTATGGTATATCTGCAGTATCTTGCATACAGAATGCTGCATACTTAGCCGAAATTTCATCAGGACAAGGGCAGGAATTTGCAGACGAAGCAAGAACAAGATACTATTAAGTGCAAAGGAGGAAGATGAATATGGCTAAGAGAATTATTCTTGGAGTCCAAATTTCCAATCGAGTGAAGAGTGTGCCCGATGTCCAGAAAGTCCTCACTGAGTTCGGCTGCAACATAAAGACGCGGCTGGGCCTTCATGAGGTGGACGACAAGTCCTGCTCGACGGTCGGCCTCGTTATTCTGGAGACGTTCGGGCCTGAGAAGCAAGTTCTTGCCCTCGAGAACCGCCTGAAGAAGATCAAGGGGATTAAGGTCAGGAAGATGACCTTTTAGCTTATAGGTTGGCCGTGAAATCAGGGGACCATCCCGATGAGCACTGAATAGGAACCGGGAACCCCGGAATTTCTCAAATTCGGCTCACCGCTGCAAGACAGTGTTTGCACCGCAAAGACGCGAAGGGCGCAAAGGAATGGCAGGCGAAAGGAGCAAGACGAAAGACGAAAGGTGAAACTGAAAAGCATAAGTGTGCACAGTTCTCTTTCGCTTTGATTATTCTCCGTGTTCTCCCGTGCTCCCCGTGGTTTGAAACGGTTTCTGATATTGGTGTCAGGCATTTTGGACAAGAGTGATTTCGCTTTTTCTCTCTGCTATGTGGCGAACCAAAGACTGGCGAATGACAGAACCGCGGTCACGACGAGCGCAATCCAGTCATGGGGGTGCATTTTGAGTTGGATATAGAAGGTGCGTTTTTTGCTGGAGCCGAAGCCGCGGGCTTCAAGGGCCATTGCCATGAGGTTGGCGTTGCGGATGGAGACGAGAAATATGGGGGTCATGAGCGGAATGTAGGCCTTCATGCGGCTCCAGAGCGAGCCTGTTCCAAAATCGAGACCTCGGCTGCGCTGAGCCTCAACAACCGTTGCGCCGGTGTGAGCGAATGTGGGCACGAGCCTGAGCGCGGTTGAAAACGCGAAGCACATTACATATGGCACCCCCATCTTTACAAGTCCAACTGTTACCTCTTCGTTCCGTGTCGTTGCGAGAAAGATAATGCCCATCATGAGAATCGCGTCTATCTTGATTGCGGTCAGCACACCGAAGACGAGCGATTCGCGCTTGATAAACAGCCACAGCGTCTCACCGCCGCGCGGAACTAATCCCCAGATAACAATCGTGAACACCGTAATTATGAAAAGAAACGTGCGAATGCGGGCGACCGCATCCCAGCATCGGGCAACGGTCACGCACACAGCAACGAGCGCGAGCACCCCGAGCGCATGCGGTAAGGTCTTCGGGACAAGCGCGATAACGAAGCCCGCCAGAAGCATGAGAATCTTTGTGCGCGGGTCAAGCCGGTGCGCTATCGTATTTTTCGGCTGATAGAGATATGGGTTCATCTAAGGTTCTTTCTCACCACCAAGGCACGAAGACACAAAGGAAGAAAAGAGAAGATTATCTTTGTCCATTTGTATCTTAGTTTGCAGCCCATAGGGCCGCGTGTCTAGCCGGTGCAAGTCCGGCCACGGGAATTGACTGTATGCCGTGTAGCTATATCCGACGCCTTGCTGAG
>QZKI01000098.1 GCA_003598055.1 Candidatus Abyssobacteria bacterium SURF_17 | reverse complement strand
CCCGTGATTATTTGTCTCTATGATAAAGGAACCCTCTCAAATCAATCATAATTCACCGGCGTTGCATATCGCGGGCCTTCATGCGCCTTCCAATACGCATCGTAGATTCGCATCGTGAGCGAGCCAGGCTTGCCTTCGCCGACAGGGCGGTCATCCGGAGATTTCACCGGAATCCTATTCCCCCAGAACACGTATCCGCTCGCCTTTTCCAACCACCCGTCCCTTTCGCAGCCTGAGAACATGGGTTGTGCTCTCCGGAATTTCGTCGAGGTGATGCGTGACGTATATGAGGACGCTGCCGCTGCGGCGACCGACGACATCAACCGCCTCAAGAACAAGCCTGCGGTTCTCGGGGTCCAATCCTTGACAGGGCTCGTCAAGAATCAGGAGGCGAGGATTTTTGACTGAAGCGCGAGCTATCAGAACCATTCGCTGCTGGCCCGAAGAAAGCTCATCGTATCTTCTATCAGCCAAACGCGAAAGTCCGAGAGTTTCCATGCAACTTGAAGCAAGGCACATCTGCCGCGCGGAACACCGCCGATAGAGGCCTATCGAGTCGAAGAATCCGGAACACACAATAGCATAGCTTGTCATGCCTTTTTGATAGTGAATTTGAATCTCCGGCGATACCCATCCGATCTTCTTCTTGATGTCCCAGATGCTTTCACCGCTTCCCCTTTTTCTTCCAAACACATATATGTCATTTGAGTATGCCTGCGGGTTGTCGGCCAGGATGAGACTCAGCAACGTCGTTTTGCCGGAACCGTTCGGGCCGAGCAAAGCCCAGTTCTGTCCTGCCTGCACCATCCAATTAACCTTCCGCAGCACCTCAATGCCGTCGTAGATTACGGATGCATTCCTCACTTCAATGAGCGCCTTGGGCTTCAACGAAGCGTGGTTCGAAGGCGCAGCTCTGATTTGCCGTATCGCAGGCGTCCGTTTCCTGCACATTGAAGGCTTCACCGAGCGCACATCGTCCAAAACGGTTTTTCTCTTACCGGCGGCAGCCATTCTTCCACCCTCGAGCCGGAGCACGTGTGTGATTCCCGAAGGTATTTCATCAATCCGTGAAGTCACAAACACAATGCGCATATTCCCGTTCATCAGTTCACCGATGATTCTCCTGAGCGTCCGCTTCGAATGGTAATCGAGGCCGACAAAAGGATCGTCGAGCATGAGGATTAAAGGAGACTGAAGCAATGCCTTTGCGATGAGCGCCTTTCGCACTTCTCCGTTGGAAAGACGCATGATCTTTCGGTCGAGAAGATGGTCTATCCCGAGCTGTTTCACCATTCGCCTCTGCCTCTTTCCATCTGCTTGCGTTCCCGGTGAACGTCTCGGCGGGGAAGCGCTGGCCGCATCGCTTGACAGCACGTCCCGAACGGTGAGGGTGCCGTCGGCGTCGATGCTATTCCAGCGCGATTGGTGATAGGAACTCTCCATCCCGATGAGACGTCTCTGATCCTCAAAGGAAACGTGCGCTATGAAATTTTCCGGACCCCGAAAAGTTCCCTTGCCAGCCCTGAATTTCCTGCGGCTGAGAAAGTGATACTCAATTTCTCCCTCGACGGCAGGAACGGCGCCGTATAATGCCCTTGCAAGCACCGACTTGCCCGAACCATTGGCGCCGACTATCGCCCAGTGCTCATCGCTTCGAATGCACCAGTCCATATGCTGCAAGATGCGGCGATCTCTGACCTGTAACGTCACGTTATGAAATGTGATAAGCGGTCGGCCTCGTCGGTTATGTTGTTTCATGTGTTGTGCGTGTACCTGCCTTGTGTGTTATTTCCCGGTTTAGAGGATTATAGCATGCGGAAGCGGGAAGAAGAGACTTAAGAGACGGTCTGGTAAGTGCGATTGCAAGGGCGAGTAGCCGCGTAAGAATTGGGTCAAATCTTTAGGGTTTGTTGCCCGAATGACGTGTCGGTCCACCGTTCTGTCAGGATTGTCATTCTGAGCATTCGACCCCACCTGCGCTGGGATTATGTGTGAAAGGACATCCGCGCGCTCATTGCGAGCGAAGGGCCGCAGGTCCGAGCGAAGCAATCTTTGTGCATATCTTCAATGCTACCAACGAGATTGCTTCGGTCGCTTCGCTCCCTCGCAATGACGAAATGGTTGCCAGTTTCTTATGAGGAGTGAAGGAACGAAGAATCTCTCCTTTTCCGACTGTTCTGCGCCTGCAGACGGAGATTCTTCGCTTAGCGAAGAATGACAGGCGCCTACTACGTTTCCGGCAACACGCCCTAACGATTTGACCCCATTCGCTTCACGTCATCATTCCCTGAAGGACAGCCATCATATCATTCAACTGCGAAGCATATTCAGGCGAACCGTCAATGGAAACACAGTTCTTTTCAACTGCTTCCACGAATTCCACTTCCTTCTGCAGCACCTTTATAGCGCCGTCCACTGTGTTGAACCGGAAATGAACGAACGGGCGGCGCCGCTTGTAGACGCCGCGTCCGGCCTTCGTTTTGCCGGCCTTCACGCGCAAATAGGCGGCTATCCCATTCTCTCCGTCATAAGGCTCCACGGTAAACTGATAGATTCTGTCGGGCTGTTTGCTGGTCCATTCCTTCATCCGGCTGTCGCCGAGCTTGTTAAAGACACTCAATGCCGTGGTGACCATATACAGGGACATCTTCACCTTCAGATACCGCTTTTGCGGGTCCTTCGGATTGGCCGTGGGCATCATCAGCTTCAGGCTCATCATGAGCTTGAAAAAATTAAGGAGCAGCCGAAAATTCCTGAAACCGCGAATTTTTGGAAGAGCGACTCCTCCCGTAAGCATCGTATTCATCTTTGCCACGGATGAGAACTGCATCGTGATTTCAGGGTGCTCGCAGAATCCCTCGGTGACGGTGAATTCCCCGTTATCAAAGGTCAGGTAGCACCCGATTTTTTCCGCCCCATTGTTAGCGCAAAACTGGACCTTCCCCGTCAGGTTCTCGAAGAGCTTCTTCATCTTGGGGTCATCGTTCAAGGGGACCTTCATTACCGGGAAGGCCGCCCTGAAGAAGAGTCTGGCTGTCATGACATCTTGCACGGAAGCGTCCATGTCATACCTCGTCTTCCCAATCTTCGTCTTCCTCGAATTCGATCTTCATGACCTCGCGAATCGTATCCACAATTCCGTTCGCGTCCAGCTTGTAATGAGCATAGAGGTCTTCGGGATATCCCACCTCGCTATAGGTGTCCGGGAGCCCCAGTTTCCGGAAAGCGCATCCCTTCCCGCTCTCGGCGATAACGTCGGCAACGGCGCTTCCCAGACCGCTGAGGACGTTATGCTCTTCCACCGTGATTATCCTCCGGGTATCAAGCACTGCTTTCATGATCGCATCCCTGTCGAGAGGCTTGACGGTGTGCATATTGACGACCCTAACCGAAAGGCCATCCGCCTCTTCCAGCGTGCGGGCGGCTTCCACAGACTGGAGGACTCCTATGCCGCACGTGATAACCGCAAGGTCGCTTCCGTCGCGCACCGTATGGGCTTTCCCGATCTTGAAGCCGTAATCCTCGCTGTCGTAATACGGCGGCTCGAATCCCCTCCCGATGCGAATATAAACCGGCCCGGGGATATCCACGCATGCCCGTACCGCATTCGCTGTTTCCGTACCGTCAGCGGGGACAATAACCGTCATGTTGGCAAAACTTCTCATGATGGCGATGTCTTCCGTACAGTGATGCGTCGTGCCTGCCGCCCCGAAGCTTATTCCTCCATGGGTGGCGATGATCTTCACGGGCAGGTTCTGATAGCAGATGTCCGTTCGCACCTGCTCGGCAGCCCGCATACTGGCGAAAACCGCGAACGTGCTGGCAAAGGGGATCAGTCCCATCTTTGCCATTCCCGCCGCCACACCCATCAGGTTCTGTTCGGCAATCCCAACGTTGAAGAAACGGTCCGCATGCGCCTTTTCGAAGAAGGCAATTGAGGTGGATTTCGCCAGGTCGGCTGAAAGCCCCACGATTTTCGGGTTTGTCTTGCCCATCTCCGCCAGCACGCGGCCGTATATCTCCCGCGCCGTCATCGTGGCCGCATCGTAGCATGTCCAGGTTGTTCCAGTTCCATCGCTCATGCCATTACTCCTTTTAATATCGCCTCATACATTTTTTCTATCGAGGCATGGGCCTTTTCTTTGAGCGCCGCATCCACCGACCCGTAATGCCAGGGGACCTGATCTTCCATGAAGTCGATCCCCTTGCCCTTTACCGTATTGGCCAGGATGACTATCGGCTTTTCCTTCGCGCCAAGGGCTTTTTCTATACCTTCGGAAAGGGCGTCCATGTCATGTCCGTTCACCGGCACGACATCCATTCCGAAGGCCTTGAGTTTATCCGCTAATGGTTCGACTCCCATCACCGTTTCGGTCGGTCCGTCAATCATCAGCCGGTTCCGGTCTATTATCGTCACCAGATTCGTCAACTTGTAATGAGCGGCCGCCATCAGTGCTTCCCAAACGCTTCCTTCATTACACTCGCCGTCACCCAGAATGCAGTAAACTTTCAAGTCTTTGCCAAGAACCCGTGCTCCGAGCGCCATGCCCACTGCCATGGACAGACCATGCCCCAGAGAACCCGTGGAAGCATCGCATCCGGTCACCTTGCAGGAATCGGGATGCATCCCGAAAGGGCTCTTGAACTTGTTGAAGGTTTTCATCTCTTCGATGCTGAAAAACCCACGTCTTGCCAATACCGGCACATATGCGACAGCGGCATGGCCCTTACTCAACACAAGACGATCCCTATCCTCCCAGCACGGGTTTGTGGGGTCAATATTCAGATACTTGAAATACAGAATGGTCAGAATATCGACGACGCTCAATCCTCCTCCGATATGGGCTCCCCCCGCCCAACTCGTCACATCAACGATGTCCTTCCTCAGTTGTCTGGCCTGGGCATATAGCTTCTGCCTCTCTTCTTTGCTTAACGCCATACGATTTCTCCTTCTCCTATTCCCTGCGGTTCCACCGCCGGTTCAGTTCCCCATGTTCAGCAAAGGGGACACCAGCCGGGGAATACCTTTTTCGCATCTAGAGTATACACCATCACGCCGCTATTTCCCAAACAGCGTATGGCGCCACTCCAATTGCAGAGAAGAACAAGGGTTGGACGGGGTTAAACCTTGGTCAGGAAAGGTAGGATGCTTCGCCATGAGAGCCGTGGGAGACTTGCTCCTGCACTGCTAGAAATAGAAGAAATCTTCGTCAAATTGCGGATTAAGGACCACATCGGTCCATCTGACATCGAGCCGATCGCCATTGTGCAGACGAACATGTTTCCTCGCGAGCGTCAGTTGGTCGCGCTCGAGCCATGTCTGTTCCAGAAAGCCGTCGTCTCCCCGGATTGTCAGGAGAAATTGACCGCCGCCCACAGCCTCCATCGTATCGGCATCAGACATTTTCATTCTCGCCAATGTTTCCTCGAGAATCTTCCCCCAATCCGATTCCGCGAACCGGCGGTCCCAGAGGTCGCGCAGGCGTTCGTCATCAGGTTTCAACGTGATTGGGAAGACCGACAACGCGCCCTCGCGCCTGCCCCGGATAAGGCCGTCTTTCCGTAAGACCACCGTATTGCCCTTGCCGCTCCCCTCACTCACATGCATGCGCACCAGATTGGGCTTTTGATAGTAAAAGAGGTATTCGCTGTCCTGTACTTCTTCCCCTTTGGTGGCATGAAGGGTTAATCTGCATTGATACGATTGGAGACTCTCATAATTCTCGAGCGCGCTGGACACGAGCCCCTCAGGCGTCGATTTCGTCATCGACTGCTGACTCGTGAAGTGGTAATTTGATACGGCTGTTCCCTGCTCAGCCCGCGGCAGCGATGCCGAACCGAGCAACAGCATTCCTATCAGAAGGCTCCAGAAAACCTGCTTGGCGAGTTTTTCGGGACCGGAACATGCTTTCCTGGTGTGTCGTTTGTGATTCTGAACGATTCTTGTCCGATGGATGATAGAATGAAAGACTTCCAACACGAGAACGTGCTCCTCTCTCAAAGTATAAGGCCGATTGCTCTTCCTTAATCTTAATAGATATAGACGACGACAGAATCCGCGTATTCAAATATCTGACCGCAGACATACCCAACATCTCCCATAGAAAGGGTCGCGTGCTGAATTCGGGCGGCAGCTTCTTCCGGGCCATGGGGGGTGTCAAGGAAAATGTGGCGGGACTCATCGTGCCCATGCCGCCCCGACACAGAGAGCTCTGAATCTCGTCGTCACCCACTCCGGTTCTGCAGTTTCACTCAACGTCCGTCTCGCGTCCGGCTGCGATTAACCTGGTCTTAGCGCGAACTGTTTGGACGAGGACAGACCTAAGTATATCAGAAAACGGCGGGACTTGCACGAATCATCATAGGCTGCGGCCTGTGACTTAAGTGGCGGCTCATGGCTCATGGAGCGAAGCCGTGAATCCCTGTGCCGAATAGATGTGTAGGGGTCGTTCGCGAACGACCCCTTGAATCTGCGACAATGCATGCGTTCAGGAGCCGCGTGCCTCCAGCACAATGCCGGTTACAGCCCACCGAGGCCCGGGCCGATCTCGGGGTCGGTCATCACGTTCACGCACGCGGGCAATCCGGAATCGAGCGCGCGCTGGATGGCCGGTCCGATATCTTCCGGCTTTTCGACATATTCGCCGTGGCCGCCCATCGCCTCGACAATCTTGTCATATCGCCGGTGCGCGAGCTGGCAGCCGACGGTCATTCCTTTCTGATTCTGGATGGGGCGATGAATCATTCCCCAGCATTGGTCGTTGCCGATGACCGCAACGAATGGGACATTGTGTCGGAGCGCGGTGTCGAATTCCATGAGCGTGAGACCGAAGGCGCCGTCACCCGTGAGCACGATGACGCGCTTCTCGGGTTTCGCGAGCTTCGCCGCGATGCCGTATGGAATCCCGACGCCGAGACAGCCGAAGATGGACGATGCCTGCGAGATGAACAAGCCGGGCCCCATCGCGGGCAGCGCGAGATTTCCCCACACGCACATGTCCCCGCCGTCCGTGCAGATGATGGTTTCGCGGTCGAGGAACTTGCTGACTTCTCGGCAGAGCCTCAGCGGATGAATGGGTTTTTGGTCGGATGAGAGCAGCGGCTCGAACGCCTGGCGCATCTGCTCGCGGCCCGAGCGGAGCTGCTCGACCCACTCCTTGTGCGACATCTTCTTGATGCCGTCGGTGAACTGACGCAGCACCGTCCCGACGTCACCGACAATGCCCACGTCGGGCGCTCGGCCCGCGCACATCTCCGACGGCTCGATGTCCACGCGGATCATCTTGAGATTCGGCGGAATCAGGCCAGCCTTGAACGTGAACCCGAAGCGCGCGCTCAGGAGGATGAGCAAATCGGCCTCGGCGAGCACATTGAGGACATTCGGCGCAAGCGTGAAGCCCGGGCCCAAGCACAGAGGATGGTCATCGGGCACGGAACCGCGCGCTGAACTGCGCGTGTAGAGGGGAATATCCGCCTTCTCGATAAACTGTTTCAGTTCCTCATGCGCCTGCGACCACCAGATGCCCCCGCCTGCGAAGGCAACCGGTTTTTTCGCCTTTGCGATGAGCTCAAGCGCGCGTTCAACATCCCTCGGGTTGCCCGCCGGAGGCGACTGCATCCGGTGACACTCCGGTATCTGAACCGACGCGACATCTATCTCACCGAACAAGAGGTCCTTCGGCACCTCGAGGTAGGCAGGTCCGGGGCGGCCGCTCGTCGCGTGACGCAGCGCCATGCCCATATAGTCGGGAATGCGCTCAATCTGATAGACGGCGCGCGCGAACTTCGTCATCGGCTTCACGACGTCAAGCTGATTGAAATCCTGCAACGCGCCCGTATCGAACTCATTGATTGAGGCGCGTCCGCCGATGGCGAGCATCGGCGTCCCGCCTGCAAACGAGTTCGCGATGCCCGTGAGCATGTTCGTGAAGCCCGGGCCGGCGGTACCCATGCACACGCTCGGCTTGCCCGTGGCCAGCGCCCATCCCTCGGCCATGTGAGCGGCGGATTCCTCGTGGCGCACATCAATCACGCCGATTCCCAGTTCCACGCAGTTCTCCATAATCGGATAGATGTGCCCGCCCACGAGGCCGAACAGATATTTGATTCCGTCGTTCTTTATCACCTGCGCGGCCAGAGCGCCTCCGGATATCTTTGCCATGACGTGTTCCTTTCCCTTGAATTCATTATCGTTTCAACAACAGGTCGACAACCTCAGGCTGAGGCGGGCATTATTATATCAGATGCGGGGGAAAGGGGAAATGAGAAAAGCGCAAAGATGCGTTGACCTTCACAAGCAGCGCAAGGAATTACCGCAAATGCATTCGGCTATTTCTCTGACACCCCCTCTTTATCCGGATGGTAATCACCGGCCGCCATGGTGGCTGCGGTACCCAGTGGGCCGATAAGGAACACCCAAGGCTGCCCATCGGACTCCTGCTGCTGTCAGAATGAATCCGATGAGTGCAGCAAGCGGCGCTACGAGGCGGCCATACCTCCGCATCCTCAACTTCTCACCGAGCCCCGCGAGGAAGACGACGCTGATGAACAACAGCAGAATCAATGGCCAGTATTAAAGCAGAAAAAGCGCGTATCCGGCGGGCATAGGCTTTTTGCCTATTATTCCGAGTTATCCCGGGATTTCAATCGGCCGCCCTATTTGCAGTCCTGAGCACATCGGAAACCGATGTAATAGTATCTGCTCTCGGGTGTGGCGCTGTCGCGAAACGCTGCCCGGATGGCATCGGCCTTGTCAGCCCACGTTCCTCCGCGAAGAACACGCCGCTGCCCGGTCGCCGGGCCGCGCGGATTGCGGGAAGTGCTTTGTTGGTAATAGTCGTTCGCATACCAGTCGGCGCACCACTCGGAGACGTTCCCCGCCATATCATAGACGCCGTGCGGGCTCTTGCCGCTCTCAAAACTCCCGACGGGAGCCGCAAAGCGATGCCCATCCTCGTCAAGACGGGAAGGATTATAATTCGTCCGGTATCGGCCGCCGTCTCGGGGATTGTCGTTTCCCCACGGATATTCCCTGCCGTCGGTTCCTCGGGCCGCCTTTTCCCATTCGGCTTCGGTCGGCAATCTCTTGCCCGCCCATCGCGCATATGCCACCGCGTCGTTCCAACTCACCTGCACAACCGGCGAACTCATGATGTGGTCTATCGTGCTCGTCGGGGCGTACGGATGCCGCCAACTCGACCCCGGCACTCGTCTCCACAGGACACCATCCAGGAAATCCCCATACCCTTGTTTCTCCGCGTCGGTCACGTAGCCCGTTGCATCTACGAACTCCTTGAACTGAGCGTTTGTCACTTCATATTTATCAATGCAGAAAGCATTCACGTACACGGGATGCTGCGGACGCTCGTTCTCTGCTCCCACCCCGGCCGGGCTTCCCATGAGGAATTCGCCCGCTGGGATAAACACCATGTCCTCGGGCACGGGCTTTGCTGGTTTCTCATTCTTTCCTTCTGCGTCGGCCTCCTGAGCTGCCGCTGGCGTGAGGCCTGCGGAGAGTGATTCGCCAACGCCTGAAGGCGCGCTGTCACCGGATGGAGACATTGTCGGAACAGCCTTCGTCTGTTCGCCTGTTGGGCCATTGACATCACAACCCAGCAGAACCAACAACCCCACACAGATGATGACGTGCCAAAGGCAGATGCTATTTGGTTTCATCGTAATTCCCCTCGTTTGCATCGTCCGCGCTCTTTCATTTTTCACCAAGGTATTCAGGGAGCCGCCCTCCAGACCCGAAAATGCGCTCCATCTAATGATTTGCTCTCAGATAATACTATAAGCTTTTGTGTGCGACGGGGTCAACCCTGTCAGGCAAAAGTGAACCGCTTCTTCATTATTTATGGTCCGGTGGGGCCGGGCTCTCATGCCGCCGAAATGAGAGGGGTCGTTCGCGACCCCTCCTATCTTCGGATGAGATGCGCCCGCTGAGATGCACCCGCGGCCACCCGTTGGTGTCGGACACCCCGCGGCCCTGTCCGACTTGATTCTTCATGCATAGTTGTAATAAACTATATTCGTCCGAACTCGCGGATTATGGTACTCTCGTACGGGGCAGGCGACCCGGAAGCGACTACCTCATGAAAATCGTTAGATTGTTTCTGAAAACGTTGATGATGATGATATACGCCGCACTCGCGTTGATGGTGCTTTACTATCCTATGTTAGCGCTCATATCCTATGTGGGACGCGAGACACGGCTCTTCCGTATCCGCCTGTTTATGCCAACAGAAGATGCGCTCCTGCCCGGCTTTGCGCTCGCTGTGCTCTATGCTCTCGTGACTGCGCTCCTGAGAAGGGTAGAACAAGCGTCGGCTGTAAAGAAAGATGTATGAAACTCGCGGATCGACTGAAAAGTTTCCGAAGCTTCCGCAAACCCTTGGGAATGAATAGCACCAATGTTATTCAATAGCGCAGCATTTGGAGCGTTTCTCATAATCGCCCTCATTTTGTTCTGGTCAGCTCCGCACTCTCATCGCGTCTATATTCTTGTGGGGGTGAGCCTCTTCTTCTACCTCTATTCTTATCCCATTTACTTTTTCCTGCTGCTCATACTCATCGTACTGAATTTCGCACTTGCGCTCGAGATTGCCCGGAAGCCGAAATCGGCCGGTCGATATCTCTTTCTCGCCGTTGCGCTCGACCTCTTAAGCATTGGATTCTATAAATACGCGAATTTCGCCACGCAATCGCTTCAGTCGCTGTTGAATTTCTCCGGAGCCCCTGCCCATTTTCCGATGCTCGATTTGATGCTGCCCCTCGGAATTTCCTTTTTTACATTCCAGATGATGAGCTACGTCATCGACACTTACCGGGGAGAGCCACCCGAGGAGTCCCTGTGGAACTTCGCAGCCTATGTCTCCTTCTTTCCCCAACTCGTCGCCGGCCCAATCGTAAGACCCAAGACCTTACTGCCCCAAATCAAGACCGTGCGGACATACGACGATGAAAACGCCGTGCGGGGCATCTTTCTCGTCGCTCAGGGGCTCGTGAAAAAAATCGTCTTCGCCGACTTCCTCGGCGTCTATGTTGAAAAGGTGTTCGCCGCACCCGCCGACTATTCCGGGCTTGCAACTCTCGTGGCAGTCTATGCCTATGCGTTCCAGATTTACTTCGATTTCTCCGGCTACACCGACATCGCCATTGGCTGCGGCAAACTGTTCGGCTTCGAGATTCCCATCAATTTCAACCTCCCGTACATTTCCAAGAATCCCCGAGAATTCTGGCGACGCTGGCATATCTCTTTGTCTACGTGGCTGCGCGACTACCTGTATATCCCACTCGGCGGCAACCGCAAAGGCGGCGGCCGCACCCACTTCAATCTGATGACAACAATGGTGCTCGGCGGACTGTGGCACGGCGCAAACTGGACGTTTGTGCTCTGGGGCTTCTACCATGGAGCGCTGATTTCCGTGCAGCGATTCCTTGAAGAACAATCCGAACTCTTCCGCCGACTATTCTCGCCACGGTCCCGCGTCATGTCGGCCGTCGTTACACTGGTAACGTTCCATTTGGTCTGCCTCGGCTGGATTCTGTTCAGGTCTGAGTCACTCGCGAAGGCAGGGCATATCCTCACAAACATCGTTACCGCTGCTTCCGCCGCCAACTCCTTCGAGATGCCGATTGTGCTCATGCTGGCGATAGCAAGCCTCAGCCACATCGTGAGGAGCACGTGGAAAATGGAAGAGTGGTACGTGAGATTGCCTGCGCCCATCCAGGCGTTCGGCTACTCATGCGCCACCATCTTTATATTCCTTTTTTTCACAACTGAGCAACGTTTCATATACTTTCAGTTTTAGTCACACGACTACGCCATGCGCCTGAGAACAGTCACAAGTGCCGCTTCCGTGAAGATCGCAGCCTACTACCTGGTCTGCTTGGCAATAGCGCCCATCCTCTCCCTTCCCATCATCGGCATGGACTCCGTGTTCGCGCACGCAAGCAGAAGCAAGCCTTATGCAGTGGTATTCAGTAATCAGCATCGCCGGACTGTACAGAACCACAATAATGCGATACGGATCGTCAGCATGGGCGACTCCAATTATTTTTATCCCGTTGACACAGACGTGCATCCGTCCGTATCGAGAATTTTCTTGGAGGAAAACATCGAGGAATCTTTTTGTGCGCACGGTGGGGATGTGAAGGTGGATGTTATCGACTGGGCGTTTGTTGGGGCACGGATGTTTCACTTTTATTGTCTCTATTATGAAGCACTCAGATACTCCCCACACATCATCATTGTCCCGATTAACTGGAAATGGTTCGCCAAAATTGCAGCGACAGAAGAGTATTGGTTTCCGGAATTGACAGCGCTTGTTCCTGTCCGAAGTCGCGACCTCGACGGAAGCGATATGAATCCCCTGACATCGAGAGGCATATCTACGATGAAACAGATCGAATACAAAGCCCACTACTATTTCCTCTTCCCCATCGGAATCAAGGCGTGGGCAATAGAAAATAAGAAGGGTTTCTTCGACAATCCTACGGCTCGAGCCATGTTCATAAAAAAGCAAATGGAGAGAAAAACAGCGGTTCCTCTTCCGCCGGAATTCGGAGAAGAGGAGACTAAGAGCCGCAAGAGATTCATTGCCGACCGAAGCCGGGTGGCCAGTAGATTTCCCATGGATATCTCCGAGTCCAATTTGACATTCCGTGACCTCTGTGCTCTTGCCGATGTGGCGTCAAAACACGGAACGCATGTGCTTTTCTATATCTGGCCAATGGACCGAGAATATCTGACTGACATGGGAGCCTGGGACCAGTCGGCCTTTGAAGTCTCGAGGGAACGCATCATCAATGCGACGCATAAACGGAATGTTCACTTTGTAGACTATTCGGGCCTGCTTCAACGCGAGCATTTCTATGATTGGGGCGCTCATTGCGTCAGAGAAGGCAGGATAAAGGTAGGACAGGCTCTCGCGCCAGAGATCGTTGCCATCCTGAAAAATGCTTCCGTAAACTCGTGGAATGAGTAGCACGAATGTCATTCAATAGCGCAGCATTCAGAGCGTTTCTCATGATCGCCCTCATTTTATCCTGGTCAGCTCCCCACTCCCATCGTGTCCATATTCTTGTGGGGTTAAGCCTCCGTCTTGGTCATTCGGCTCGACCATGCGCCTGAGAACAGTCACAAGTGCAGCTTCCGTGAAGATCGCAGCCTACTACCTGGTCTGGTTGGCACTGGCGCCCATCGTCTGCTTGCTCTGCATCGGCATGGACCCTGTGCTCGCGCACGCAAGCAGAAGCAAGCCTTATGCAGTGGTATTCAGGAAGCATCCGGGTAAGAATTTGCCGAAATATGAGAATGCAGTACGAATCATCAGCTTCGGCGATTCGAACTACCTGTTACCCGCCGACGATACAGATCCCTCGCGGTCAAAAGTCTACTTGGCGGAAAGCATCCAGGATTTGTTGGATGCGCACAATGCCCGGCCAGAGTTGGGATTCATCGAGTGGCCCTTTGTGGGAGCCGCAATGTTCGACTATTACTGCCTCTACTTTGAAGCGCTCAAGTATTCCCCTCAACTCATCGTTGTTCCAGTTAACTGGCGATGGTTCGGGGACTATTGGCGAAAGGAAGCTGTCTGGTTCTATCCCGAACTCGCTGCTCTTGTCCCACAACGCAACAAGTCCTCCAGCGACCACCATGACCCGTTAGCATCAAGAGGGATATCAAGGGTGCGGCAGCTCGAATACAAGGCTTACTACTACGGCCTCATTCCGATGGGAATCAAGAGTTGGCTAGTAGAGAATGCGCAGTCTTTTTTCAAGCTCTCCCCAGATGGCAACGCTTCGCTGAAAGCGCAAAAGGTAAGAGAGTTGACTCTCCAGCTTATTTCAGAATGGGGACAAGAGGAAATCTCTCCCAAGAGCACTGAGAAATTTACCTCCGACGCGGCAGGGGTGGCTGCCACTTTTCCCATGATAATTACAGATTCCAATCCGACATTTCGCGACCTCGTTGCCTTCGTCGAAACGGTGTCCGAAGGTAAGACACAGGTGCTTTTCTATATCTGGCCGATGGACAAGGAATATCTTGCAAATCTCGGAATATGGGATCAGGCTGCGTTTGACCGCTCAAGGGAGCGTATCATCAGGGCAACCAGCGGGCACAATATACGCCTCGTAGACCTTTCCGGCGCGCTCGAGCATGAACACTTCAACGACTGGCTTGGACATTGCACCGTCGAAGGCAGGAAAAAGATAGGGCAGGCTCTTGCGCCGGAAATCATTGCCATCCTGAAGAAGAGTCGCGCACTCTAAGGTATAGCGACGGTTCGAGGAACAGCAAACAAATGCCGATACGCCAAAGGCTCCAGAAAATCGTTTCGGCTTCCTTGCCTCGATGCACGCTGGTTTCCCTGACCAACAGAGAGCTGCTCTTCCTCCTCTTTTGTTGCGTCAGTTCGTTCCTCATTCAGCTTTATTTCCTGTACAAGGCATCTCCGCCATGGAATACATTCTTCGAACACGGCCTGATGGCGATCTGGCTTGCCGGCGGCAAAGGGTTTGTCATAGAAGAAAGTTCCTTTTTTTCATGGGCTGGTCCATCTGCATATCGTGCGCCCCTCTACGTGGCTTACCTCGCATTCCTCATGAAGTACCTCGGATTATCCGCCGACCATTATCTGTTTGCCTATTACATCCACATAGTGATCACCTCACTCTTCTGTTTCCCCGTCTATCGGATTGCCAAACACATCTTCTCCCCGGCGGTTGCCGCAATCTCGGTCCTCGTTCTCATCACTGACTACTTTGTGATTACCCAGAATTTTCGACTGCTGCCGGAGGTCTTTCTCACGGGCATCATGCTCGTGCTCCTCGTGAATCTCTACAAGATACAGGTGTTTCAATTGAGACGATACGCAGCCTTCTCGGGATTCCTCTTCGGGGTCGGCGCTCTGGTGAAACCGGTGATCCTCACCTTCTTGCCCGTGACCCTCCTGTGGCTTTGCGCTCTCAGGAGCATCAGCCTAAGAAAGAGACTCTCGTGCATCGGCCTCCTCTGCACACTCGCTATAGTTACGGTCTTGCCGTGGACAATCCGAAACTATGTGGTTTTCAACAAATTCATCCCCGTAGATACCTCGTTTGGAGTGAATTTTTGGCAAGGCAATAACGAGAAGGCCACGGGCAGCCTCGCCGCCAATGACGGCGATTCGACGCATTGGCCGACACCGGCAATGGAAGTAGAGATGCGCGGGATGAACGAGGCTGAAAGAAACGAATATCTCATCGGGGCCGGCCTTACGTTCATTCGGGAACACCCGTTCGATTTCCTGGTCCTCCGCCTGAAATCGCTGTTCTACTTCTGGTTTACATACAACTATTGGACACATCCGCATCCAGCCGCGTTCTCTTTCGACTTCGACTTGCTGTATTTCGAGTTTTCACGTTACTATCTGGTTCTCTTCAACCTTCTTCTGATTATCGGCACATACATCGCTATACGAAATAGAAATGAGGTATTCCTCATCGTGGGCCTTGCGCTGGCGTTCTCTGCGCTCTACTCGCTTACCCATGCATACT
Organism: Candidatus Abyssobacteria bacterium SURF_17; assembly: GCA_003598055.1. Classification (GTDB taxonomy): domain Bacteria; phylum Abyssobacteria; class SURF-5; order SURF-5; family SURF-5; genus SURF-17. The sequence goes on along the minus strand of QZKI01000098.1, from coordinate 23,836 downwards.
CAATTCTGCGCTACTGCTCGCCCTTGCATCCCGCGCTCTCCGTGCTGGTTGCCAGTGCCCTCTACGAGCCATACCGCCGAATTGTCGAGCGACGGAGAGAGCCACCCATTAATGGGATGAGGCAGTGACAATATGCCACGTGCCTGCAAACAATACGGCGCCTCAGGCAGAAATGTATCTCGAGACGGGGCTTCCATAATGCACCGCAGAGCGGTCAGAGTCACCGGACGTATGCAACCGACAAGGCAATAACGAAACATCATGCGCTTACGCTTATCCACATCGCATAATCACCGGCCCCTTCTTCGCCTCGCCGTTATTGGCCTCGTTATTGCCCTGAGCGCGTTCGTTTATTTGCCTACCGTGTCCCTTGACCGTTATGAGTCGGACGACTATCTCTTCTTATCGCAGGTCAAAGAATTCGGTTTGCTCGAATCGCTCATAGTGCCATGGAATGACCATTTTCTGCCTCTCTATCGCCTGTTCATGGGAGGGCTTTACTATCTGTTCGAGACTTCAACCCTCATTCGGCTCGGCATCCTCCTTTTCCATCTCGCAAACTGCTGGCTCATTTTCCATATTGTTCACACACACACGAGTTCCATTGCTCTCTCGGCCATTGCCGCGCTCGCCTACGGAAGTTCACTGCAACCGTCGAGTTGCATCCTTTGGTGCATAAATGGGCACTGGACAATGAGTCTGACGTTTTTCCTGCTCATGAGTATTTGCTTTGACGCGTTTGCTAAAACGTTGGACGAAGATACTCCCGAACATTCGCCTACTTGGAACGCTTCGCAAGGCAGTCAAGTCAGCGCGGCTCTTCGCCCCGCCAACCATGGCGCAACTGTCTCGGCGGCGCCTAAGACTTCCCTTAAGTTCTACTACAGAGGACTGCTGTGTTTCCTCGTCAGCCTCGGTTTCTTCAGCATTGCCGCGTTTGCCGGCATCGGCGTTTGGCTGTATCTGTATGCTCGGCTGCTCTGGAAAAGAAAACTCGGGGGGAGCGTGTCGCTACACCTAAGAATTATTCTCCCCTTCGTCGGTATCGTGACCGGTTACTTGCTGCTGCGCGAGTACCTCAATAGTAAGTACTTTCTCTACCAAACGTCGTGGGCTATGCGCTATGTTGAATCTACATTCGCGGATAACGTTCGCGCCGTAACGAGCATGTCACCCGACTTCTATCTGGCCGCCATTCAACGGATGTTGCCGTTCCCTGCGAGACATTACGTGCTGGTCCTCTGCGTGTTCTCCCTGTTACTATTGAAGGGAATCATCTTCAAGATGCGGGAAACGTACATCGCCGCGTTTTGGCTGATGCTTGGATTCATGATGTTTGCCATTCCCCTCGTGTGGCGGATACATATCAATCTCCTTCTGGCCCCGTGGATTGATTCGATCCTGCACTGGCGCTTCTTCTGCTACCCCGTTGCGGCAACATCCATCGCGTTTGGACTTCTCCTGTCGCCTCCTCTTTTCCTGAGCCGCAATGGCGCTCGCCGATTCCCCTTCTCTCGCATTCTTCCCTGGGCGGTCCTCGGCGCAGCGGTGCTCACGCTCAACATGGGCAACGCACGGACAATCAGCAGCATGGCGGCCTACAGGAAGCAAGAACATCTCAAGTTGTATCAACGGACACTGCAGTACCGAGACTCTATGACGCGCTTTCTGAACTCCCCGACCTATTCACCGGAACAGGTGTATCATTTTCAGGACGGTCCCGCCGCTCCCTTTCCCGAGTTCTCCGCAGGACTCTTCGTAAGGAAAAAACACCTATTCAAGCTCTATTTCCCCCGCATCACAAACGTGCATTTCGACGGCGACCGAGAAACCGGGCACACCCTCTACCTCTGGACCCCACAGGCCGTGCAGAAGGCCGAACCGCCTGATATCCGTTCGCAAGACTCGCGAAAATCGGGTGATCAAGGCTAAGAGGGCGGCCACTCTCCTGTTCTGAACATTCTGAACCTCCCTTCAATCCAAACGCTCTGCGCGGAGCGGGACGGGGACAGTCCCGAGGAAGTTCCAATCCGCGCGGGGACCGTGAGGCAAGTGACGCATCGTGACGCATCTCGGAAATCAAAAGAACGGGCGAGAATCGAAAATCGAAAGTCGAGAGGGGATGCACAAGAAGTTGATTCGAAATAAGTTGCGAAGGAGCGTGGTCCACGATTTTGCGAATTCGTGACGCAAGTGACGCATCTTTTCGTATTTTTTCTATGGAAATTGGAGCACGAATGAATCGATTTTGGATTGAAAGAGACATAAGACGACAAATCCTGGCAAAGCCGCAACCAAACCAAAGAAGAAGAAACTCTGGATCACGAACGTCACGAATGGAACGAATCACACGAATTCACCTTCTTTAATGTCATTCTTGTGGAGGCGAGAATCGGCGGTTCCTGCGTTTTTGGTGTGACGCGCAGGCGCGTGGACGATATGGACAGCATGGACGGCTCAACGGATTTTAGATTTTGGGTTTCCGATTTTGGATTGGAATCCGAGTGAATCTGTGTCCATCCGTGGTTCCCGAAAGAAGTTAATGATTGTAGCCACGAAATAGCACAAAAGGCACGAAAAATGGTCAGAGCTTTCGTGTCCTTTCGTGGCAGAAAGAATGGGCGAACACGAGGTTCGCCTCTACAGGCGTGGAAGAGGAATCAAACAAGAAAGGGCATTCCGCGGTTGGAATACCCTTCTGTAATTCTCAGTGGAGTATGATACCTATGCGTTCAGCAGCTTTTTGACGGTGCCGAGGAGTTCGGCCTCCTCGATGGGCTTCATGATGAAGCCTTCGGGCGGAGGCACTTGCTTGCGCGTGCCGAGGAACCGCTCGAAATCTTTGCCGGTGCCGGCGTCCTGCGTGCTCGAGACACCGGTCACAATCACAATCGGTATCTTCTTCAGCTCGGGGTCGGCCTTTATCTCTCGATAGAACCGGATGCCGGACTTCTCGGGCATGGAGATGTCGAGCGTGATGAGGTCGGGTTTCTCGGATTTCGCCTTTTCCATCCCCGCTTTGCCGTCCATGGCGGAGACGACGATGTAATCGTTGTCCTCGAGGAGGCTCACGAGGTACGTCACCACATCCGGCTCGTCATCGAGCACCAGAATCTTCTTCTTTGCGTTCGCCATCGCGTTCATCCTTTCGTTCCGGTCAGCACATCCAGATAGACGGTCTCCGGCTTTGTAGGGGTCGTTCGCGAACGACCACTACAGAGAACAGTCGGAACCCCAAAGCTATTCTTATGTCGTGCCCCCCTTGTTCGGCGTTTGGGCAGGCGCGGGGGCCTGCGCCTACAAGGGCAATTTCCTCGCAATGCGCCGCGAGCGCGCTCGCCCGTACAAGGTTCACAAGGCACCTCGCAGATTGTCGCGCTCTGCGGGCGTGATGTCTCCTTCCGTCGACACTGGATTCCCGCGAAAGCGGGAATGACAAAAGGAGAGCTTCGATTGCGACTACGGGCATCAATGCCATTCCCATTCGATGAATCCGGGCTTGACATCCGTCATAGCGTTGACGATGAGTTCGACGAGCCCGCCATACAGGATGCCGCACTTCTCCCATGCATCGTACGCGAACAATATGTCGCGCAATTGGCCCTTGCAGTTGCTGCATGGCGCGCACAGGTACTTGTGCGTCTCGGGGCTGAGGTCATCCTGGAAAGCGTTGAGCACTTGCTCGAGCTTCTTGCGCCCGGATACGTGGTTTCGCCACGATTGGAAATTGTATCCGCTCATGATGGCAAAGCCACTGCCGCCGCCACAGCAATAGTTGTGAACTCCGTGGGGCTCCATCTCGCGGAATTTCGGGCAGAGGTGGCGGAGGATTCTTCGCTGCGGCTCGACTATTCCCATCAAGCGCACCATGTTGCACGGGTCGTGGAGCGTGACGGGGAAGTCGTTTCTGGACGGGTCGAGCTTGAGCTTCCCGCTGAAGACGAGGTCCTCGAGGAACGTCATCGCGCTCTCACGCGGAACGTTCAGGTCGCCCGTAAGCACGCGGTCCGCAATCACCATGAGGGATTTCGTCGAATGGCCGCATTCGCCGACGACAATCTTCTTCACGCCGAGTTTCTTGGCGGCCTGCGCGTGCTTTATGGCGACGCGCGCGAGCTGAAAATCATCATACCACAGGCCGTAGTTGATGCCGTCGTACGCGGGAATATCGCTCGAAAGCGTCCAGCTCACTCCGGCCGCCTCGAGTACAACCGCGAACGCGCCCGGGTTCTCCGGCCATGCCATGATTTCACCGGCATTGTGGATGAGCAAGACATCTGCGCCTTCCTTATCCCACGGGGTCTTGATGGTCATGCCGGTTTTTTCCGACATGTCCTCATCGATGAAGTCCATGTTGTCCTTGACGACGAGCGGGTTCATGCCGGTCGACGAGCCGACGCGAAGCTGAAGCATCGAGCCTTTTTCGTGGAGTTCACGCGCCGCGATGCCCATCTCCTGGCTGAACAATTTGCGCAGCTCATGGGTGACGAGAGCATTATCAACGCCGATGGGACACGTCTGCGCGCAGCGGCGGCAGATGTTGCATCGATACGAAAGCTCGATGAGCCGGGCGACGGTCGTCCAGTTCAAATCGATATCGCCGTGCTTCCATTTGCCGAAGAACTTTCCGCCCGGCTTGAGATACTTGTGGTAAATGCGCCGGAGCACTTCGGACCGGTAGGAAGGCCGGTACACCTCGTTGCGGCCGCTCGCCTCGAAGATGTGACAGGCATCGGAACAGGTTTGACATTTGGCACAATGCTCCATCGTCAACGTGAGTAACTGAAGGAATGTCCAGTTGTTCTCCTTCGTAAAGAGCTTCTCGAGGCCGGACAGGAACTTCCGGACCAATTCCTGCTCTTCTTCCTTGGTCTTTGGCTTCGGAACCGCTACGGCGATGGTATCATCCAAAGACGATTCAATGTCATCCGAAACCTTGAGCGGAACCCACGGGGGAAGATTCTCCGGCTTATCATACGGAGGCGGCAGCGGCTTGAAATCCTTCGGGTCTGTGCGCGTGAGCTTTTCGGTCGGCCTGCTGATATCCTCCACCTTGATCTTCTTCTTCATTACTTGTCAACCTCCTCCGTGGCGATATCGGCCCAGTTCTTCTTGCCGTCCGCCTTAAGATGCGGAGCGGCCCAGGTCACCGGATAGCCGATTGCCTCGGTAATCTCTTTTTCCAGCCTCGAGCCCCTGAAGTTCGGTTCATCATCCCATCGAATCTTATGATAGAAGAAATATTTCGTGAAGAAGTGCGACATATGCGTGAGCGGCACGTACGCGAGCAACAGCGAGAAAAGGAGAAACTCGAGTGCGACCGCCGAGCTTCCCACCGGCGCGCTCACATTGAAGACGATGAGGCTCTGCACATAGCCGCGTGCGAGTGCGAACGTGGGGTCAACGAGAATATAGGTGAGAAAACCGACTAACAACGCGCCGAGGAAAGCAGCGAGATTGAAAATGTGCGCGGGCGAGGTGTAGCCCTCCACTTCGGGGTCCGTCAGCCTGCGATGCAGGAGTAAAGCAGCGCCGATCGTCGCCAGAATAAGCCCGAAAGCGCCGGCAAGAACCGTCAGATAATGAATGGCAACGCCCACTATCGAGCCGGTCCCGGCTTCCACCGGTATTCCTGCAATCTGAGCAATGGCGCCTACGACCAATAGCCCCACCCACCCAATGAGTATGTACAAGCCGAAATGGAACGGGAAGGAACGATACCACAGAGGCCGATTATTCTCCCACAGCGCCTTGATGAACAGCATCTCGGGCAGCATGCCCCTGAGTTCACCAATCCACGAGAACTCACGGGGTTTCTTCCACCAGTCGAGTTCCTCAAAATATGAGCCGCCGTAATGCGAACGCTTGCCTTCATGCGCGACGGGATAGAGGTCCCATCTCAAGTGGACGGGCATGGACTGTATCTTATAAATTCGTACAGCTACGGCGACAACGAAAACAATGAATGCCGCATACGTGACCACGTGAAGCAATGCGCTTGACATCATACTCTCTCCTCTGTGGACTGCCGCTCCGCCCTTGGCGCGCGCCGAAAAATGACAGCAACTGCTCCCCGCACTGATACGGTCACCTGCGGGCCCGGATTATACCATAGTGCAAGGTGACAAATTTCCACCCTTTGGGATGCGTTGCTGGGGATTTATCTTCCGGCCACGCGGTTCAGCAGAAGATCGCCTGCGCTCCATCAACTCTTGGGGTGCTGAATCGGGCCAACTTGATGGAAACGCGTGCATCCGACCCGGGTCGCTTTCCTCTGCATGTCACAAATCTCAAACATAATCTAGCATAAATATGTCAAAATTGCAACATATTTCTGCCCCGCCAGATACGAAACCCTCCTCAGAGCCATCGCATACGATGAATTTTGGCCGCCGTCAGGCCCATCGAGGACAGCTTCCAGGAACCAAGGCCCCATCAAGATGCGCCAAAAGGCAAGGGCCGCCCCCTTCTGTGATGGCTCGTCTCCATCCACAGTACCTTGCTTATCTCTTTTCAATACAGCTACTTGCACCACTTCCGTCCCCGTTCCAGCACCCGATATTCACTCCAAAGTAATGATTTTCTCATCTCGCCCCCAGCAAATGGCTACTGAGAATGTGATAGAATCATGTCACGTGACACTGTGAAGCCGCAAGGACGCCGTGGAATGCAGTCAAAGAAAGCTTCAAAAGGAGATTTGCGTTGAAAGAAGTCCCGACCAGTGGAGAAGCGATGGAGATCCTCATCCGTCCGGCCCGGCTGGACGACGCCGAGCATATTGCGCGCATCCTGAATCAAGTCATCGAGAGTGGCGCGTACACAGTCCTTGATACTCTATTTACGGTGGATGATGAGCGGACGTTTATCACGAATTTCCCCGAGCACGGCGTCTTCCATGTCGCCGAATGCAGCCGCAGTCGTGCGATTCATGGGTTCCAGACGATAGAGCCTTTCAGCGCCCTGCCGACCAAAGCTTTTCACCATGTCGCCTCAATCGGCACATTCATAGACATGGAACACAGACGGCGGGGAATCGGCGCGCGACTTTCGGAAACCACGTTTGAGGCCGCCAAGCGCAAGGGCTACGAGAAGATATTCACCTATGTCCGGTCCGATAATCGCGCTTCACTTGCGTTCCATCTCAAGCTCGGCTTTCGCATAATAGGGATTGCGGAAAGGCAGGCGAAGCTGCGCGGCGGATATGTGGATGAAGTGCTTATTGAGAAGTTCCTGTAACTTGTGAACTTATGGGGGCTGAATCTGTCCCACGGTTCCGTAGGCGCGAATTTATTCGCATTCACATGGCGAAACGAGACCGAAGAAAGCCTTGCGAATGAATTCGTACCTACAAACACGGATTGTTTGTTGCGAATTGTGGGACAGTTTCTATTAGGGGATAATCCCAACAATAATACCGATAGTAAATGAAGAAGAAGAGTGGAAGATACGAGGAAAACGTCCTTACTGATCGCCCTTGAATCGGAAAATGGTCTCGCCCGGCTTCGTAAGATGTAACCGTTCGCGTGCGAGCCGCTCGATATGCTCCGGGTCTTGTCGCTCGAGCGCTTGCATCTGCTTTTCCAGCTCAGCCCGCTCGATTTCGAGCTTCGCGATTTCCGACTCCAGTTGCTTCACCTGCTCTCGATGCGCGTAATATCGCTTGAAGCCGGGCCATAAGACGTATGCGCAGCCGGCCACAATGACGCCCATCAGCAGGTATCTGGAAATCTTCTTGATAGCAGTCTTCATCGTGCGGACGGGAAAACGTCCTTCCCTCCGAAGGTCGCCACATCGACAAGCGCTTCCTCGATGCGCAATAACTGATTATATTTCGCCACTCGGTCCGAGCGGGAAGCAGAACCCGTCTTGATCTGTCCCGCGTTCGTCGCCACAGCTACATCGGCTATCGTCGAATCTTCCGTTTCGCCGCTTCGATGAGAAATGACCGTTGTATAGCCGGCGCTCTTCGCCAGATCAATGGTCTCAAGTGTCTCGCTCAGACTGCCGATCTGATTGAGCTTTATCAAAATCGAGTTCGCAACCTTCTTCTTGATACCTGTCCTGAGCCGCTCCGTGTTAGTGACGAACAAGTCGTCGCCGACCAACTGAATCTTGTCCCCGAGCTTAGCAGTGAGCGCATGCCAGCCGTCCCAATCGTCCTCGGCGAGCCCATCCTCGATGGATACGATCGGATATTCATCGATGAGGCTGCGGTAGTAATCTATCATCGCGCCGGAGCTTTTCTCCGGTTTCTTCTCGGCTTTCAACACGTATTTCCCCGACGAGGCATCATAGAACTCGCTTGCCGCCGGGTCCAAGGCAAGCAGCACATCGCGTCCGGGCCTGTATCCTGCAGCCTTGATCGCCTCAACGATCACGCCGAGCGCCTCCGCATTCGAGCTGAGGTTCGGCGCGAAGCCGCCTTCGTCGCCCACGGCGGTGACGAGTCCCTTGCTCTTGAGGATGCCCTTAAGCGCGTGAAACACCTCCACGCCTTTTCGGAGAGCCTCGCGGAAGCTCTTCGCGCCGACGGGAACAATCATGAACTCCTGGATGTCGAGGTTGTTGTCGGCGTGCTTGCCTCCATTGAGGATGTTCATCATCGGAACGGGCAGCAGATGCGCGTTCACCCCGCCGAGATACTGATAGAACGGCAGTCCCAGGGCGACGGATGCCGCTCTGGCAGTGGCAATCGAAACGGAGAGAATTGCATTTGCGCCGAGCTTTTTCTTGTTCGGCGTGCCGTCAAGCTCGAGCATCGCGGCGTCCACCATGAGCTGCTGCGTCGCATCGAGTCCCACGATGTGCGGGCCGATGATTTCGCTCACGTTCTGGACGGCCTTCATCACGCCTTTGCCGCCGTATCGCTTCTTGTCACCGTCGCGCAGCTCTATCGCTTCGTGCTCTCCCGTCGAAGCCCCCGAAGGCACCGCGGCCAGCCCAAATACCCCGCTCGCCAGTGTGACCTCTGCCTCGATGGTCGGATTCCCTCGCGAGTCCAAGATTTCGCGCGCCTTCACATCAATGATTGTGGTCATTCTCTCTCCGTTCGGTGTCAGATTTTCACTTCAATGAAGGCATCCTCACGCAGTTTCTTGATCCATTCCTTGTATTTTTCGCTTCGTTTTGTCTCAGTAATGCGGTCCTCGATAAGTGGCCGCGCCTCATCAAGGGTGATCTTGCGCGCAGGAAAGGATTCGAGTGACTTCAGTACGTGGAGCCCGTACGTGGTCTGGATTACCGGACTCATCTCTCCCGTCTGCAACCCGAACGCGATGTCCTCCAACTCGGGCAGTATCTCGCCGTGACCGACCACCCCTATCACGCCGTCCTTCTCGCGATATGGTCCTTCGGAATAGGTGCGAGCAAGCTCCGAAAAGGCCATCCCATCCTCGATCAAGATATGGAGCTGCTCGGCCTTCTGACGCAGTTCCTCGACCTGCTCCGGAGTGCTATCAGTCGGGATTTTGAGGAAAATCTGGGCCAACTTCACCTTCGGCTCAGTCACGAACTCGCTGAGGTGGGCATCATAGAAATCGCGTATCTCATTCTCAGATATGTTGATGTCACTCCCCGCCACTAGCTTGATTGTGTCCTGCACCAGAACCTGCTCGGCCACCTGGTCGCGATACTCGCGATAGGTTATCCCCTTGGCTGCAAGCCCCTCCAGAAACACATCTTCCGATGGGAACCGGCTTTTCACCATCTCGATGCGGACGTCCACATCCCTCTCGTCGGGAACGATTCCCTTCTGCTTCGCAACCTGTAATATCAGCTTCGTTTCAATGGCCTGCTCTATCACCGTCTGGCGCAGCTCATCCATTTTCTTTTTCAGCTCCGCGCCGGAGTACTTTGTCCGATATTCCTGCATAAACGGCATGAGCGTCTCGTTTATCTGACTCACAAGAATTGCATCCTTGTTCACAATGATGGCGACCCCATCGATGACAACCGCTACGGCTGCGGAAGAGAGAACGATGGTTGAGAGAAAAACGATGGCAAGGCCTCTTACGAGGCGCGGAATAGTGATGCGGAACCGAGTTTTTGCGCTCTTTCGCATAGTAAACTTGCCAACAGAATAGCACAAAACCGCCTGCGCGTCAATTGCACGAGAGAAGGGTGTGCGACATAAAAGGTGTTTTGGCGGCTGTGTATTGCAAGGGTCGTTCGCGAACGACCCCTACAATACAAGAAAAATCCGCTTGGCGGATGTCCTGCTGTGGTATTGCTCGAGACTATCAGAAACACCCATGCTGCTGCGAGAAGATCGCCAGATATCACCATCCATGTCGCACACCCGCGAGAGAATATCTCCAGGTTCTCCATCGTGTCAGCCGGAGAATTCGGGTTCCAAAGAAGTTCCCGGGATTTTGGTCAAGACGCCTTTTGACACACCTTGTCACATTTGCTAGACTATGACCGCGTGCCGGCGGATGCGCCGACAAGGTACCCGTTCCCTATCGTTCACCCCTTCAGCAACCGATGAGGGAAATCACATGAAAATTCATGAATATCAGGCGAAGGAGCTTTTGAAGAAGTTCGGGGTCGCCGTCCCGCGCGGACGCGTCGCCGAACGGCCGGAGGATGCCCGCGCGATAGCTGAAGAGCTGGGCGGTCCGGTGGTCGTGAAGGCGCAGATTCATGCGGGCGGCCGGGGCAAAGGGGGCGGCATCAAACTCGCCAATTCGCCCGCGGAAGCCGAGCAAGCGGCCCGCGCGATTATCGGCATGAGACTCGTCACGCATCAGACCGGCCCGGAAGGACGCATCGTGAAGCGCGTGCTGGTCGAGGAAGCAGGCAAGATTTCGCGCGAGCTCTACCTCGGCATGGTGATAGACCGCGTTTCCGAGAGCCCGGTTATCATGGCGAGTGAGGCCGGCGGCATGGAAATCGAGGAGGTCGCCGCCAAATCGCCGGAGAAGATTTTGAAGGTTACGATAGACCCGGCGGTCGGGCTTCAGCCGTTCCAAATCCGGAAACTCTGCTACGGACTGAATCTCGCGAAGGAACTAAGCGGCAAGGTCGGCCGCATGATATCAGGGTTATACAAGGCATTCATGGAATGCGATTGCTCGCTCGCAGAGATTAATCCGCTCGCGGTCACGGAACAGGGAGAAGCGTTTGCGCTCGACGCCAAGATGAACCTCGATGATAATGCGCTCTACCGGCATGAGGACCTCAAGGCGCTTCGCGACCTCGCGGAAGAAGAGGCGCTCGAGGTCGAGGCATCAAAGCACAATCTGAGCTACATCAAACTCGACGGCTCGGTCGGCTGCATGGTGAACGGCGCGGGCCTCGCGATGGCAACCATGGACATCATCAAGCTTCACGGCCAGATGCCCGCGAACTTCCTGGACGTCGGCGGAGCCGCCAGCTCGGAGCGCGTCGCCAATGCGTTCCGCATCCTGACGTCGGATAAGAACGTGCGCGCCGTCCTCATCAACATATTCGGCGGGATTGTGCGCTGTGACCGCGTGGCGAACGGCATTGTGGAAGCGCTCAAAGAGGTCGAGGTCAAGGTGCCGATAGTTGTGCGGCTCGAGGGAACCAATGCAGTGGAAGCCCGCGATATTCTGCAGAAGTCCGGCCTTCAATTCACGGTAGCTGACACGTTCGACGACGCCGCCCGCAAGGCGGTCGCCGCCATTCGATAGCGGAGGCACACCATGAGCATTCTGGTTGATGAAAACACGCGCCTGCTTGTTCAGGGTATCACGGGAAACGAGGGAACATTTCACACGCGGCAGTGCATCGAGTACGGCACCAACGTGGTCGCGGGCGTGACTCCCGGAAAAGGCGGGAGCAAGATGGACAACGTGCCCGTCTTCAACACGGTCGAGCAGGCCGTCCGCGATGCCGGCGCGAACGCCTCGATGGTATTCGTGCCGCCGGCGTTTGCGGCTGACGCCATCATGGAGTCCGCGGATGCGGGAGTTGCACTCGTCGTGTGCATCACCGAGGGCATTCCCACCATCGACATGATGCGCGTGAAACGATATCTCTGCGGAAAGCCGACGCGTCTCGTGGGCCCGAACTGCCCCGGCGTCATCACGCCCGGAAAGTGCAAGGTGGGCATCATGCCGGGCTTCATCCACAAGCCGGGCAGGGTCGGCCTGATATCAAGAAGCGGCACGCTCACCTATGAAGCGGTGGACCAGCTCTCGCGGCGCGACATCGGGCAATCCACGTGCATCGGCATCGGGGGCGACCCCATTGTCGGGAGCACATTCGTCGATTTGCTCAAGCTCTTTCAACAGGATGCCAAAACCGACGCGGTAGTGATTATCGGGGAAATTGGCGGAACCGCGGAAGAAGAGGCTGCTGCATATGTCAAGGCGCACATGACGAAGCCGGTCGTGAGCTTCATCGCCGGAATGACAGCTCCGCCCGGCAAACGCATGGGGCACGCGGGCGCAATCATTTCCGGCGGCAAAGGAACGGCCTCCGAGAAGATAGCCGCCATGCGGGCGGCGGGCATCAGTGTATGCGACAGCCCCGCCTCAATCGGCGAGACAGTTGCCTCCGTGCTCCAGGGTCGCTAGCAGGGTCTTGAATCATAAGTTCCAGCGGGGAGAACTCTCGCGCCCACGTCCATCAGAACCTGATAATTCAAGACTTGACCCCAAGTTTCGAGATGGATTAGAGTATTAGTCAATTATATCTACTATTATAATATGCCTCGGCGGAGATGCCAAGCACAAAATTCAAAATGATTTGGGCAACACGCCGTGTAGACCTGACCCCTTATATTTTTCTTTCATTTTCCTTTTCGATCAAGTCACAGCTTCCTTGCATACAGCAGGATCTCGATAACGGGAATGATGCCAATAAATACAATAGGCCCGATACCGATGAACAATATAAAGCCTCTTGTGCCGATCGGAGGAAGAAAGAGGGTCAGAATGCCAATGACAGTATAGACGACGCACCAAAGAATCAATCTCTGCGCGCCATATCTGTTGATTTTGTACCAATTCTCTTCCGATTCATATGCTTTCTTGATCCGTACCCCGTAAATGGAATTCATTCCTATTTTCCCCATCAATAGGGGGATGCACATGGCGATTATCGGGACAGCGGTAACTATAGGGACGAGGCTGAACATGATATTATTATTAGCCGTTTTGCCAGCTTGCTCATCGTGAAAACGTGGCGGTTGAGTGCCCGGGGAATCAAAATGTGTAAACTCGGAAGCCACATCCTGCATTTCCTGTTCCAATTTCTCCAAGTCCTTGGGCTTTATCAGTGCAACGGTGTTATCTCTCACAACATAAGTAATATTAAAGGGAGCCAGAAGTTCTTCCATGGCTTCTTCCCATGGCTTGTCATCTATGCTCAGATAAACCCATTGCCGACAGATGGGGTCAGTGTTCCTTAGGGACGATTCGAAGTCATATTGCTTTCCCGCCTGCACGCACAGTGCCCGAGCGGCATTCTGGAGAGAGATTCTGGGCTCCGGGTCGTCCTTGGTCGTCTTCCAATCTGTGTACGGCGGCTTAAGGCTGACGAATTCGTCGCCATGACCCCGTTTCGCTGATTCATGCGGGGTTTCCGCTCGAGGCGAGATGTCGCGTATGGTTTCCTGAAGAAACTTGGGCGCTTCTCCGAAGGCACCATTATTTTTCTGTTCCTCGCCCCGACCACATGACGCGAAGGCTACTGCGAGAGCAATAATCGCAAGTTTTACATGGGACATATTCGCACGCATCGAAAAACCTTCTCGGCCGAGCAGAGGGGTCACAAAAAGACATAAAAAAGACATAGGAGTCTACACATTGGACAAGCCCAATTTGGCTGTGATCGCCTGGATCCTCTTCCTCAAGCCGGCGTCTCGCTTCATATCCCGGTCGAATCGCCGGCTCGCATGTGAGACGCCTGATTCCTTGATGCCAAATCGAATGCCCGTTTCTTTGAGACTCTGGGCGGTGAACTTGTGACATAGGTAGAGCTTGACTTTCCTCGCCAGAGCCGGGTCCTTTCCGAACGCCTTTTCGACAGCGTTCTCTATCTCCTCCGGGCAAGTCCGAGCCACAAGTTCCCTTACGGCAGACACGTCTCGGTCAAGCTTTCGGTCGCTCAGGCATTTCTTCCTTATCTCCCGGACAAACTCCGGGCTTCCCAATATCAGTGAGCCCGCGACCGCGCTCAATGGGCTCATATTGTCCTTCATTCCGGCTTCAACAAACTCCTTATATCTACGTTGAGCTCTCGTCTCCTTATTGCCGAAGTACCCCAAAATGAAGTCCCGCGCAAGCCAATCGGGCGGCTCGTTCCTGCCGATATAGGCAGCGTAGCTCGACCACTCGTACATTTCAGGTTCTTTCGCAGCTCCCGCCCTGACTGGGTTCAGATGGAGGTAACGGGAGAGTTCCTTCGCGTATTCATCGGCCTCAACAAGAATCCCCTTGTATCTCCCCTGGAACAGATGGCCCGACCTGCGCCTCTTCGTGTTGAAATACGTCGTATACGCGCCGTTGATGTGCCGCATAATCTGCGAGAGATTCCCCGACGGCGTTTCCAGCAGCAGATGGTAATGGTTGCTCATGAGGCAGTAAACGTGTATGACGGCGTGATAGCGTTCCGTGGCCGACTCCAGATACGAGAGAAACTGCTCCCTGTCTCCTACGCTTCTGAAAATGTCCTTCCGCTCGTTTCCCCGCGCCGTGATGTGGTAAAAGGCTCCCGGATATTCTATCCTCAGCGGTCGCGCCATTTTTCTCCTCCTTTCGTGAACGGCCTATAACGCATCTACTTCTACCACGAAAGGAGTGACCTTGTCAATATCCAATGTGTAGACCTGACCCCTTTGTTTCGACTTGTTTTCCGTCATCATAATAATAATTCGTGGCGTTGCCAATATTTTACCACAGGTATTCCCATCTGTCAAAGAGTTTAAGAACAGAATTTGGCTGACGTACCCAATTTTTTTCGGGCCTGGCGCCTACCCGCAAATTTTCGCGTCATTTTCACGGGCTCTTTGTAGGTGCGGATTTATTCGCATTGGCCATTTCGTGGCTCTAGCCGAATGAATTCGGCCCTACGAGAATCATCTTGGGGCTGTTTCACATATAACGCTGATTTCTGCAACCAAACACTAGCGGCAGCAAGGGTCATTTTGCGTCCTTCGCGCCTCGGGTCTATGACCCTTTGCGGTGAGAAGACCATTTGAGGACCTCCGCGAGCGGACCAGGATCCCCTCTCAATGGTGGTGTTCACCTTCCGGATGCTCGTGCTCGGCGGCTTCTTCCGGCTCGTGATGCTCGTCGACCGGCGCCAAGGCCTTCCAGAGCCCTCGTTCCTTCAGAATTGCCTCAAGCTGGCCCGCTTTCTCAGGATTGGCGAGTGCGCGCATGTAGTGAACGATTTTCCATTGCGTCACATCATCGATAATGCCGTTCCAGCCGGGCATGCCGGTGTAACGGATTCCGTTGTCCACAATCCATTTGAGCTGCTGGTCGGAGTAGCGTTGGACGTTTTCGGATGTGAGGTCAGATACGGGCGGATAGAACCCTTTGGCAAAGGCCGAGTCGGCATCTCCTTCGAGGTCGTGGCACACGGCGCAGTGGTGGTTGTAATGCTCTCCACCCTGCAGTAGGTCTTCATCCGTAGTTCCAATTGGGATTGTGGGCGCTGGAGATTCGGGAATTTCCAGATTCTTGAGTTTGGTTATCAGATATGTCTCCCAGTCCGGCGGCTCGACAGTTGCCTTCTTCCCCACCATTGAGAGGCCGATAAGCCCGCCGACGACTCCACATATCACGACTCCTGCAATCAACCCGATAATGAACTGTTTGCTCATGGCATTCGCCCTCCGTCTGCTCTGCTCATTGTTGGACCCATGTCAGGCAACCCACTCGATCTCCGTACCTAAGCCCTTGAGCCAGTTTCAACTATATCCGGATTCGGTCTTGACAGCTAGCGCCTACTTGCGGAATTTCGCGACACTTCCGGGGGCTCCTTGTGGGTGCGAATTTATTCGCATTGGCCATTTCATGTTTTCAGCCGAATGAATTCGGCCCTACAAGAATCATTCTTCGCTAGCTCGCATATGGCGCGAACTTCTGCAATCAAGCACTGGCGCCCTGTCTACTTTGTGGGTAAAGATTGACTGGTCTTCGTAGGGGTGCAGCATATGCTCCGTCCCATGAATCGGCTTCCACGAAGTCGCGCCGACCGCGGCCAAACACCGGTTTCGTCATTGATTGTCAGTACGTGAGGTGATATAGTGAACTGAGATAACATAGCCCCGCTGGTCGTAATTGAGCCACGCTATGGAGAACAGAGAATGAAAAGGATATTTGCGAATGCGCGTGACCTGGAATGGGTTGACGGACCGTATCCGAACGTGAAGATGAAAGTGTTCCCCTCAGAGATGGAGAGCGGCACATACACCATTCTCCTTGACGTGCCGCCCGGAGGCGTGCTGGAACGACACGACGAGCCCCTCAACGAGGTTTTCTATGTGCTCAAGGGGACCATGAGCATCGAGGGGAAATCATACGGCGAGGGAGCGTACTTCTTTACGCCCGCTGGCATGGCGCACGGCCCGTTTGAAAGTGAGAACGGCTGCCTCGCGCTTGTGACAAAGTTTTCGAGGTGACTTCCTAGAATCTGCCTCGAAGTTTCAATTGGGGATGGTCCCGCCATAGGCGCGAATTCATTCGCATGGTTTTTCCGGCCTGCTTTCATCATGCATCCGAGAACAGATTCGCACCCACACGGTGCGGACCGCCTCATCAACACGCTTCTCGCTGTTGTCAAGAAGAGGGTTCTTGTGTAGTTCCTTCAGCGGCGGGGATATCGGGGGCATCGGGAGTCAGCGGCTCGGCGGGGATGGAAGGAGCTGCTTCATCTGTATCTTTGAGTGGCGCCTCTTCTGACTCAACCGCAGGCTTCGACTCGGCCGGTTCTTCGGCAACCACCTCAACGTATGGAACCACCTCGACGAGGACAGACATAGCGGCTCGCCGATTCTTCCGCCTTCCCTCTTCTGTTTCGTTCGATACTTCCGGGTCAGTCTCACCATGCGGTATTACTTCGAAAACGGCCTTGTCGATTCCGTGCTGGTTCACAAAATAATCCACCACTGCTTGTGCCCGTCTCCTGGAGAGTTTGAGATTGTAAGCCTCAGGTCCCATAGCGCAGGCATGCCCATGGACGACCACCCGAGCTGGTTTTTCTGCGACAATAAATGCCGCCATCATATCAAGCGCTTCGCGCCATTCTTTTTCAATGCGAGCGGAGTCGAACGCAAACAGGATTCTTGTGGGTAGAGCTCGAGATTCAGCAAGTGCCTCCGCTGCTGTCGGCATTTCCGGAGCAGGCGCCTGCGGAACACCCGCCGTCAACGCCTCCGGTGGAGCAGCCGCGCGCTGTGGCGCATGCTTCATGACAAGGCAATCTCCTATCATGACGGTCTTGTACCGAACGCGGGGATGCTCCTGACCCGAAGCAAGCTCAATCATCCGTCCTATAACAGCTTCCGGCTGGACATCAATAATGCGAAGACGTCCGACGTAAAGCTGGAGGCGATGCGTCGCCCCTGAGGCTTCTTTGACAACAATGGGGCGGTATATCTTAACAGTGTCTGCTGAGTGAACATCTATCGGCTTCTCAAGGACAATGTATATGTCGGGAGAATCGCTTCCATCCGTTCTTGCCTCAGTGGTAGCCACGTCGACCACCGAGGCGTCACAGTCCACCTGCTCGGCGACAGCAGCCGTCGTCAGGAGAACCAGCGAGAAAATGAGCAGAGAAACGCGAATCATCAGACCCGGCCGTGTCCGTTACGCCTTTATATGGAGTCCGACCCTGAAAAGACCGACTACGGCAAGTATCTGTCCCAGCCGCAGCGGATAGCTGACGTAATAACCTACGCTGGCCGACTCGAACGCTCCCACCTTCGCGTACGCCTCGAAATAGCTCCCTGTGAAACCCGGCACCGAGATAGCGAGCAAACTATAGGTCGCGTGGAGTATCAGACCCAGAGCAATCAAGTCTGCGCCGGGGAGTTCCTCGCGGCGTCTGTATCCTGCATACGCTCCCAAGAGACAGATCACGATCATGCCTACAAATGACGCATTCTCTATCACCCTGCATAGCAAGCCACTCATTGAGGCGTTCCTCCGTTCGTTTCCCCGGCCCGCGGGAGCGCTAACATGACCTTGCTGGCGCCAACGATAAGCGCTATCGATATGAACTCAAACACGTGTCCCAGCACCGCGATATCTCTGAAGCGCATCACTTTCGCGAACGTTCCTTTTTCGACTTTGCCAATCATTTCTCCGGCATATGCGACCTCATAGAGCTTAAAAACCCTCATGCAAAGCATATAAATCGGGCTGGTTAATATAATCAGGATGAGCGCGATCGCCACCACGATCCTCACGCGCCTCGACGGTATGAATTTGCCGAGAAGAATGAGGCCTACAAGACTGGCGAGCGCGAGCAGCACATTGACTGCGTCATAAACAACGGCCGCATTTATCATTCACGACTCCCTCCTGATGCCTTTCAGTGCATCCGTTCATACTGAATGAGCCGGAACACACGTTGCTCCGACATGTTTACATCACAACAGGTTCGGCCATTACCAAAAAATGCGGACCACCGCATACTTTACCAAATGGATGAGGAAAAAGGCGATTACAGGAGAGATATCTATGCTGCCTCCGATAGGAGGCACAAGGCGTCGAATCGGGTCAAGAACGGGGTCTATCACGGTAGATAGGATGCGGATAATTGTGTTCCGCCTGTCGAGGCCCATCCACGAGAGCACGGCATATATGATGATGAGAAGGGAATAAAGATTGAGAAGGTCAACGATAAAGATGCCGATTGTCACACTCATGCGGGCCCGTTCACGCCGCAAACAGACAAAGAAAATTCGCCGTCAAAACGCCTTTTGCACTTTTCCCGATTTCAAGCAGTTTGTGCAAACTCTCACCGTGCGGACGCTTCCGTGATGTATCGCCCTGGTGGTCTGGAGATTCGGCTTCCAGCGCCGCTTCGTCCTGTTATTCGCGTGACTGACGTTATTGCCGACGACCGGCTTCTTCCCGCATATATCACACGCTCTGGCCAACTGAGTCACCTCCGGCGGAACCTTTACTTTGAGAACAGTTTATGGTATAGTAACGATTCGAAGTATTAGAGTAGCATAATTGCCTCAATTATGCAAGTGGACACGGCTGGTTCATTGCCGAAGCGCACGCCCCGTGGAGAGCCTGAGGCAAAGCTTTGATGCCTTGCTTCAGGAGCTTATAACAACCTTCGCAGTACTCCGAAACGCTCCTCCGGGCGTGATTCTTATATGAAAATAACGAAGGACATGAAAATAGCCGACGTGCTGAAAAAGCATCCGGCAAGCAAGATCGTCCTCCTGAAATACATCCCGGCATGTATCACGTGCGGGGGCGCATCGGCTGAAAGCATCGAGCGTGGCGCCAGAATGCACGGGATCGACCCCGATGTGCTCGTAAATGAGCTCAACCGAGCCCCGAAACCTCGCGAGAAAAGTGAAGCCTAAAACGAACATCGTGGCCCCCCGCGGGATGTATGACCTCCTGCCTGACAACATTCGCCAGTGGCACTACGTCGAAACCATCGCCCGAGACCTGTTTGCCCGCTATGGCTATTCGGAAATCAGAACACCCTTGGTGGAAGATACCCAACTCTTCGCGCGGGGCATCGGCGAGTCCACGGACATCGTTACCAAGGAAATGTACACGTTCAATGACCGCAAAGGCCGCAGCCTAACGCTCCGGCCCGAGGGCACGGCCTCGATTGTGCGCGCATATGTGGAACACAAACTGTACGCGCAGCAGCCGCTCTCGAAGTTCTACTATGCGGGACCAATGTTTCGGTATGAACGCCCGCAGAGCGGGCGTAACAGACAGTTCTATCAGATCGGCGCCGAGGCCATTGGCTCCGCCAGCCCGCTCGTCGACTTCGAGGTTGTCGACATGGTGCACTCGCTGTTTGGACAAATCGGGCTCAGAAAACACCTCCTCATTGTGAACAACCTCGGCTGCATGAATGACCGGCCCCGATTCGCCGAGGCGCTTCGGTCGTATTTCAGCGACAAACTTCCAATGCTCTGCCCGGACTGCCGCGAGCGACTGGAGAAGAATCCTTTGCGCATCCTCGACTGCAAGGTGGAGAACTGCAAGAAGCTTGCGGCCGGCGGTCCCGTGACACAGGATTTCTTGTGTGACGATTGCAAGCGGCACGATACCGTTCTGCGCCAACTGCTCAGCCGCGCAGGCATCGAGCATGTCTTTGACCCACGGCTCGTCCGCGGGCTCGATTATTACACCCGAACCGTGTTTGAGATTCAGCACCCGGCCCTCGGGGCTCGAAATGCCATATGCGGAGGCGGACGATACGACCATCTCATCGAGGAGCTCGGCGGGCCGCCGACGCCGGCTACGGGATTCTCGCTCGGGATGGAGGCAACGCTCCTCGCTATGGAGAAGGAGCACGTGCAGCCGATGGCTGAACCCGCGCCGCATGTGTTCATTTGCTCGGTGGACGAAAAAGCCTTGTTCGAGGCGGCCGTGCTGGCAGTGAACCTGAGAAGCAGCGGCCTCCGCGTCGAGCTCGACTACGAAGGCCGCAGCTTGAAGGCGCAGATGAAACTCGCCAACAAACTGCGTTCACGATTTGCCGTTATCCTCGGGGAAGAAGAATTGGCCAAACTGTCAGCCCGCGTCCGCGACATGAGCACGGGCGAGGAGTCGGTTGTCTCACTCGAGGGACTTGCCGCTAAGCTTGTGGAAGTTGCGAAATAGCCGCCGTAGGGGCGACTCGGTGAGTCGCCCGTACGCAGGTCGCACCAGGCGCTCACCGAAATTACGAAATCCGGCACTTAACAACGGAGCCATAAATTGACAGTTCCCTATAAGCGCACACACTACTGCGGCGAACTCAGAATCGAGCATTCGAACAGGACCGTTACGCTCGCCGGATGGGTACACCGGAGACGCGACCACGGAAACCTCATATTCATTGACCTGCGCGACCGCACCGGCCTCGTACAGGTCGTCTTCAATCCCCAGGTTGATTCAGCGGCTCACGAGCTGGCGCAACGACTTCGCACCGAGTTCGTCATTGCGGTCACCGGCGCCGTAAGCGCTCGGCCGAAGGAAGCAATCAACGAGAAGCTCGTGACCGGCGAAATCGAGGTGTTCGCACACAAGTTGGACCTGCTCAGCCAGGCCGAAACACCGCCGTTCGTGCTCGAGGATGAGGTCGACGCAAGCGAGGATGTCCGCCTCAAGTATCGCTATCTCGACCTGCGCAGGCCATCACTCCAGCGAAATTTCGTCATACGGCACAAGGCGATGATGGCCGTCAGGAATTATTTCGACAGGCTCGGTTTCCTGGAAATCGAGACTCCGTTCCTCACAAAGAGCACGCCGGAGGGGGCGCGCGATTTTCTCGTGCCGAGCAGGCTCAGCCGGGGAGAATTCTATGCGCTTCCCCAATCGCCTCAGCTCTTCAAGCAAATCCTGATGGTCGGCGGAATGGATAAGTATTTCCAGATAGTCAAGTGCTTCCGTGACGAAGACCTTCGCGCCGACCGCCAGCTCGAATTCACGCAGATAGATGTCGAGATGTCTTTCATTACGCGCGAGGACATCATCGCGGTGACTGAAGGCATGATGAAGGAGATATACCGAGCCGCGCTTGGAATCGAGATTCAAACACCCCTTCCCCGGCTGCCATACGCCGAGGCGATGTCACGCTTCGGAAAGGATGCGCCCGACCTCCGGTTCGGAATAGAGTTGAAAGATGTATCAGACCTGGCCGCAAAAAGCGAATTCAAGGTGTTCAAGAGCGCCGTCGAGTCCGGCGGCTGCGTGAAAGCAATCAGCGTCCCGGGAATCAAGGAATTCACGCGCAAGCGGCAAGACGAGTTGGCTGAATACGTGAAGGTGTTCGGCGCAAAAGGGCTTGCGTGGCTGCATCACACCGGTGAAGGACTGACATCGCCGATTGCGAAATTCTTCGACCAGGGCACGCTGAATGCAATTGCGGAGCGGGTCGGCTCGCAGGTCGGCGATTACGTCATGTTTGTCGCCGACAAACCGAAGATTGTGTACGACGCGCTCGGCAATCTGCGAGTCAGGCTTGCGCGCGAGCTGGGGCTCATTCCGGCGGATAAACTCGCGTTTACGTGGGTGCTGGACTTCCCGCTGCTTCATTACAACGAGGAGGAAAAGCGGCTGGAATCGGAGCATCACCCGTTTACTTCTCCCTTGCCCGAAGACTTGCCGCTGCTTGATACGGACCCGCTGAAGGTGCGCGCGCAGGCATACGACCTCGTGCTGAACGGGACCGAGATCGGCGGCGGCAGCATCCGTATCCATGATTCGCAACTTCAACAGAAAATATTCATGCTCCTCAATATCGGCGAAGTGGAGGCACGGGAAAAGTTCGGGTTCTTGCTCGATGCTCTTTCATACGGAGCACCGCCGCATGGAGGAATCGCGATGGGGTTCGACCGCGTCGTGATGCTCTTATGCGGAGCTTCATCAATCCGCGAAGTCATCGCGTTCCCGAAGACCCAGAAGGGCGTCTGCGCCATGACCGGCGCGCCTGCGCCCGTGGATGCCAGGCAGCTTAAGGAACTCGGGATAAAGACCGACCTCGGCTAGCACGCCCTTTCCCAGTTTGGCGACATTTTGGGCGGCCGTGTGTAGGTGCGAATTCATTCGCAATCGGTTGTTTCCCACCCCCAGCCGAATGAATTCGGCCCTACAAGACCCCGGTAGCCATCTCGCAGATGGCGCGAACTCCTGCAACCGAGCACTGTCCCGTCAGCGCGCGGAACATCTCCGTGCACGAAAGCAATAAAAAATAGGACTACGCTGTGACTCGATTATCGTCAACAAGCGCAGCCCTATCGCTGTTATTCGCAGTGTGAAGGAACGAACACCCTTTCCTGGTATACCGCACCATCCGCGCCAACACGGTTCCGAATTTCGTAGTGTTCGGTCACCCATCTGTGCCCCTGTGCAGTGCACTGAGCTTCAGACATGGAACCATAGTAACCGGGAGGTGGCGGATAGTAGCGCGGAGGAGGTGGCGGCGGTGGCGGCGCATACTGCTGTGGCGGAGGATACGCCGCGGACGTACGGGTCCTGTCTATCTCGTGGCCAATGAGGCCTCCGCTGACCGCTCCGACGGCGCCTCCTATAAGAGCCCCCTCGATACCTCGGCCGACTTGATGGCCGATAATGGCTCCCGTTCCCGCTCCCAATGCTCCCCCGGCAAGCGCGCCCGACTCCGTAGTCGTAGTCGTACAACTTGCCACAAGGAACGCAAGGAACAATGCAACGACTGCGAACGCCACTTTCTGTTTCATTGCCATCCCCTCTTTTCTCAAACGTCTATCTCGGGATAAAATCATCTGGAGCACTCCCAAAATGCCAGCTAAATTCTTTCCTTTGAGCATTAGACGCGCATGGAACCCTTTTCCTTCAATTATGAATCATGCAAACCCCAAATTGCAAGCATAAGATATGACAAGGCCACACATAACCCTCATGACCATAACAAGTTATGTAGTTTGAGAAGCGGGCTGAAACTCCATGGCCTCGCACGGCCTCGGCAGAAAGAGAAAGCCGCAGAAGAGGTGTATCTCTCCCCTGCGGCGCAATACCTTTCTACAACTCTTTGAAGATTGGAGATGCAAATGTAGGGGGCACAGCGCTATGCCCCTATAGAACGAAAAATCAGCGCTTCTCGCAGGGGCGCACGGCCGTGTGCCCGTACAAGTCGCGATTGCGAGACAGTCACATGCATACCTATGGCTGGTATGTCACCTCCA
>QZKI01000016.1 GCA_003598055.1 Candidatus Abyssobacteria bacterium SURF_17 | reverse complement strand
CGCCCGCTTCGCTACCTGCTGAACGAGCAATTAACAGGACAACCACCTTTCAGGTTGTAAGGTCGGCCAGGCTTATCCTGGCGCTCCGAAGGCACAAAGCACACAAAGGTTCAAAGCAGTTCTTGGTAACTTTGTGATTTGGTGGTTGGAGGCTCTGGAGGCAGACCTATTGCTTGTGGCCTTGAGTGTGCACGAGGGCTTTTCGCAGGCGGGAAAGACACCTTTCGCGGCCGAGGAGTTCGACGGTTTCGTAGAAGCCGGGACCGACGGTTTTGCCGGTGAGTGCTAAGCGGGCGGGATGAACGAGGTCGCCGAGCTTGATGCCTTCGCGCTCGATGTATTCATGGCAGCGTGCCTCGATGGTCTGAGCTTCAAATGGCTCGCAGTCTTTCAGGATATCCGCCAAAGCTGTGAGATGTGTCACGACCGCCGGTTTTGACCAGTGTTTCTTCACATCTTTCTCGGGATAACTCTCGATGTCGCGGAAGAAGAAGTCCGAGTAAGGAACGATGTCGGTGAGCAAGTGAAGGCGCTCTTTGGTTGCGTGCGCGAGCTTGATGAGCCACTCGCGGTGCGAAGCAATCCCGCCTTCAGTCATCAGGCCCGCCTTGATTAAGAATGGCGCAAACCGCTCGGCGAGTTCCTCATCGCTCAGCGCGCGGATGTACATGCCGTTCATCCACTCGAGCTTTTTCGGGTTGAAAATGGCCGCGGTGCCCGCAACGTTTTGAATGTCAAAATCGCGCACCATTTCCTGCCATGTCATGATCTCGCGATTGTCTTTCGGAGACCAGCCGAGGAGCGCGAGGAAGTTGAACATCGCCTCTGGCAGGTAGCCTAAATCCTCGTATGCACCGACGGCAGTCGCGCCGTGCCGCTTGCTCAGGCGCGCGCCGTCCTCGCCCATGATGAGCGAAACGTGGCCGTATTCCGGCGGCTCGACTCCCATCGCGCGCAGGAGCAATATCTGCTTCGGCGTGTTCGAGATATGGTCTTCTCCGCGGATGACGTGCGTGATTTTCATCGTCTCGTCGTCCACCGAGACCGAGAAATTGTAGGTCGGCGTGCCGTCGGACCGCAGGATAATCAAATCGTCTATCTCGACGTTCTCGAACGTTATCGGCCCACGCACCATATCCTCGAATGTCGTTGTGCCCGAAGGCACACGGAACCGCAACACGAAGGGATCGCCCTTCGCTTCGCGTTCGGCGACTTCTGTGGGGCTCAGGCTCCGGCATCGGCCGTCATAACGCGGCGCGACTTTCTGCTCGCGCGCCTTCTCGCGCATTTTTTCCAGCTCTTCCGGCGTACAGAAACACTTATAAACCGCCTCTGATGCAAGCAGCCGTTTCGCCTCACGCTGGTATATCTCGAGCCGCGCCATCTGGTTGTACGGCCCGTATTCGCCGCCGACGCCCGGGCCCTCATCCCAGTCGATACCGAGCCATTTGAGTCCATCTATGATGGCTGCGAGCGCCTCGTCGGTCGAGCGCTGCTGGTCGGTGTCCTCGATGCGGAGGATGAACGTGCCATGGTGATGGCGCGCGAAAAGCCAGTTGAACAGGGCGGTGCGCGCACCGCCGATGTGCAGATAGCCGGTCGGACTGGGCGCGAATCTCACGCGTACTTTTGGCGGCATCAACTCACCTCCAGCATTCTATCGAGTGATTTCTTGGCCTTCACGCGAATATCCTCGGGCACTTCCACCTTGAAGCGCATGTAGCGGAGCGACTGCGCGAGCCAATCGAGCGTCGTCATTTTCATGTTCGGGCAGATGATGTGTTTCGACACCAGATAGAATTTCTTCTGCGGGTTTTCCTTGCGGAGCCGATAAAGAATCCCCGACTCCGTGCCAATGATAAACTCGCTCGCGTCGGAGTTCTTCACAAACTCATACATGCCGGATGTGCTGCAAACATAGTCTGCGATGTCGATAACATCGGGCAGGCATTCCGGATGCGCGACAAAGAGCGCCTTCGGGTGCTCGGCTTTTACGCGCTTGACGGCATCGGCATGGATGAGAATGTGCGTCGGACAGAAGCCCTCATATGCGATTATCTCTTTGTCAGTGAACCGCGAGACATAGAGCGCGAGGTTCTTGTCGGGCGTGAAGATGATCTTTTTCGCGTCAACCGATTTGACCACTTTGACCGCATTCGCGGACGTGCAACACACGTCGCTCTCGGCCTTGATGGCTGCGCTCGAATTCACGTAGGTGACGACGGTCGCGTCCGGATGCTGTTGCTTGAGCTCGCGCAGTCGCGGCACATCTATCATGTCGGCCATTGGGCAGCCGGCTTCTTCGACAGGCAGGAGCACGGTCTTGCGGGGCGAAAGAATCGCCGCGCTCTCGGCCATGAAATGTACGCCGCAGAAAACGATGACATCAGCATCGGTCTTTGCCGCCTGCTTGCTCAGGCCAAGCGAGTCGCCGCAGAAATCTGCGAGTTCCTGGATTTCATCGCGCTGATAGTTATGGGCCAGAATGACGGCATTGCGCTCTTTTCTCAGCGCCGCAATTTCGTCTTTTAGAGCCCCAATATATCGCTGGTAGTCAGGATGTTGTTGCATGATTCGTGATTGTTGGTTGGGTCCTTTCTATCTAACGAGGTTGCCATGATTCTATTACGTTTGTCAACCATGACCTTCTTCGGCTGCCACTCACGCGCCTCCGCGTCATCAACGGTGGCGTAGGAGATGACAATCACTGCGTCGCCGCGCGCACCGAGCCGAGCCGCTGCACCGTTCAAGCAGACATCTCCGCTGCCGCGTCTGCCTTCGATCGCATACGTCTCAAGGCGGCTGCCGTTATTCACATTGACAACATGAACTTTTTCATACGGAACGATATCGGCCGCTTCCAGCAGGTCCGAGTCGATGGTGATGCTGCCTTCGTAGTGAAGGTTCGCATCGGTGATTGTTGCCCGATGAATCTTTGATTTGCACAGTGTCCGGTACATCATGTCCTCCTTGTGCGAGTAGGCGTTTCCGAGAAATCGCCTCACGCATTACGTTAAACACAGACTTGTCGAGCCGCCTCCGCCCTCCGGCTCTGACTGTTACCCCCAAGAGACTCTTTTGGCCGCTCATGGGTACATGTCCCGCAAATCTGGGACAATCCCCATGAGTCTAACGGGCACGGCGCGCCGTGCCCCTACAAAGAATGTCGTTATCTATGAGGCGCGTCTTCCCCATGAAAACCGCGAGAAGCACGACCGCCTTGTCCCTTATGACGTCTAACTCTTCCAATGTGTCAGTATCGACGATTGAGACGTAATCGATACGAGCGCTGCGTTTGCTTTCTATGTTCGCGCGCATTGCCTTCACAATCTTTTTCGCGTCGGACTCGCCTGAATGAAACATGTCGTTTGCCATTTGCAACGACTCATGCAGGCAGAGCGCATCCTTTCGCTCGTCGGGACTCAAGTACACGTTGCGCGAACTCATGGCCAAGCCGTCGGCCTCGCGGACGGTAGGCATCACTGCGATTTCGAGGTTCATGTTGAGGTCCTTGACCATCCGCCGTATGACCGCCGCCTGTTGGTAATCCTTCTGGCCGAAATACGCGCGGTGGGGCAAGACCAGATTGAACAGCTTCGTGCACACCGTGGCGACACCCCTGAAATGTGTCGGGCGGGAGACGCCGCAGTGCGAGCGCGTGAGCTGCTCGACGTTTACGTAGGTTTGATATCCCTCGGGATACATGCTTGCGGCTTCAGGGTAGAAAATGTAATCCACCCCTTCCTGCCGAGCCATCTCCTCATCACGCTCGATATCGCGTGGATACTTCGCGAGGTCTTCATGCGGCCCAAACTGCGTCGGATTCACAAAGATGCTGAGAACCACCACGTCTGACCGCTTCCGGGCCGCACGCAGCAGACTTGCATGCCCTTCGTGAAGATAACCCATTGTCGGCACGAATCCTATCAGTAAGCCTTCGCCTCTCAATCTGTTTGCCGTGGCCTGCATCTTTGTCGGGTCACGGATTACTTTCATTCGCTCCGGTCCGACCCCTGCCTTCTGTACGGAGGATTTCGACGCCTTTCTCATTTGTATATATGCTCCTCCGACGGGAACTTGCCGGTCTTGACTTCATCGATATATGTCTTGACGGCTTCCTCTATGAGTGGAGCAAGGTGCGCATATCGCTTGACGAATTTCGGGGTAAACCGCTCGAAGAGGCCAAGCAAGTCCGGCGTGACGAGCACTTGCCCGTCGCAATCCGGGCCCGCGCCTATGCCGATGGTCGGAATATCGAGCGATTCGGTCATTTTCTTCGCGAGTTCGGCAGGCACACACTCGAGAACAATCGAGAATACTCCGGCGTCCTGCATGGCCAGGGCGTCGTCCATGAGCTTCTTCGCCGCGGCCTCATCGCGTCCCTGCACCTTGAAGCCGCCGAACTTGTGGACGGATTGCGGCGTGAGCCCGAGGTGACCCATTACTGGAATTCCGCATCTGAGAATGGCTTCGATTTCTTTGATGAATTCCGCGCCACCTTCGAGCTTGACCGCCTCAGCCTTACCTTCCGAGACGAACCGGCCTGCGTTTTCAGCCGCCTGCTGGGAAGAGAGTTGGTAGCTCATGAACGGCATGTCGCCGACGACGAGCGATACGGGCAGCGCATTCGCGACAATGCGTGTATGGTATATCATCTGCTCCATCGTGGCCGTTAGCGAGTTAGGCTCACCGGCAACGACCATATTTGCGGAATCGCCGACCAAGAGCATATCAACGCCCGCCTTGCTCAGGATGGAGGCCATCGGGAAATCATATGCGGTGAGCATAGTGATTTTCTCGCGGCGTTGCTTCTTTTGGATAATATCGGGAACGGTAATTTTTGTTCGAGGCATCAAAAAACCCTCCCGAACCAAGCCCGGAAGGGGGATTGTTGCTTATTGCCTTCCGTCTCGGTCCTTTCAAGGATCCAAGCGGACCTTCTCACTAACCCGTTGGACAGCCTGTACCTCTTAATACTTGCCAACACCTTCGTTGCCGACCTGCGCGCTCAATCGCTCGACCGTGAGACCCAATTTCGGGTGCTTCGCTTTGGGCGCAATCTCAGCAAGCGGGGTCAACACGAACGCCCTTTGATGCATCTGGGGGTGCGGAATCTCAAGACTCTCTTCTGTAATGCATTCATCGCCGTACAGTAAGATATCTATATCGATTATCCGTGGCCCCCATTTAAATGTTTTCTCTCTGCCGGTCTTTCGTTCCACCTCCCTGATAGCGGCCATAAGTTCCTTCGGACTCAGCTTGGTCTCAATTTCCGCCGCAGCGTTGAGGAAATCCGGCTGTTCCTTGATTCCGACCGGCTTTGTTTCGTACAGAGACGAGGTCCGGATTAACCTCGTAAAACCTGTGCGAACCAGTTCCACCAACGCCTTGTTTATGTTGGCTTCCCTATCGCCTAGGTTGCTGCCGAGCCCGAGGTAGACTGTAACCACTTACCTCCGATTGCCCCTATGCCTCGCGATTTCAACTTCCGCATAGTCGCACATTCCGCTGAGAGGCGGGTGCGGCTTGCGGACTCTCACCACTACTTTTTGGCAATCACACAGTTTGAGAACTGCGCTGGCAACCTCTTCTGCGACCGACTCAATCAGGTTGTGATGTCGTGCCTTAATCACTTGGTTCACAAGCTCATAGGCTTTAGCGTAATCTATTGTATCATTCAGGTCGTCGGACTTGCAAGCCTCTTTCAGGTCGGCGTATAGTTCGAGGTCAACCTCGATACGTGTAGGAACCTTTCGCTCCCAGTCGGCAACCCCGATGGAGCCTGCAAGCAGCATATTTTTGAGGGTAATTCTCTCGTTGTTCTGCATGAACGACCGTTAGATCCGTATGTTCTTGATTCGTTCGACCGCCTCTGCGAGGCGTTCCTTCTTAACTGTAAGCGCCATGCGGATATAGCCCTCGCCGTTGCGGCCGAACCCGATGCCCGGGGTGGTCACGATGCCAGCCTCCTTGAGCAGCATGGTGGTTAGTTCAGTGGATGTATAGCCGGGAGGGACGGTTACCCAAAGATAGAATGTGGCCTTCGGCTTTGGCACGCGCCATCCGAGTGAATTGAGTCCGTCAACCAAAGTATCGCGCCGTTCGGCATAGGTCGAGACGATATCGGCGGCAATATTTACGGGTGTTCTGAGCGCGGCGATTCCCGCATATTGAACGGCCTGAAAAACCCCGGAGTCGATATTGGTCTTGACCGCGCCAAGGGCGGAGATAATATCACGGTTGCCGGCTGCAAATCCGACTCGCCAGCCGGTCATATTGTACGTCTTCGAGAGCGAATGAAACTCGACAGCAACATCTTTCCCGCCTGGCGCCTCAAGTATGCTGACAGGTCGGTGGCCGTCAAAGGCCAGCTCACAATAAGCGGCATCCTGGCAGATGATGATATTGTGCTTCTTCGCGAATTCGACCGCGCGCTCGAACAGTCCTCTGTCGGCCACAGCGGCAGTTGGATTATTAGGATAGTTCAGGAAGATGAGCTTTGCGCGCTCGGCAATCTGCGGGTCGATATCGTCGAAATCCGGCAGGAAATCATTATCGGCGAGCAGCGGGAATGTGTAGGGTATTCCACCGGCGAACACCGTGCTGGCCCTGTAGACGGGATAGCCCGGGTCGGGTATGAGCACGAAGTCGCCCGGGTTGACAAGCGCCAGCGGAAGGTGCGCAATTCCCTCCTTCGACCCTATCAGCGTGAGCACTTCATTGTCGGGACTAAGCTCGACGTCAAACCGTCGTTTCATGTAGAGGCTGAATTCGTGCCTGAGCTCGAGCAATCCTTCATATGATGGATAGCGATGATTCGCAGGGTTGGCGGCTGTGTCGCACAAGGCCCGTATAATGTTTTCGGGCGTGGGCATATCAGGGTCGCCGATGCCCAGATTGATAATGTCAATGCCTTCTTCGATGGCTTTGCGTTTGGCTTTGTCGATTTCGGAAAACAGATATGGCGGTAACTGGCTGAGTCGTTGAGCGCGTTCAATTTGAAAATGGTCCATGCTCCCTCCGCGAGCAATCAATTGGTTTCTTGTTGCACGGTGTTTATGAGCGAACCTATCTTCTCGATTCTCACTTCGATCGTGTCGCCGGGGTTCATGGGGCCGATCCCTGAAGGGGTGCCGGTGGCGATCACGTCGCCGGGGAGGAGCGTCATCACCCCGGATATGAAACTCACGAGCTCATCCACGTGGAAGATAAGCAAGTCTGTGGTAGCCGATTGCTTTTGCTCTCCATTGAGATATGCTTCTACTTTCAGCCCGCGTGGGTCGAGGTCCGTCACGATGTGGGGACCAAGCGGGCAGAAGGTGTCAAACCCTTTTGCGCGCGTCCACTGACCGTCCATCCCCTGCATGAAGCGCTCCGTGACATCGTTCAGACAGGTGTACCCGAAAATCACCGAGGCCGCCTGTTCTACAGGCACATGCCTGCATTTCTTGCCGATGACGACTCCGAGTTCGGCCTCATAATCCACCCGTCCCGCGCCTTGGGGATACATAATAGGCTGGCCGGGACCGATGATGGAAGTAGACGGTTTGAGGAATAATATCGGCGCATCGGGTTTCTGAGACCCCGTCTCGTCAATGTGCTCTTGATAATTCAGCCCTACAGCAACTACTTTCGAGGGGGGCGTGGGCGCCAGAATTTTGACTTCGGACAGCTTCCGACGAGTCTTCGTACGCTCGATTCCGGCAAACGGGTCGCTCGCAAGGACTGTTATTTCTTCACCTTCGAGCAGCCCGTACTCGACATTCTGTTTATGGACGTAACGACAAATCTTCAAGGTGCATTCTCCTTCAAGCTTTTCGGAGTGAAGATGAAATCACCGAAAATGCGACAGATGAGTGAAGATGCTTGCAGCAACGCGAACACACGAACTGCGTGAACTCATGCCAAAAAGCCCGCCCGCGACTTTCCAGCCGCGCTGCCACAAATTTAAGCAGATATTATCATTCAACAGAGATTTCTGTCAACATTCATCTGTCCACACTCATACGAAAGTCGGATTTTGGGATATTGATCCTAGAAAGGCTTGGGGATTAGTCCAAAAATTGCGAGCGCTAGCATAATAATTGAATAGATGGCTGTAACGGTGAGAGTCCTACGTAGGTTCCAGTGTTTTTTCGTGAGTTCCTTCCGGAGCAGGTACGTCGCGCCGACATGCATCATGACAATGCCGAGGACGTTGGTTCCCCAGTAAGCGAGAAGCATAATCGGCAGGAATAATGGTTCGGCAATCCGCGACACGAGCCATCCAATGAGGTAAGCAATGGGAATGTTTACCACCGCATCGTTCCACCAGCTTGCCGGAGACAAAATATAGCCGATGCCGACAAACACTCCGCCAACGACACGGCGATGCCGCGAGATAGCCTGCGAATAGAGGTTCTCAACCGCGGTCATCTTGCTTGACATAGCTTTCATCAAGATTCCTCGACTCCCAAGTGAACGGTAGCAGCATCATTGACTTGCCTTTCTATCACAAGTATAATCAAAATGGAATGGATGCGATAATCGCGTGGAGAAGAGCATGAAAGCCGATGTTGTCATAAAGTCGTATCCGGAAGAGATAATGAAGTTGCATCCCGAGTGGTGGTGGGATTTGCTCGGGAGGAAGATCGTTAAGTATCTCATCGTCCACTTGAAAATCCAACAGCAAGCCGACGGCGTTGAGAACTATTTGCAGGCACTTGACAGCGGCCGTCCGTT
Source organism: Candidatus Abyssobacteria bacterium SURF_17 (assembly GCA_003598055.1). GTDB lineage: Bacteria > Abyssobacteria > SURF-5 > SURF-5 > SURF-5 > SURF-17. Next base: position 31,118 of record QZKI01000016.1, on the reverse strand, counting down.
GTTCGTTTTTTCCAACCATCTGAGTTGGGCCGACCACTTCCTCATCATGAATATGATGGATGACCAGGTGCCGCTCAACGTGTCGGCCCTCTGCAAGGAGAAGTATTATCGATACCCGGTGTTTGGCTGGGTGCTCAGACAAAGCAATCAGATTCCGTTGACAAACATTAAGCTGTGTTTCGCCCGTTGGTTCAAGCAAACAAAGGGACGCCTGCCGCGCGAGCACGATTTCGTCGAGTTCATGAACATTTCGGGGAATAATCCCTATCATGAGGTGAACGTATTTAAGAGACAGTCGCTCGTTCGCACCGCGGTATACACGCATGAGATGGTTCAGAGAGGACGACCCATCCTCGGCTATCCCGAGGGCACGCGCAGCCAGCGAGGACAATTGCAGCCCATAAAAACCGGCATCATGCAGCTTCCTTTCGAGTGCAAGGGCATCGTGGTACCCACGGCCATTTCCGGTACTGACAGGATATTGCCGAAGGGCGTGAAGTGGTACAACATTTTCAAGTTCTATCGCCTCGACGGCGCGCTGACGAAGGCAAGATTCGGACGCGCAATCAGCTACACGGAATTACTTGACCGTTGCGAAGCGAAATTTGAACGCAATGACGACATGGTGAACCTTGAAAACGTCAGGACCCTCCGCAAACTCATCGAAACCGGCCAGTTCCGCGCTTACACAATCGAGGCGGAACGGTTTGAGCGCATTTTCGATGAGTCCTCCCTCATCGTCATGCGGGCCGTCAACGAGATGCTCCCGCCGGAGTACCGAGCCGAACAGGTCGAGATAAAGTATCCGAGGTAGCAGCCTTCCGGGAATATCATACTTATTTTGGTTTGCTCGCGGACTGTCGGTACTTATTGAGTTTTGAAAATAGGTATGCTGTCCCCTCAATTGGCAATTTGACATACACTCGCGCTGTCAATATAATGAGGTTGATTCAGTATGATTGTCTCCCGTGGTCTCCCTGACAGCCGAACACCCCGCGAGCGAGCGGCCATGAATGACGATGTGCGGGGCAGGCGACAGTGGACAGCGCGCCGGGCGTTACGCCTGGCGGGCGCGTCGACGCTTGCAATCGTTGTTCTTATGATGCTCCTCGGCGTCTATGTTCTGGACCTGTCGGCTTCGCCAAGGATTTTCTTTGCATATTGGGGGATTTTCTTCATCCTGCTTTTGTGCGTAATCGTCCTGGCAGTGTTCGATGCGCTTGCCACAATGGGCAAATACCGGGGGGAACGCACACGGTTGCATGAAGCGCTGAAACGCGCCCAGAGAAAGGATTCCGCATCCTGAGAAGAAGGCTGCGATCATGAGGGATAACAACCGGCTGCAAGAACTCTATGAGAAGTTTCAAGCAGGCGACCGGCTTGCACTGGCAAGAATCATATCGCTTGTCGAGAACCGCTCGGAGGGCTTCGAGACGATTCTGCATAACATCTTTCCATCCACCGGACGCGCTCACCGGGTGGGAATCACCGGGCCGCCGGGAGCGGGCAAGAGCACGCTCACCTCGCACATCGCCAAGATGTTCCGGGCCGCGGGCAATACCATCGGTATCATCGCCGTCGATCCCACGAGTCCATTCACGGGCGGCGCGATTCTGGGCGACAGAATTCGTATGTCCGACATCGGGCTCGATTCCGGCGTTTTCATCCGGAGCATGGCTACGCGCGGCAGCCTCGGAGGACTGGCAGTTGCGACCAATGAAGTGGGCGACGTTCTGGACGCATTCGGAAAGAACATCGTCATCATGGAGACGGTGGGTGTCGGCCAATCCGAGCTCGATATCGTCGCAGCCGCTGAGACCACCATCGTCGTGCTCGTGCCGGAATCAGGCGACGGGATTCAGACGATGAAGGCAGGCCTGATGGAAATCGCCGACATCTTCGTGATAAACAAGGCCGACCGCGAAGGCGCGAGCCAGCTCGCGCGGGAGGTCGAGGCGGTTTTAGCGATGCGGGAAAGCCCGGGTGGCTGGACAATCCCCGTGCTTTTGACGATGGCGGTCAAGGCTGAAGGCATTAAGGAAGTCGTCGAGGCCATCGAGCGCCACAAGGAACACCTGAAATCATCGCGATTGCTCGAGGCCAAGCGGAAGGACCGCATTCGCAAGCGCATCAGAGACATCGTGAACCAGCGCATCGAGTCGCTCATTTGGCAGAACGAAGACATCAAGAGGCTGGTTGATGAATATCTGGCCGATTCCGGCGAAAGTCCGGACACGCCCTACACGCTCGCCGATATGGTAATCAAGAGACTTGGAATCGAATAGCCTGCTGCCCTTCTAGCCTTCTTTACTACACTGAGCCCGGAACTATTGTTCACCCAACGGGCTCAAGATGCCTAAAGAAGCAGCCACTTTGCGAAAATGGTCACAAGTCTCAAGCCGGTCGAAGGGATTCCCCTCCGGTTCCCTGAGAGTTTTCGAGCAGTGCGGTAACTTCTCCCTTCTGTTCTAAGGCCGAATCCGTGAAGTCTATCTCCAGGCGTTCCACTCCGAGCCCCCGTGATATTCCTTCCAGAGTGCGTCGGGCTGAGTTTTGGATTTCCGAAAGCACTTTTTGAACATAATCTTTTGCCAAGCGATCGACCTCTGTCTTAGCTGCGTCGATAAGTTTGTTCTTGTCTTCGACGCCGAATTTTGTTCCAAGAGCCTGGCTGATAAGGCCAGGTAACAGCCAATCCATGAATCTGTCGGCCTGTTCGTCGTAGATTTCTATGCCCCTGAGTGATGTTGTATAGAAACACTTTGGCATCTTCAATCGATAGGTACCATCATTCTGTTTAAGGATCATGAAATCGGGACTTCGAAGGTCGTATCTGAAATCAACGTCATACGTTACAATTATTGCCATCTTCTTTGTTGACATCAGCCATCTGAAGTATTTCTCGCCCATTGGGCCGAACGAATGACCGTGCTTCCTAACAATTTCTTTTGTGAGAATCTTATAGACAACAAGCTCTCCAACGGAGCGAAATTTTTCAATAGAGACAGCTACTCCTTTATTTCCTTTTCCTGTACGCCTTGATGCCGAGAGGCGGATTATGGCATAGGCGACAATAGCTAAACAAAACCCTAGCATAACCGAAACGAGAGTGGTCAGCATGCTCTTTTTTCCCCCTTCACACTCTTCAGCGAAACGCTCAGTCGCTCTCCCCGGGGCCTTCGTATGGCGGAATTGGCTGCAGGACAGTCGGCGGTCCAAGAATAATGTCGCAATGATTGCCTTCGGGAATATCCGACGGACTTGTCACTCTGAATCGCTTGAGTGCAGCGGGATCAAGCTCAATCCCGAGTCCCGGCCGGCTGCCGAGCTCAAGCATTCCCTCCTTCACGGCTAACGGGGAGCCAAGGAGCTCCTCGATAAAACGGTTTCCTGTCTGATCGATTTCCACCGTGATGCCATTATCTTGCGAGGCGACGACGTGCGCATTCGAGATGACTGCGACCGGATCGCACCAGGAGTGGGGCGCAAAACGCAGACCGGCGGTCCGGGCAAGCCTGGCTGTCTTCAAGACTTCGCTGATACCACCGCACCGAGAGGCATCGGGCTGGACAATGTCGACCGCAGCGATGCGAATAAGCTCGCGGAATCCCTCGAACCCGAATTCGTTTTCTCCAGTTGCGAGTGGCAGGCCTACCGTCCCGCGCAATGCCACATAATTGTCGAGGTCGTCGGCCTCGAAGGGTTCCTCAAACCAGAACACGCGATTGGAGACGAGTTCCCGCGCCATACGCCGGGCGCTCTTGAGGTCGAAGCGCCACGTGCCGTCGCACATTAGGTCAATGTTGTTGCCAATTACTGAGCGTACGGCGCGGACTGCAGCCACATCGTACTCCCAGCTATAGCCGATGCGCATCTTCACGCGCCGAAAGCCTTTCTCCACCATTTTGCCCGCGATCTCAGCCGTTTCTTCAGGCGAATTGCCGTAAAGCATGCCGCTTGCGTAGGCAGGACATTTCGAGGTTTCGCCGCCAAGCAGCCGCCATACCGGCTTCCCTCCTGCCTTGCCTCTGAGGTCCCAGAGCGCCTGGTCGATACCACCAAGGGCAACCATCGCCGCACCCTTACGTCCGGACCACCGCGTCCAGACATACATCCCCCTCCAGAGGCGTTCGATTTGGTGATCGCCCCGCATGAACTGACTCAGCGGATCATATTCGGTGTCCGTTATCGCCCGACCCTCTAACAGAGGAGTAAGATGCTCAATTGCCGCCTGCACCATAGCGGGGTGTGCATATGCGGAGCCTACTCCAATCATGCCGTTATCGGCGTGAACTTGGACGAGAGTCGTCATGCGACCTTTAACCGGACCAGCCGGAGTGGAGAAGTTTTTTCCCTCAGGGTATTCGAAGTAGAGATGGATGGTTTCAACGTGATCGATCTTCATGCTCGTTTCTGTCTTTCTCGCTGCTTCCGGGCATCGGAGAAACTAATCAAACGGGCGCAGCATGCTGCGCCCCTGCATCTTATGGATTGTCGCGTGGCGTGATACGATGAATCGCGCCCATACCTTTTTCCTCTTTCCCTATTCTTATGGCGCTATAGCCTTGCCTTTTGTCTTTCGCCTATCCCCCCCTAATACTTGCCGTATTTGCGGGCGGCGTGGACCATGGCGATGTAGTTCTCAGGCTTGCAGCCGGGGTGCACGCTATTCGAGGATGACATGATGTAGCCGCCGCCGGGTGCCGCAGCGGCGATGGTTTCCTTGACTGATTGCTCGACTTCTTCCGGAGTGCCGTCGGGAAGCAAGTACATGCAGTCTATGTTCCCTAAAATGCATGCGCGCTTGCTGCAATAGCGTTTGACCTCGGTAATGTCCATGCACTGCGGCTGTATCGGGTGGATGCCGTCAAAACCGCAGTCAAGCAGCATGTCGAGTATCGGCCATAGGTTGCCGTCGGAATGTTTGAATATTTTTGCGCCTTTCTTGTGGACGTTTTCGACGATTTCCTTATGGTACGGCCCGATAAATTCGGCATATTGAGCGGGCGACATGAGGGAGTTGGTGTTGAAGGCTAAATCGCCCTCGAGCGCGATGACTTCGGCGCCAGCGTCAATCGCCATGTCATGCAATTCCATGAAATAATCGGTCGAGATGCGCGCGAGTGACCGTGCAAGGCCGGGGTTCAGCATGTAGTCCATCAGAAGCTTTTCCATTGCTCCCCGCAAGGTCCAACTTTGTTTGAACGGGCCGGGTGTATGGAAGACGAGCGCGCGGCGTCCTTTGAATTTTTGCCCGGCATAGTGCAACGCAAAAAGCTCGGCGGGATTCGGCGGGCCGAGCTTGAGTTTTTTCAGGTCTGACATATCCTGGATTGGCCCATCAACCGGATACGCTTCTCCGTGGTCGCTCAACCGGTACACGATTCCGAGTTCGTCACGGATGCAGTTCTCATCAATTCGCTCGCGCTGACTGAGCGGGAGGAGTGTGATGCCGTCGAGGTCGAGCGACTCGACGAGCGTGCAGAGCGCCTCGAAGAGCTGCAACTTTTCTTCGAGCGTCATGTCCACCAGCCGTTTGAACGGAGGAACTTCCGAGGTAAAGTGGCACGCAATTCCTATTATACTTTCTTCATTAAAGGCCAATTCCCACACGGGAACTCTGTCGGGCTGTTTCAGGTCAAGCGCAGTCAACATTCTGTCACGAGGCTGCATCGGAGAGTGTTTCCTTTCACAGTAAGAATCACGTTGAGCGGGCGGCCACGCGGGGCTGCCCTTACATTCACAGTCCGCATCGAGTACGGGCGACTCACCGAGTCGCCCCTACGATTTTTCAAGTTCCGCGTTGCGCCTTTTCCCCAGGTTCTTATTGTAGGGGTCGTTCGCGAACGACCCCTACAATGAAGAGTCCATATGTTGGCCGCTACCCCTTGGCCCTCACATAGAGCGGCGACATGTTGCGAAGCGTCTGAACCACAGTAACGAGCACATCGAGGAACCGGTCAATCTCGCCCTCGGTATTGTCCTTTCCGAACGAAATTACCAGCGTGCCTTGCGCGCTTGCCCAATCACGCCCGATGGATGAGAGCACGTGTGAGGCCCGTAGCGAGCCGGAAGCACACGCCGACCGTGTGGAAACGGCGATGCCTTCCTCTTCAAGCATCAGAACGATGCTCTCGCCCTCGATGTAACTTATTGAGACCGAGACGATATTGGGCAGGCAGTGCTCCGGATGTCCATTGATGTAAATGTCGTCTATCTTTTCGTTTAGTCCCTTGAGCAGTCGGTCCCGAAGTTTCTTGACGTGGTTCAACCGCGCGCCCATTTCTTTCGCGGCGAGTTGAGCGGCGACGCCCATGCCGATGATGCTGATGAGATTCTCCGTGCCCGCCCGTCTGTTGTTCTCCTGGGCTCCTCCATCGAGGAGCGGCCAGATGCTTGTGCCTTTGCGGATATAGAGACCGCCGACACCAGCAGGACCGTGGAACTGATTCGCGGCAAAGCTGAGCAAATCAACACCCAGTTTTCTCACGTCAATCGGCACGACGCCGATAGAGGTGACGGCATCCGTGTGGAAAATGACTTTTTTCTCTCGCGCTATCCGTGCGATTTCCTCTATTGGCTGAATGGTTCCGATTTCGTTATTACTATGCATGATACTGATGAGAATAGTCTTGTCGGTAATGGCTTTAGCGATGTCGTCCGGGTTAACGCGACCGTCTCCGTCCACCGGCACGGAAGTCACCGTATAGCCGAAGCCCATCAACCGTCGAAGCGTTTTCAATACGGAGTTGTGCTCGATGTTTGACGCAATAATGTGTCTTCCTTGTTCTCTCTTGGCTGCTGCGACTCCCTTTATGGCATGGTTTATTGATTCGGTGCCGCCCGATGTAAAGACGATTTCCTTGGGCGAAGCGCTATTGATGAGTCGCGCGACAGATTGGCGCGCTTGCTCGAGCGCCTCCGCCGCCTGATCTCCCAGATGGTGAGGGCTCGAAGGATTGCCGTAATTCGTTCTCACCGCCTCAATCATGGCGGCTTGAACCTCAGGCAACAGTGGATTGCCGGAGATATGGTCGAGGTTTATGATTCCCATTGCGAGTGCTCCTTAGACCCGTTTAATGTTCATGCTCTATTACCTGGCCACAATTAGCGCAGAACTCTGCTCCTCCGACCAGGTCGGCATCGCAGTACGGACATTGGCACTTGCCTCCGTGGATATGTTCGTGCTTATCTTGACCCTCTTCCTGAGCCACGGGTTTGCCGGCCTTTCTGTCTTCGTAGTTCTTGATGGCCAACTGGAGCGCATCCGCCCCGAGGTTTGAGCAGTGAAGTTTGTTCTTTGGAAGACCTTCGAGCGCATCGGCGACCGATTTGTTCGTGATGTTTCTTGCTTCATCAATTGTTTTCCCTTTCGCCATCTCCGTCATCATGCTTGAGACGGCGATGGCGGCGCCGCAGCCGAACGTGAGAAATTTGATGTCGTCAATGCGTTCATCGCGGACCTTGATGAAAACTTTCATCATATCACCACAAATAGGATTCCCTACCTCCCCGACTCCATCGGGGTCCTTCATCTCACCCACATTTCTGGGATTTTTGAAATGGTCCATCACTGTCTTTGAGTACATGTCTAGCACCTCCGCTATTCACTGTATCGACTGATTATAGGATACCGTCTAAGGGCGCAAAAGTAAAGGGGCGGTCGCTGAAGTGCCCCGCTTTTTGACCCACTCCGAGTATCAATAAGATTAGTGCTTCACTCTCCTCAGAATTAGGCAACTGTTTCGTCATTGCGAGAGAGCAACGCGACCGAAGCAATCTCATTCGCAGAATTTGAGGATACCGAAACAGAGATTGCTCCGCTCGGGTCTGCGACCCTCGGGCCTGTGGCCCTTCGCTCGCAATGACGGCTAGAATGGTTCTTCCGCATGTAACCCCGCGCATGCTCAGAAGGGCTGGCACCGTTATTGCTCTTTCTGCCGGCACCCCCGCATGCAGCCGCGCGAGCGAACATTTTCGTGAGGCTGCACAAGACCCCGCAAAACTTGCTGATTCTATGCACTTTTCTTTTCTTGGAGTCGTTGGTTTCGGCGCCTGATCCTTGTGTTGAGCAGAGTCAACCAATGACGACGCTGCTTATTCTTGCAGCAACTGCTCGCTGCGTGAGCATATTCTGTCGAACAAATGGGAGGAGGAACAACATGAGCAAACGGATTTTCGTATGTTTTCTGGTCGTCGTCCTATTGCCGGCATTTATGCCAACTCTCTTGCTTGCTGGAGAGCAGTCTGTGGACCAGTTGCTCCGGCGGATAGAACAATTGGAGAAGCGAGTTGCAGAGTTGGAGGCAACACCGGCAACCGCACTCGCTCAACCGCAAGAGGAACAAGCTGCCGCAGTGGAGCAGCCGGTCACTTTTCTTGAAGGCCTTGAAATCGGCGGGTTTGTTGACATGGCTTACGGATACAATTTCAATAATCCGGATACCAGAAAAGCCGGGAATGCTCTCCGCGTTTTCGACATCGACCACAATAGCTTCAGCTTTGATTTGCTCGAGCTTTACGTCGAAAGGCCGATCGAGAATCCCGGGGAAGCTGGCTTCCGTTTCGACCTGAATTTCGGCCAGATTGCCGACCTCATTGATTTGGACCCCGATTTCGGGGACAGCTCGGACGATTTCGATGTTCAGCAGGCGTATGTAACATACAGAGCGCCCATAGGAAACGGCCTCGATGTAGCTTTCGGAAAATTCGTCACACACCACGGCGCCGAGGTAATAGAAAGCAAGGACAACCCGAACTACTCGCGCTCATTCCTCTTCGGGTTCGCAATCCCGTTCACGCACACCGGCGTAAGGTTTACCTACCCGTTCAGTGACAAAATCAGCTATACCCAACACATTGTCAATGGCTGGGACAACGTTGTTGACAACAACGATTCCAAGAGTCTTGGGGGCCAGTTGGCAATCACGCCGACGGAGGCATTCGTTTTTTATCTTAACTGGATGTATGGTCCCGAACAGACTAATAATGAAGGCGATAAGCGGGGCGTGATAGACCTCGTCAGCACCTATCAGGCGACAGACAAGCTGAAATGCATCTTCAATTACGACTATGGCTCGGAGGAAGATATCGCTCTCGACGGCGGTGATGCCCACTGGCAAGGGTTTGCAGGTATTCTGGATTACGATTTAAGCGAAAAGGTGGGAGTCGCGCTACGAGGTGAATGGTTCAACGACGACGGCGGTTCGCGCACCGGTACTGACCAGGACCTATACGAGATAACGCTTGCCGGCGAGTACCACTGGACCGACCACCTGATGACCCGGCTCGAATACCGGCACGATTGGTCGAGCAAGCATTCATTCCTCGATGATGACGGAACTGATGACGAACAGGACACACTCTTCATGAATGTTGTGTATGAGTTCTGAACGGGAACGAGAAGGGACAGAGCCCTGCCTCTGGAAGGAGCATGAATCAGGTCGAACAGACATGTCACAGCGAGAAAGAGGGCTCTGTACTACTAATGACGGAAATCCTGAATTTCTGTCGTGATCTCCAATCCGCAGTCATTGCGAGCAAAGGGTCGCAGATCCGAGCGAAGCAATCTCCATATGATGGAGAGATTGCTTCGTCGCGCGGGTCTGCGACCCTGCGCTCCTCGCAATGACATTGTTTGGTTGCGGCTGTTCCCCGCTGTGAAAGTGTCCTGCAATTGTAGGGGCGCCCCTATGTGGGCGCCCGGCCGGCTCGCCGCGAGCGGCTCGCCGCGAGCGGTCACGCAGGGCCGCCACTACAAGAATATCATTTACAATTTCCAATTTCCGGGAAATCTCTCTGTCCCCATCTCTTACGCCGGGGCTGCCACAGCCATGAATGGCTTGAAGATCAGGCTTCTGTAAAACTCGCCGGGGATAGGAATGTGACCTGAAGCGCCTGAAAGCAGGCTGATATCCGGCTCCGGTTGGCCCGTTATGCGGCAGGCGGTCAAATAGCCGTTATTGTGGCCGGGCATTACTCCGAGGCCGTTATAAGCGGCGCTGACATGAACGTTTTCTCCCAATACCGGGCATGCTATCTCGCGTCCAAGCAACGTGTGACCGGTCACGCCATGCCATCCATGCGTGAGCTCGACGTCTGAAATCCATGGGTAGCGTCGCCGGAACATCTCAGCGGCTCGGTTCCGGGCCCTCCCGATGCCTTTCCATTCGCATGAGTTGTGGCCGGCATATCCGAGCACGATGCGGATGAAGAAGTGGCCGCTCGGAGTCACATGGGTGGTCACGGGCAGCACGCTTCGCTCGAACCGCATGTTCCAGCGGTCCACCCCATATATCTTGATTTCTTCCTCTGTGAGCCTTCGGGTGGCAAAAGTGTATTGATGAACGGGCATCATCACGTACTTAAGCAACCCGAGGCGCGGCGTGTGCGCATTTGTTGCAATGAATACGTAGTTGGCGCGCACCCGAGCCTTCGGTGTGACAAGCTCGGCAGGTTTGCCTCCTTTCACCTCCACCACGGGTGAATTCTCGAACAGGTCGACTCCCAACCGCTGCGCCGCGCGGACATGGCCCGCAACCAACTTCGCCGGATGAAGGGTGGAATACTCTTCGTTTTCTACTGCGCCTGCGTAAAACGGTGTGTGCATGCCTTCCTCGAGCTCGGAAGCCGAAATCCATTTCTGACCCGAACTGAGTGATGAACGAACCCGCTCCGCCTGTCGGCTCGACGGGTACAGTTCAATGACGCCGCCGCGCGTGAAATCGCACTCGATTTCCTCTTCTTCGATGAAGCGCATCAGACGCTCATAACCGCGAAGCGTCATCCCATTTGTTCCCACGCCGCGGTAGGCTGTGCTCACCGCACCCGAATTGCGCGAGCTCGCTCCCGAGCCAAGCCGATGCGATTCGAGCACAATTACCGACCAGTCCGGCCGCATCCTTTTAGCATAATATGCGCATGCGAGACCCGTGTAGCCGCTTCCTACAATGGCTAGGTCGACTGCACGGTCATTCTCGAGCGGCGACACGGGCGGCAGCGGCGGTATCTCTGAGGTCCATAGACTCTCCCCGCGCGGAGTGCTCGTCTCGACGCCTGTGTGAGACGTCATCAATCCACCGACACCCGGCGCCGCTAAAGCTCCAACGCCGATCCCAGCGGCATACAGAAATGAGCGGCGTGACAATTTCATCGATCGCATCCTCCTGTCTAATGGGGAGATTTCGTGCAGGAGAGGACAGCGGGAAAAACCAACATCAGAGAAGTAACAACATTCCTACAATAACAATCAGTGCGCCAATCGCAATGCCAAGATTCCTAAAGAAATCAGTCCGCGCCACGGGAATCGTCCAGAAAATGCTGTGTACCTCGGAAGGCAAACGCCGTCCCGAGATAACGGCCTCGACCTCCTCCAGCAGGTCGCGCGCTATTAATTTCCGCAGAGCCATTCCAAGTTCGGACGAGGCCGCAGATGGGTTGCCCATATAGGTAACAACGTGGTCACCATAGCCCCTGTGTGTGTTCATCCACCAGCCGATGTTGCCCGCGAGTCCGTCGAAAATGAGGTTGACTTTTTCGGCCACGTTGGCAAGCCCGAGGACCTTGAAAGGGGCTGACAGCACTCGTCCGATACGCCCTATCGAAGGAACCCGCGGCGGAGTGTCGTACGGGCATTGTTTGTACACGTCAGAGACAAGTTCCGGCCGGTAAGCAAGCAGGAGGGAAGTCTCAAGTACTGCGGCATGCTCGCCGCCGGTGCTGAGGGCAGACTTTTCGATGTCGGTCAGTGGGCGTCCGATCTCGGCCTCGATTCTCGGAATAGCATCGCCGGTCACATATGAATAGAGGACACGCATCGAGGGCGCAATCATCACGGACCTTCGTTTCACGCTGATTCTGTGGCACGCTTCCTCGATTGCCGGAGGCTGCCGAGGGCCGCCGTGTCCATTTGTCACCACAATATATTTGAAACCGTGACCCACAAGCGAATTGCCGAAGCCCATGACCGCATCCCTTACCACACGAGGTGTCGCTGAGACAGAACCGGCAAGGGGGAGTTCGTCGGTACCCAGCGTGAGCGGCGGATAAAGCACCACCGCCCAATCGGGATGAGCCTCGGCGAAGGCTTCTGCGAGGTCTTCGGCCTGAAGCGTAGCAAAGAATGTGTCCATCCCCATGGGCAGATGGTGGCCGTGCACCTCGAGCGAACTCACGGGTAGAATGAGGAGCGTCTTGTCGCGATTCAAATCGCGCATCTGTGGATAGCGCATTTCTTCGGCTTTAAGGATGTTGGAATTCATAATTTCCTGATGGCGCGACTCCTGTCTGCGCGCCCGCTCACACGTCCAATGTAGATGATGCGGCCGGATTTCATGTATTATATAGCATCGTGTGACATTTGCGAACAAGAATTATGGAGGGCCTATCGTGGACGGAATCAAGAACAAGGTTGCTCTAATCACCGGCGTAGGACGGATAACGGGAATCGGTGCGGGCATTGCGCGGCGGTTCGCGCAAGAAAGCGCCGATGTTGTCATCAGCGATATCTGTGCCGACTTCAAAGATGCGCCCGGATATGGAACGGGCTCGTGGGACCAACTGAACAAGACCGCCGAAGAGCTGCGCGCTTACGGTGTGCGCGCGCTCGCGGTCAGATGCGACGTCACGAAGAGCGACGAAGTCGAGGCAATGATGGAGCAGACGGTCTCCGAACTCGGGCGAATCGATTTTCTGGTGAACAACGCCGGAGGCAATCCCGGTTCCGCGCCGGTGCTCATGATGGAAGAGGAAGCATGGCGCCGCACATTGAACATCAACGCGACCGGCGCGTTTCTTTGTTCGAAGGCTGCGGCTCAACGGATGATCGCGCACGGCGAGGGCGGCAAGATCGTAAATCTATCGTCGCGCACGGCCAAGACACCCGCGCCCTATCTGGCGGCATACATCGCGGCGAAACAGGCAATCATTGGACTGACCCGCGCCATGGCGCTTGAGCTGGGGCCGTTCAAGATTAACGTGAATGCAGTGTGCCCGGGTTTCATTGACACCGATCTCACGCGCGAGGGACATGCCAAGCAGGCAGAAGCCACGGGGGTAACGGTCGAGCAGATTGTGGCGGAAAAGATAAAAAGCATCCCTGTGGGTCGTTTCGGCACGCCTGAGGACGTGGCCAGCGTAGTCGCGTTCCTTTGTTCAAAAGACGCCGATTACATGACCGGCCAGGCCATAAACATCACCGGCGGCTGGGAGATGCATTGAGACTTCGTTTTTGCATTCTGCATCTTCGGCAATTCGGTTAACCGCCCTTCATTGAGCATGGCCTCCCATATAAGCGCAGAGTTTGCTATTTGGGCTCGGTTTTCTGTTCGCGCATCCTTGCTTTGGCTTCTTCAACTTTTGGACGCACCTCAACAACGGTTTCCAGCAGCGCTGCCATAAGCTTTTCCTGATACTCGGAATATTTTGGGTCGGCCTCGATACTGACGAACTCCTTTTCCTGCTCCCACCACGGGCCGTCTTTCTTAACTTGCGGTCTCAGGTCAGAACTGAACATCTGGAAGTGAAAGGCATAGTTCCTTCTGAAGTGCTCCATAATGTCGTCGTACTCCCGCCATTGCGCGAGCGAGGGTCGGTTGTACCACCACAGTTCGACCGGCGGGCCGATGCACAGTGCGAGCGCGGCGGATACGTCATCGAGGTATCCAAGCGCGAAGCTGACCATTCCAAAGGTTCCGAGGATTCGGCTTTCCACCTTATGTTCGTAGACAGCGGCACAGGCATAATCGCAGGCAATGCCATAATCGAAATTCTTCCAGGCGCATGAGGGCCCCGCTCCGATTCGTCCGAGGCCGCCCTCTTCACGTTTGAACTTGTTGAATTCCGCACAGGTGGGAAACCCGCATGCGCCGCAATCCCAACCGAGGTCGGCGGTGGAGAGGTCCGCGCCCAGCACGAGAATCACGGGTGGATGGCCCTCGTCCATGGCAGTTTTGAAGCACATGTAGTCCACATAGAGCGGGAAAAATGTGTTCTTTGCAGCGTCACTGCCGAGTCTTGCCTCCAATTTTTCGACGAATTCGAGCATCGGCATGATATCTTCGCCATGCACAATGACGGCCTTCTGGTTCAGCCGACTTGTAACGAGGGAAGCACCCAAGTAAGCGTGGAGGGCATGACCGGCAACATCCAGAAGCCTCTCTTGGGCATAAAGTCTTCCGTCAATCATACCCATGGTCTATTCCCCCTCCTTTTTCCGGAATCTTTTCGAAGGATGCGGGCGGTAATCCGGCGCGAACTGCCGTGTGATGACATAATGCTTCCTTACCGAGTCCACCATCCTTCTCATGTTCAGGACATGATAATTGTAATGAACATCCACAAACGGATTCTTTGATGTCGCCGATACGAGGATGCCTATCATGAACTCGGAGGCTCGACAGTATCCGAGCTTCTTGGCGGCCATGCCCACGGTCATGAATGGCCGTGCGTCCACCATCAGTTTTCTCGCCATCCACAACGCCGAGCCTGTGGAATATCCGAGGTCCTGAACGTGCACCTGGCACAGAGGACCGTCGATGAGTGTTTTGCTGAGGCTCTTGTCCGAATGGTCGATTTGCCCGGCGGCGGTGCGGCGGCGACTGTAAACAAAACTGCATCCGGCCGGACCACTGCAATATCCGCAATTCGCGTCGAACGGCATGTTCCTGCCGTGGGTATCACCGAGGACGAGAATGCAATCGGCCTCGCGCGCCATTATGGCCTCGGTGCGGTATTGCTCATCCACCCGTTTGTTTTCAGGAAGATACGATAGCTCCTCCATTTTTTCGGCGATCTCTTCCTGCTCTTTCTCTCCCCACACCAGTTCGGCCTCCATGTGGTCAACTCCACCGGCACAGGGAGCGGTGTGCGCCGCGTTCATCATCAGCTTTGCGGCCTCGACCGCGTGCTCGCGCCGATTCATGTCGGGAGGCGAGAACCATGGGAACTCTTTACTGTGAATTCTTGGCACGGTATTCCTCCTTTCCGTGGTTTCGCTATTCTCATTTCATCCGCAAATGTATGAGTAATTCCTGAAAAAGTCAAGAGCCATCCGGCGACATAATAGCTGTACCCTCATATCATGCAGTTACCGGGAGAGTGGTGACCCTTTGTTTCCTCCACGAAAACAGATAGCATGTCCCCGGAACTCACAGTGCTCTCGCTGATTGAATTGTAGGGGATCGTTCGCGAACGCCCCCTACACATATGGCAATGTGCGCATCCCCGCCCGATAAGGAACAGAGAATGTGTCCTCCGATTACGAGTGCAAATGTAGGGGCACGGCGTGCCGTGCCTGTGCAGCCCGAAAAATTGACATTGCCTGTCGGGGCGCACGGCCGTGCGCCCCGACACCCGCAACCGCGGGGCAAATTCTGCTGTCCCTGATCGAATAACTTGACCGGCTAATCCGCGTTCTTATAGGATAAACAAGAATCTGTCCCGCAATTCGAAATATCGAATGATATTCTTGTAGGGGCAGCCCTGCGTGGCTGCCCGCGGCAAGTTAAATATGAGAGGTAATGGAACATGCAGGATGTCGCGGTCGTCGGCGTTGGAATGACGAAGTTCGGGAAGCTCCTTGATAAAAGCATAAAGGACCTCGTCAGAGAGGCGGTCGAAAAGGCTCTCGAAGATGCGGGGATGGATAAGAAGAGCATTCAGGCTGCCTATGTGGGCAATGCAGTTGCCGGTCTCATGACCGGTCAGGAAATGATTCGCGGGCAGGTCACGCTGAGCGCTATGGGCATCGACGGTATCCCTATATTCAACGTTGAAAGCGCATGCGCCAGCTCCTCATCGGCGTTTCATTTGGCCCGGACGGCAGTTTCCGCCGGGCTCTATGATTGCGCGCTCGTCGTCGGCTTCGAAAAGCTCTACGATAAAGACAAGAAAAAGTCATTCCGCGCACTGGGGACAGGCGTGGATGTCGAAATGTTCCGCAGCTTCCTTGAACAACTGGAAGCGAACCAGAAAGCGGGCGCAAAGATTCTCGGCGAAGGCAGCGGAGAGAAGCGAAGCGTTTTCATGGACATGTATGCGTTTATGGCAAAGCAATATATGGAAAGGTACAACCTGACACAGGAGCATTTCGCGAAACTTTCCGTCAAGAGTCACAGAAACGGCGCGCTGAATCCTTATGCTCAGTATCAGAAGGAAGTGACGCTGGAAGAAGTGCTCCAATCGGGCGATGTGGCGTATCCGCTCACAAGAATGATGTGCTCACCCATCGGTGACGGCGCGGCCGCGGCGATTCTGTGCTCGAAATCGAAAGCTTTTCAATACACTGCGGCTCCCGTATGGGTTGCGGCATCCGTTGTTGGAAGCGGGATTGTATCTGGCGACACGAATGACAGCCTCACGCAGAGGCTCCGCCCGAAAGCGTTTGACATGGCCGGCATCGGCCCTGAGGATATAGATGTGATAGAAGTCCATGATGCCACGTCACCGTCTGAAATCATGACCTTGATCGAGCTCGGCCTCTGCCCCGGCGACGAGTCCCCAAAATGGATTGATGAGGGATACCTGGAAATAGGCGGCAAGCTGCCCACGAACACGTCGGGCGGTCTTGTCACGAAGGGGCACCCTGTCGGAGCAACCGGCTGCGGTCAGATTCACGAGATCGTCAAGCAACTGCAGGGCAGGGCGGGAAAGCGTCAGGTCAAGGACGCGCGTGTCGGCATGACGCATAACGGTGGCGGCATAATCGGCGCCGACGCGGCCTCGATGACGCTTCACATCTTCAAGCGGTAGTATGCCACAAAGAGACAGCCGTCACTGAACGCCGGGAGTTCCGATCCAACCTAAAATCTTCCCTTTCACCTATCACGCTATGAGCTCTTTCAGAAGACATTTCAAAATATAAGTTAATGAAGCACACTTGGAAGTGCCTTTGATGTGCTCTTGAGTATCATGCCGAGAAATGTGAGCAGAGAGATGAGACTCATAGCAGCTCCTGCTTTAAAAGAAAGCGGACAGTACTTCATAACAACTTTATGTTTTCCAGCAGGCACAGGAATAGCGCGAAGAATATAATTCGCACGATATATCGGTACCGACTTCTCGTCACACCAGGCTTTCCATCCGGGATAAAACTGTTCGCTGAATAACAACCATCCATCACTGGAGGCGTTAAATACTACGTTAATCGAGTTGATTTGATAGTCTGTAATCTGTACGGATGCCGACGGAACATTCGTAGTTCTCATGGCAAGTGGTCGACTTGGGGCTTGTTCGAGCAATACGA
Source organism: Candidatus Abyssobacteria bacterium SURF_17 (assembly GCA_003598055.1). Classification (GTDB taxonomy): domain Bacteria; phylum Abyssobacteria; class SURF-5; order SURF-5; family SURF-5; genus SURF-17. The sequence continues at coordinate 13,876 of QZKI01000016.1, read as the reverse complement.
TTAGTCGAGGATCGAAATCATCGGAGCGGAGCCTCATCATGATTTCCTCTGGAGCAGCGATGACTTCGGCATGGTGTACCCATATTACTCTTGGGAATGGATCTTTATTCTCTATCAGCATCGGTTTCCTGAGATCGGCTTCAAAAATCATCGAGTAACGGACATTGAGAATCTTAAATGGAAAAGGTAAACCGTTCATGAAACATTTAGTGCTTATCATATAATCATCTGGATCCCTAAAAGGACGGACTCCGGTCATTTCTTCCATGAATCGTGCTGTACGTTCAAGAAAAATGGGACAAAATCCATTGAGATTTTCTATATGGTAAAACATCCCATGGTTGGCTGGAAGCGCTGACTCATGAAGATAGACTCGGTAATGCCCGAGAGGGAGGTTCTCTAATTTTCCTGCCACAAAAGAAGGCATTCTATAGCGGTCAGATACATTTAGAATTGTAATATGTTTCCATCCTGTCAAGATGAGGTCACAGGCGACCATAATTACAAGGCAAATATTTAGCCCTTGTAATGGGGCCCTTTTCAAATAGATTGTCCATATTAGCACTGTCGTTACAGACATGAGAATTAAAGGCAAAACGAGTGTTCCATCCAGAAGTTTCATTTGCCGGTATATCAGTTTGAAAAGGATTTCGAAGTTTAGAAAGAGAATCAGGATGATTGCCAGGAGAAGAAAACTCCAAACAAGAGGTATTATTTTTCTCTTTGAGAGTGAACCGTGTTCGCTCATTTCCATAAGAGCTCCTGCCCCCATACCTGCAAGGGTTGCGGAGGAAAACATGAAGACAAGCAGCACCCGTGAATGAAGCCGGAAAAACCTCATCCCCGGTATGATAGAGAACATGGTCTTAAACAATGGAGTATAGCTCCCAAATGCGAGCAAGAGAGCCAATAGAGCCAGGAATCCAATAAGAATAGTCTGTTTTCTTCTTGCTGAAGCTATTGAAAACATGATGAGAAAAAGGGGCAAAATACCGACATAAGGATTCAACTCCAGATTTACTGGTAACTTGACGACTCCGGGCCATAAAAGCGAAATATCTGGAAAGAAAAGGTGAATCAACCGCAAAGGGTTTAAGCTTCCATTTGAAGCATATTCGTAGTCTCCACCAAACCTGAGGGACGATAAGGACATTTCAAATAACGGGAACAAGCTCACGGCTGCCGTCGTCATACCTGTAAACGTCATTCCAAACATTGGGATAACATATTTAATCAAATCCCTTGTCTTCTTTCCGGTTGAATCGGCAGCGAATCTGCACAGGGCGTAGATCCCCAGGAAAAGAATCGAGTAGTAAGCTATTTGGGGGTGTCCGGCCAAGATTTGCATCCCTACGGCGAAACCGCCAAAAATGACCCACCTCTTTTTTTCTGACCGCACAGCGCATTCATAAGTGTAAAAAATGAGAGGAAGGTAAACAGCGGTCCGAATCATGGAGAAATGGCCGCCAGGAAGACGAGCTATGATAAATCCACAGAACATGAACACAATGGAGCCAATCAGAGAGGCAGTATTTTGGACTTCGAAGAGTTTCATCCAATAAAACATAAACACACCGGCGAAGAAAATATGAATAAAATAACTGATATTTATCGCTCGTGCGATTGGCAGGAAGAGGAAAAGCAAGTCGGGAGGATAAAATGCGGCAGCCAGACAATTGCCGGCGAATGGATGACCGGCAAAATAGTAAGGATTCCACAAGGGGAGGTGACCATTCATATAAGCTTCCTTTATGAAAAGCTTATAGTTATAAAAATTGTTAATTATGTCCAAATCTCCTAATATGTATTCGGGACTGCATACCAGAGCCCGCGAAAACAAGACCGAGCAAAGTACAAATAGTGTTGCTAGTGCTGATCTATTCGTTAAATCTCTGGATCTCATCGTTTGGTTTTCCCGGGGACCAATAACACGGCGGCAATTTCAACGAGCATACTTCGCAAGACTTGTCATGGTCTGTATGAGAGTATTGTATTACTTTCTTTTCTGCCTTTTCTCGCAAGTAATCTCTGCGAATTCCATTGTCAGAGTGCCATTACCGCAACCGATGTCCAAGAATTTATCGACACTCTGTTTCCCCCAGAAGAATCTTTCCTAAGCTATTGCACTTGCGAAGACCATCTTCAAAGGATTTAGGGGCTATCCATTTCAAGAATCTCCTCTTTACTCCCATTTCTCTCGCGCGAGTATACATAATCGGGAAGACATCAGCAAGCGGATTGTCCCAGGGGGGCTCCGTTCAAGAGATTGAGTGTCTTTAGAGGGTCAAGCTTTGATCCCGAAAGGTGGGTATTCTTCGCCCCACCATGTGTAGCTTTCGCCACAATATTCTTCGCCCTTGAAAAGGCAAAAAGTAATAGAATATGCGTCAGACTTCACCATTCTAGCCAACCCAAGCACAGGCCTCTCCGACCGACGAGAGACCGGTGAAGTTTTCGTTTGAAAGGTGCGCATTCTGCACTTCCGCATAGCTGCAACTTTCACCCAAATTCGCACGGTGGAACAAAAAGGCGAAAGTCAAGAGATTGTCCTAGAATCTGCACTTCAGGCTTGCGCGGCAAGAGTGCACACTATCATCACGATGTTGGACGGCAGGCCGAAGGGAGAGAAGTGCAGATTCCCATCGTAAGGATAGCTTATCCTGAACCCCATGAAGGTGACCTCCTCTGAGGTAACGGCGGGGTATTATTGTTAGGACTCTCATTCAAATTGGCCATCCTCGAGTGCTGTTACCTTCGAGGCCGTCGGCAGGCGTACAACATGAGAGATGATTGTAATGCGAAGAACATCCTCCAGTGCCGCTTCCCGCATCTTGACATTACGTCCCTTTCGACATAATCTATGCCTGCATTCATGGGTGCGGGTCTGTCTCCTTCGAAACTCTTCGTGGAAAAGGAATCAGCAGTTGTCTATTGAAAAAGAGGGTTGAAATATGGGAGCCGATTTAGAAAAGCGGATTCAGGTTCTTGAAGACATTGAGGCAATCAGGAAACTAAAGGCTTTGTATTGCTATTTGGTTGATGCGGCCGTGGCCGGCGATGTTTCCAAGTGGGATGAGCTGTTAGAGCATTTCACTGTTGATGCATGGGCGGACTTCGAACTTCTCGGCAGATATGAAGGAATAGAAAATGTCAGCAAACTCTTTAAGGAAGTCGTGGCGTCTTTGCTTTCCTATTCCGCTCACATGGTCAGCAATCCCATCATCGAAGTGAACGGCACTGAGGCGCGCGGACGGTGGTATGTTCATGTTCCTCTTACCGGGAAAGCCGAAAATATGGCCGGATGGCTGCAAGGGAGATACGATGAGGAGTATGTCAAGATAAACGGTAAATGGAAGTGGAAATCAATGACGACCACATTCGATTTCATCACGCCGTATGATGACGGCTGGGTCAAGACCAGAATGGCAAGTATCTGAAATGTGAAAAGCTGTCCTCGACTCGAAGGAGGCGATACATGGGTCACGGTGAACGGCAATACTGGGACATGGAAATCGAACCGTTGCTGAACACACCCAAGATGCGGGAGATGCAATGGACAAAATTGCAGCGCGCGATTCGGTATTGCTATGAAAAGGTTCCATTTGACCGGAATCGAATGGAGAAGGCGGGCGTGAAGCCGGAGGATATTCGCTCATTCGATGACTTCGCCCGCGCTATTCCTCATGTCGGCCAGGCTGAGTTTCGCGATGTCATCATGGAGTGCGGAATGGATATCGACAAGGTCTTTCTGACACTCCTCGGCAAGGAGAGACTGGACGACCTGTATCTGTTGACAACCACCTCCGGCACCACCGGCGTTCCTACTCCATATCCGGTCTTCAAAAAATCTCTCGACAGACAGGCAGAGGTCTTTGGCCGTATCGGCTGGCGCATGGGAATACGGCCCGGCGACCGGATTGGCATATGTTTCGGCCTGAGCATGCATGCAGCAGGTACACCGCACCTGTTTTGGTTTAAGGATTTTCCTGGCGTAACGCTTATCCCTATCGGCGCCGAGGCGGGCACTGAGAGGATTCTCCGCTTCATCAAGCTGTTCAAGGTGAATGTTTTCACGGGCACTCCCTCCCTCGCGCTTCATCTCATCGAGCGCGCTCCCGATGTCCTCGGTGAACCCGTGAAGAGCCTGGGGATAAAGATTCTCCTGTGTGGCGCAGAGCCGGGAGCTGGAATCCCCGAAGTGCGGCAGCGCCTTGAGAGCGAATACGGGGCAAAACTATTCGATGCGGGCGCAGGCTACGGTTGTTCCTGTGACTACCCAATTTATCAGGGAATGCATTGGATTGCCGATGACTATTGCTATTACGAACTCGTGGACCCGGAAACGAAGGAACCGGTTCCCATGGAACATGGAGCTGCCGGCCTGGCAGTATTTACGCCGCTCGAGCCCGAGACCGCTATGTTCGCTTTCAATCTCCGATTCACCCTGAATGACATTCACCAGGTTTTCACTGAGCCGTGCCCGTGTGGATTGAGCGGTTTCCGCTATAAGATTGTCGGCCGGGCGGACGATATGCTGAAAGTGAAGGGAGTGCCTATATATCCCGCAGCCATCGAGGGAGTGATTCATTCGTTCGCACCGCGCTTGACAGGCGCTTTCAGGATTGTGCTTGAAGAACCGCCTCCGCGAGTTGTTCCTCCGTTGAAACTTAAAATTGAATATGGTGAAGGAGTCAAAGAGAGCGAGCTTCCGATGCTCGAGAAAGAACTACAGGAGAAAATGCACAAGGAGATAAAAATCCGTCCGGCCATAACCTGGCTCAAGCCCAACACTCTTGAGCGAGCAACAAAAAAAACGAACGTGCTCGAAAAACTCTATGAAAAGAAATAGCGGCAACCAAACAGATGTCATTGCGAGGAGCGTAGCGACGAAGCAATCTCCTTTTGCCCTAGTGAGATTGCTTCGCTCGGGCCTGAGGCCCTACGCTCGCAATGACTATGGCTCCATGTGTATGACGAAAATAGCAACACAAATTCGAGAAATCCACAGTGAGCAATAGAGAAGGCCTGTTCAAATCTTATGGGATTCCACTCCTGCAAACGCAGGAAATCAGCGGGAGAAGAAGGAAATGGGATATCTCGAGCTTGACCTCAATCTGACCGATGAGCAAAAAGCGATTCGCGACCTCTCGAGGAAGTTCGCCATGCAAACCATACGCCCGGCCGGCATCGAGCTGGACAGGCTTGCAGACCCAGCCGATGTGATTGCTAAAGGGTCCGCTTTATGGGATGTGATGAGAAAATTCCGGGCATTGGACCTCCACCGAATGGCCATACCAAAGGCGCTCGGTGGTCTGGCCGACGAAAACGATCCGTTGTCGTCCGTCCTGATGACCGAAGAGTTGTCATATGGTGATGTCGGTGTGGCTGCCGCACTGCTCATCAGCAACTTCACGTTCACATTTGCAGCCATGTGTGATGATGAAGAGATACAGGGTTGGGCAACAGATTACTGCGAGGACACCGAGGGAAAAGTGCTCGGATGCTGGGCTATAACCGAGCCGGACCACGGCTCGGACTGGTGGTTCGGTGCCGAACCGGCGTTCACCAATCCGAAATGCGCTCCTTCTCTCCGTGCTGTCCGAAAGGGAGACGAATACATACTCAACGGCCAGAAATCCGCCTGGGTCAGTAACGGCACCGTTGCCACGCACGCCCTGCTCAACGTGAGCCTCGACCCCTCCAAGGGAATGCAAGGTACCGGAATTGCTCTGCTTCCTCTGAATCTGTCCGGCGTTTCGAGGGGGAAGCCGCTGAACAAGTTGGGGATGCGTGCCCTGAACCAGGGAGAAATCATATTTGAGGATGTGAGGATTCCGAAAAATTATATGGTTGTGGAAGATCATGCCATGGCGACGACAATGATCGAGGCGACTCTGAATTACGGCAACATGGGCATGGGCATGGTCTTCACAGGACTGGCTCAGGCCGCGTTTGACGAGGCGGTCACGTATGCCAAGCAACGCGTCCAGGGTGGAGCGCCCATTTTCGAGCATAAGAACATCAAGCTGAAACTATTCAACATGTTCACGCTTGTCGAGAGTTCTCGCGCGTATCTGCGCCGGATAGCAACCTACAACGCCGCCAATGTCCCGATGGGATCAACCCTGCATGCGAGGTCTATCAAGGTTTTCTCCACGGAGGTCGCGCTCAAGGTCGCAAGCGAGGCCGTTCAGATATTTGGTGGAAACGGCCTGAGCAAGGAGTATCTCATCGAAAAACTGTTTCGGGATGCGCGAGCAGGCACAATCGCGGATGGGGACAATGAGGCCCTTGCCCTCGTTGGCGCAAGCCATTTGTAGATTCTCGGGAAAAGCTCCACAAGCAAATCATTTTTCGGTCGAGGTGGAATTATTCTGCGACCCCTGGAAATGCACATCTCACCTCGTTGATGCTCAGTTGACGCTTTCGGAGAGTGAAGACTCTGTGCTTCGCGTCATCCCTGAGCAAAGGAGCCCTGCCATGAAAGCAGCCAACTCCGATACAACCACCTTCTCGCTCTGTCGAATCATGTTTCGGAGTGCCGTCATCTCGTTATTCTTGGTCATTCTGTTGCCACTCACTGCGGCATTTCCGGAGAGTCAGGAAGAGGCCCGACAAAAAGCCCTCAAAGAGTTAAGGGAAAAGAATATCCCCTTCACCATTGAGGAATTCATAAATCGCGCGGGGCAGGGGGATATCAGTACGGTCAATCTCTTCTTGGCGGCGGGGATGTACTATAACGTCAAGGATAAAGACCGATGGACCGCCTTGATGAGGTCAGCGGCGGAAGGTCATACCGGAATTGTAAAGCTCTTGCTCGAGAAAGGCGCCGATGTTAACGCAAGAAACGCGGATGGGGCAACCGCATTGATGCTGGCGGATGCTGCGGGTCACAGCGAAGCAGTAAATATCCTGCTGGAATACGGCGCAATAACCTATCCGGGCGACCGCATGGAAACAGCCCTCATAGAGGCAACATGGAAAGGGAACGTTGAAAGCGTGAAGGACTTGCTGGCCGAAGGCGCTGACCCAAACGCCGCGGATGAGTTCGGTAATGCAGTCCTCATGTACGCTGTTTCCGAAGGATTCCATGATATAGCAAAAGTCTTGCTGGAGAATGGCGCTGATGCGAATCAGAAGAAACCGGTCACCGGTATGACTGCATTGATGATTGCCGTGAATGAAGGTTTTGACGACGTTGCGGAACTCCTGCTTGATGCGAACGCTGATGTGAACGCAAAGAACCGGGCTCAGGGAACCGCGCTCATGTTTGCAGCGGCTGGAGGTCACGCTGATATTGTTAAGCTTCTCCTGAGAAAAGGGGCAAACGTAAATGACAAGGACGCGCACGGATATACCGCCCTCATGTTGGCGGCAAGGAACGGATATGACGGTGTCATCAGAGCCCTGCTGCACCGAGGAGCAGTAATAAATCTCAGGAACGCCAATGGTGCAACGGCGATGATGTTAGCGGCAGCGGGAGGACACGGCGAGACTGTGCAGTTACTCAGAAGGGCGGGCGCCAGGGATTATGCAGGAGGCGACGATGAGGCGACAGAATCTCCAACGCCTTCTGAAGATGCTGCACAAGGAGTCCCGCGCCTGCCGGACGACGAAGCGAATCTCATGGGAACCGATGTGGAGAAGCTTAAGGAAAAGATTCGCAGAAACGCATGCGCCGATAACCTAAGACACATCGGACTCATTCTCAGTCTCTTTGCTGCGGAACAAAAGGACAGGTTCCCCAGGATAGATGACGTAAAAGGCAACCTCATGTTCGAAGCGGCCATGCTGTACCCGGAATATCTGAGAGATACAAGTATTCTCGGATGCCCGAGCGACTCGGGTTATCGAGAAGGAGTGACATTTCGGCTGAAAGATAATATTCAGCATCCGGACTGGCAAACAGGAGAGATTCATCCCGATTGTATTACCTGCGAAAGCTATATCTACCTAGGATGGTTGGTAACGAATGAGGAAGAAGGTCTTGCTGCCATTACCGCCTATCGCGAGCTATCAGTTGAGGAGTGTGATCAGTCACTCATTGTCCATGAAGGGAGCAACCTTTCGAGCAACCGCATTCGACGACTGAGTCTAGGAGCCGACAGGTTCTTGCATTCTGACGTCAACGCCGTTGTAAGGGGCAAGCCAAGCCCTGCAGCTCAAGTGCCGGTCATGTGGGAGTGGCCAACAAACCACGGGAACGGAGGTAATGTCTTGTACCTTGACGGTCACGTGGAGTTTGTCCCATATCCCGGGAAATTTCCGATGACGAAGAAATTCATCAAAGAACTGAGAAGAATCCAACCGCAATTTTCGGAAGATGTGCTTCCAATAATCACAAGATAGCCCGAGGTTTTTCCCAACCTTCGAATGGAATCCCTCTGGTTCCACTCCTTTTCCAGTCAGTCGGTGATTGATTTGCCCGTTCGGTCAAGAAGACCGTCCAGGAGGAGATTGACAATCTTGGGGCCTTTCTCGGTCATCGTTACCCACACGAAGTGGTCGAAGTTGCCTGAGCCTTCTTGCAGTCTGCCGGCTCCTGTCGTAGCCATTTGGATATAGTCCTTGCCGTCCACCTCGGAATATTCATAGTAATGCTCGTGGCCGCCGAACACCGTGTAGTTTCTTCCGTGCAGCATTAATTGGATTTTCCGGAAGTTTTCGTTGCCGTATTTCCATGCCGGCTTATGCATCAGGACAAATGTCCAGTGAACGTCCCGGTGGTCCGCCAATACCTGTTTGAAGTACTCGACCTGCTCTTCGCCGATCTTTGGGTACAGTATGGCCCTTTGGAGGCCCTCATTTTCCATGACCATCTGTTCAGCCGCGTCCCGGTCGCTCTTCATCACCTCACGCAGTTTCGCAATATCCGGCGCGATCTCCCTTGTTATGAAAAGCGGAGGGTCTTCCGTGTTCAGCACGAGAAACAGGACATTCTTGTAGATGAAATGATAGTAATCGCGCCCGAGGCGGGAATGCCACACATCGAGCATGACATCGTTGCCCATATCATGATTGCCAACCACGAAGAAGAACGGCATATCGAGTTCATTCACCATGGCGTCGATTTCATCCCATTCCTTCTTGAGTTGGGTACGGTCCTCGGTGTAGCCCTCGATAAGGTCGCCGATGTTAATTACGAAGGCAGGCTCTAACATATTGACTTGCTTCAAGGCCCGGCGGAAGACCCCCTCTCGATGTGCTCCTGTGTTATCGGAGACAATAACAAAGTGAAAGTTTGCCGGGTCATCTCTGAAGGCGGTATTGGTGCACGGCACACTCGGGTCGATGGTCGTAATGTGACCGCCGGCACGCGGGGACGCACAAGCGCCAATAAGCAAGAAGACCAAGAGAATATTGACGCAGGTAATCCACCCTATCGATTTGGCAGATTCAGCGATAGTCTTCATCTTTCCCGGTACGGCATAGCATCTTCTCATTCCTTCGTCCTCCCAAAGAGAAGTCTCCGCATTCTCATTCCTTACTCCGCATCGAAAACGTGAGGCTGTGCTTTGGCCGCATTCTAGCAGAGACTGTAACTGCGTTCAAGGGCAAACCAGAAGGCGGGAAAAGTGGAGTGTGTACAGAATGATCGTTTTGCCGATTGTCTCACACCAATTTATCCGAGTTGAGATTCGGCTGACGCAGGTCGGCAGAGTGCCTCCTCAAATTCTATCTGATCCCGACGAATGCGCGGAGGCCTTCGATGAAGAAACACTTGAGGAAATGCATGCGTCGAGGAAACCGCCAGAGCATGCGCAGCAATCGAGCAGAGCCGAAATAGAATCTGACATACGCCCATCGCTGTATTTTGGGAAGGTCGTACCCCATCTTTTGTGCATATGAGGGAACGTATCCGTAGAACTGCACGTTCTCTCCCTGAGTGAAATCCGGGTCGTATTTTTTTGTGATTTCGTAAAGCTCGGTGTTCGGGTAGGGACATACGGAGAAGAACGAGGCGTGGAGCAATGGTAAGCTGAGGGCGAAGTTGATTGTGTGTTCTATCTCTTCCTTGGTCTCTGTCACGAAACCAATCATGAATGCGCTCTTTGTGATGATGCCTCGACTGTCGGCGTAACGAATCATCTCCGCGGCTTTCTCTATATTAAGATTCTTCTTGATGAGTTTCTGTATCCTTGGAGAAGCCGATTCGATGGCGAAGATAAGCTCATACGCGCCCACATCTTTGAGCGCATCAATGATTTCCGGCGTCAACAAGTCGCCTCGCAGCCCGTTGGGGAAGCTGATATACAGTCGCATTCCGCTTTGTTTCAGAAGACGGCAGAACTCGAGCACACGTTTCGGGTTCACGTTAAAGATGTCGTCCGTAATGTGTATCTCGCGCACGCCGTACGTGTCATGAAGCAGGTGTATCTCGTCTATCACTAACGACAAATCTCTGAAACGGACTTTCTGGCCGAAGTTGTGGTGACAATATGCACACTGGTAGGGGCAGCCCCTCGAGGTCATAATCGGCGCATAGCGCGGATGGGCGGTGAACAGATTGTTGGAATATCCGGAGTAGTAGTCATCGATGCGGATTGCCTGCCAGTCGGGCATCGGCAGAGAGTTAACATCCTCGAAGATAACCGGTCCCGTCAAGAACGGTTTTCCGTCGCCGTCGCGCAGGGCAAGGCCGGGCACGTCCGCAGCCGATTCACCCTTCATGTGACAGCTCAGCCATTTGCAGAGACTCGATTCTCCTTCACCCCGAAATGCGACATCGGCGCCGGTGTTCTGCAAACATTCGAGTGGAGTCGCGCTCGCGTAAGGTCCGCCCACTATGACGGTAGTCTGAGGGCGCACATCCTTTACGAATCTCACCCACTCAGCCGTCCGCTCGGCCTCGACGGAGAGAGCGCTGAAGCCAACAATATCCGGCTGCCACTCAAGCAGTTCTTGGCGAAGCGATTCCCGGCCTTGCCCCTTCAGCCTGAGGTCCTTCAATCGGACGTCCACCTGACCGGCAAGGTTGCGTTTCACCACCGCGCTCAGCGACATAATCCCCAACGGCGGGTCGGTCACAAGGTGAATGAGTTGGTTCTCTTTGGCATCCGTACGGATGAGCAACAACTTGACGGCATTGGTCATAGTTGAACTCTGAACACGCCCTTGAGTGAATAGCCGGCGGCAATCGAGGCAATGAAGAAGAAGACGAGCCAGTTCACGTGTATGCCGAACACCGTGAGCGTTTGCGGAGGGAGTTCGAGCTGCAGCTCGTCCAATGCTGAGTTTTCTGGCAGTGGCTCTTGCCCGGGTGCCAGGAGTGCGGCGGAAAAGCTTGCTTGCGTTCGCGATGGATAAACGCGGCGAACCTGCCTTGTGGCAATAATGGATTCTCTGACCGTCTCATCCCCGACATGGATTAGGAGCTTGTGTTCGCCTTCTTCGGCGACGCCGATGCGGAATTCGACCGCTCCCTCGCCGGGCATCCGGAAAAGCGGCGTTTCGAGCCGAATGCCGTCGCTTGTTTCCACTGATACCGGGAGGTCGTCCGGCGCATCTTGGGCGAGTTTCAGTTTGACGAGCGCGCTCTCACCTACTCTGAGGGGTCTGTTGGCGTATCTGATTCCGAGTTGCGCCAGAATCAGGATGACAGGAACAATCATAACGAGCATCGGCATGACTGAATACTTCATGTATCTCAGGTTTGTTCGAAGGATTCTTCTTTGCGCATCGAGCATGAGGCCGAGGTCATCTTTGAACAAGCGAATCTCCATGAAATATGCGCTTATCTTGTCCTTTGTCTCCCTGATGGCTGATTGGTTGGAGGTGTATTTGAAGATGATGACCATCACAATGCCTGTGAGAACAGACACGACGAGGAGTCCCCAGATGGGAGAGAGACCACTGAATGGGGAAAGAATCAGGTCGAAGAAGGCTGTGATGATTGTGTTGATTAATTGCATGTCTTTCTCGGTTCAGGGAACACAGTGGAACTTGCTCACCTCTAAGAAACCGGCAACGGCTTGGTCATTGCGAGGGAGCCAATCCCGCCTTTGGCGGGAGAGCGATCGAAGCAATCTCATTAGCAGCGTTGAAGATAAATACAGAGATTGCTTCGCACGGGTCTAAGACCCTCGGGCCTGCGGCCCTTCGCTCGCAATGACTGGTTGAGACCCGTTCTTTAAGAAATATAGCCAAGTCCCTTGAGCTTTTTTTTGATTTCCTCTTCGGATTCGGACTCTTCGAGCCGCTCGATTTCCTTTTCGAGTGCGTGCGTGATGAATTCCTCGACCGAAGAGTATCCTGCGAGGTCAGAGTAGTGTTTCACCTTCTTGAGCAGTTCCTTGTCAAGCTTTATTTTCGAGCCGAACATAGCGCCTCCCGTTTCTCAAAATACCGGTTTGCCGGTCATGGTATCCGGTGGCTTGATTCCAAACTCTTGCAGGATCGTAGGCGTGAGGTCTTGCAAGCGAGGATTCGCCGCCTTGAGCTTTCGATTCGAGAGAAACACACCAGGAACTATTTCAGCCGCCATGCAGTGGTCGCCGCTCCAGCGCTCGTCGTTATCATAGAACAGTTCCTTCGGGAACGAGCCGATAGCAGTCTCCCACGAGGACCGATAGCCCCAATTGTATCCGATGATGGCGTCGGCCATAATCTTTTCGTCCGGATTTGAGAACACTTCGCGGCTCTTGTAAACGTGGAGTATCGCCTGCTCCCCTGTTTTCGGGTCGCGCACGGCCAGAAGTTTCTGCGCGATCTCGTCCAGCAACGCATCCTTTTCCGATGGCTCGACAATTCCCATCCCTTCGCGGCCTCGCAGGTTAACATAGAGCCCGTTGAGCCCGAGGCCGTAGGCCCGCGTTTTCGCCCAGTTCACATTCGAGTAGAACTCGCCTTCGCTGTCATTGGTAAGGGTAATATATCCATTATCCTTCAGCCACGTGTTCATGTTGAATGCTCGGTAGAACGGGGCAAAACCGTGGTCGGACATCACAATGAGTGTCGTGTCCGCGTCCACTTTCTTGAGAGCTTTTCCCAACACCTTATCCATCTGCCCATAGATATCGTAGAGGACGTGGCCATATTGCTCCGCAAGCTTCTCGTCGTATATGGGGTGCTTCGGGTCAATGAGCCACCAGAGCATGTGCGAGTTCTGGTCGAGACTGCAAAAGTAGAAGAAGAGCAGGCCGGAATCGAATTTCTCGAGCACCTTATCGTACAGGGCAAGACGCTCGCGCAACACTATGCCCGTCTGCCCCAGATAATCGGGTATGCCGAGGACATCTGCCGTAAATGCCTTCGTGTCCTCGGGCATGCCCTGCGTGTAAAAGCATCCGATTTCTTCCGCGAGCTCTGCGGAATAGTCCGCAGGCGTCGAGATAGGCAGTGCGGGATTCAGCGGGTCGATGTTTATGGGGGAAACATAGAGACCAAGGTCAGGTTGAACTTCTTTCAAATAGAATCGGCATATCCCGCTGACACTCTGGAGAAATGGAACGGCTACGAACTTTACGTGAGTCCAGTCGCTCCACTCACCGACCTTGAGCAACATCTCCTCATCCTGAACGGCTATCTTTGCAATTGAGCTGGCAGGGTCAATGCGAACGGTGAAATCCACGGTTATGTGCGGCTGATCCTTCCTGAACGAGTTGCGCGGCCCGAGAAGTTGCGCCTGCACAACGTTGTTCTGAACGGTCACGGGATAAATCTTTCCGCCAGTGACCTCTTCCTCATCAAATCGCTCCGGAGCGTCGGTGTAGAACGAGAACGTTCCGTAGGTCCCGAGTATATCCGGTGTGCCCATCCCGGAAAGCGAGAGCCCCTTGGACTCGGCAGGCGGGAAGTTCGCGGGCATTTTGATGACCGTTGTCGGGATTCCATGCTCTTCCAGAGTCTGCCAGAAGGCCCTCCCTTTGCGCAGCAG
>QZKI01000021.1 GCA_003598055.1 Candidatus Abyssobacteria bacterium SURF_17 | reverse complement strand
GCCGCAACGCTTTCATACAATCGGGGCGTGGCGCAGTTGGTTAGCGTGCTTGACTGGGGGTCAAGAGGTCGCTGGTTCAAATCCAGTCGCCCCGACTACGTAATACTTGGAAAATAGGCCACTTAGCGATTTTCAGCAAGGTGGCCTCTTTCTTTTATTCTTGACAAATGCGACCATGCTGCGACATGATGACCATCTTGGGGGCTTCCGTCCCGAGGCGTTCGAAAGCGCCTCAAACGTGGGCTTCCGACTGCTTATAAGATCGGAGGACATCCATAGATTGAATATCCGTTGGTGACAAAACATGGCTGAATTGCCGTTTAGTCTTGCCCTCATCAGATTCTTGGCAGATAACAGAATTGATTTGCTCACTATACTCTTCCAATTCTTCACCTTCCTTGGCGAGACGGAGGGTTATATTCTTGTCATTGCACTCATCTACGTCATGTATGACAAGAAATTGGCTTTTCGACTGTCAGTGCTGACGTTATTCATGATGTCGCTCAACCATTTCTTGAAAATGCTCATCAGAAATCCCCGGCCTTTCATCAGCGAAGGAACCTATGCCGAAAAATGGGCGGTATCAGCCGAGAAGGCGCAAGAACTTGCCACGGAATATTCGACCCCCTCTGGCCATGCTATGGCGGGGTCCGCGTTCTATTCCTACCTCTATGCAAGCGCGAAGAATAGATACGTGAGAATTATCGCCATCCTGTTGCTTCTTCTCACCGGATTATCACGTCCTTATCTTGGAGTTCATTATCTGGAGGATGTCCTCATCGGCTGGGCGATTGGAATAACGGTCACTCTCATTATCATAAAATATGCTGAGAATATCCATACTGTTTGGAGTACGTGCTCATACCGGCAGCAGGTGACGATTGTTGTCATATCAAGCGTGATGCTCTGGCTCATCACTCGTGTGCTGACGGATTGGAGCATAGACGGTCAGCCGCTTGCATTTGTGGGCTATGCAGGATTCTTGACGGGTATAGTAGTTGCCTATCCTCTTGAAACGCAAAAGGTGAATTTTGACCCGAGGAGCTCACCTGCGTTATTCAAAATACTGCGATACGTGTTGTCGGTTGGTATGGTAATAGGCACGTTGCTTCTTCTCGATAAGGCTTTCACGCTCATAAGCACTGATTACTCTTTGCTGGGATATGCCTTACGATATATTCGCTACACCATTGCAGGTATTGTCGCCATGTTTCTTGCCCCCGTGCTCTTCGTAAGGTTGGGATTAGCTGAAACAATTCCGAAGAGGTAATTCAATTCAATGCTCCGTCTGCAATTAGGACCTTGACCCCCTGATTCAAACCCATTCCATGAGTTGTTTATCATGGGCAGGAAAGCTGCATCCCCGCCACGCTATTCGATCTTGTTCCGCTGCCGGATTTCTGCGTTTTCCCCTTAATGAAGGGTCGGGCGCGATGGCTCCCGGCACAGGTTTGGCACTAACCGATGCCTACGGAGAACAATCTGTGCTACAATGAGAATGCCCGGAGAAGCCGCTGTGGGTGTGCAGTCGTCTACGGGGAATTCGGGTCCGCTTGCGTACAGCGCATTGGTGAGTTCGCACTCAGACGAATGTCGGCCAAACAAGAGAGAAAGGTCATAGGCGGTGTCGGTTGAGAAGACAGACGCGATAGTGCTGCACACATACAATCTCCAGGAGTCGAGCAAGATAGTGGTGTTGCTCACTCCCGTGAGGGGGAAGGTGCGTGCCGTTGCAAAAGGGGTGAGACGCACAAAGAGCAAATTCGGAAGCGCTCTCGAACCCGTGACTCACATAGAGGCCCAGATTCATTACAAAGAGGGCCGCGACCTGCAAACCCTCTCGCAGGCGGAGACCCGCGAGTCATTCCAGCCGATTCGGTCGGACCTCACCCGGCTGGGGCTTGCCTCGATGATGTGTGAGCTCATGGAGCAGTTTGTTCAGGAGGATGAGGAGTCTTCCCGTGAGTTTGTGCTCTTGCTGCTCTCGCTGAGGACGCTTGCGACCATTGTAAAGAACTATGAGAGCCTGCTGATTGCTTTCTACATGAAGCTGCTGGACATATCGGGGCTCCTCCCTGAGGTCAATTGCTGCGTTCGATGCAAGGGCGGCCTTCAGGGAAACACCTATCTGGATGCGGGGGCAGGGGGAGCTTTGTGCGCCCGGTGCAGCGCCGGCATGGGGGAGAAGGTTTCGGCCGGAGGGCTCAAGATGATGCAGCGATTGCACAGCGCAGACTGGGTCATGCTTGAGCGAATTCGGCTGCCGAAGGCGTCTGCCGATGAAGTTCTCGGGGCGCTCAACGGATACGTGCTCCACCACACGGGCCGCGAGGTCAGGTCGGGCAAGTTTCTGCGGGCGCTTTCGGGCTCGGCCTGATGCAATCGGGCACGGGGGTACTTGCAAAAAAAGCGACACTATGTTATATATTTTGTAATATTTTTGAGGTTATTCGGGCTGCGGGATTCTCGAAATCACACCTCAGATTGTCCCCTCGTCTTCAGTGAATGACCGGCGTATTTATCGGGAAATCGTGACATGGCAGAGATAGACAGGATACTGGCGGAAGCCATGAAGGTTGGCGCGTCAGACATTCATTTTTGTGCAAACACGGTGCCGATGGTTCGGCTCTGGGGTGAGATCAGGCCGATGCGCGGACACGGGATGACTTCGTCCGCGGAGAACAAGCGGCGGCTGTTCGAGATATTGAACAACAGGCAGATTGACGACCTTGAGCGGAACCTTGAGATTGACGTTTCATATTTCGTGGAGGGCCTCGGCCGATTCCGCGTGAACATCCACCATGAAGACAGGGGTGTCTCGGGCTCATTCCGCGTGGTGCCGTCGCGGATCAGGACTGTCGAGGAGTTGAATCTGCCGGAGGCGGCAAAGAATCTGACGCGGCTCCATCAGGGGCTGGTTCTCGTGACCGGCCCATCCGGCTGCGGCAAATCGACGACACTGGCAGCGCTGATAGACCTGATAAACCGCGAGTCGCGCCGCCACATCATATGCATCGAGGATCCGGTGGAATTTGTGCATAAAAGCAAGCTCTCGCATATTGACCAGCGGGAGGTGGGCGTGCATACGAGGAGTTTTTCCACTGCATTGCGGGCGGCGCTGCGTGAGGACCCCGATGTGATTCTCGTGGGCGAAATGCGCGATTTAGAAACCATTGCCATGGCGATCACCGCGTCCGAGACCGGGCATCTGGTATTCAGCACGCTCCATACACGCAACGCGGCCAAGACAATCGAGCGAATCATCAACGTGTTCCCTCCGGACCAGATCGCTCAGATACGAACAATGTTGGCGGAATCGCTTGCGGGCGTCGTCTCGCAGCAGCTCATTCGGAACGCACAAGGCACGGGGCGCGTGCTCGCGCTCGAGATTCTCCTGCGCACAACGGCTCTCGCAACTCTGATTCGTGATGGGAACACGTACCGCATTCCCTCACTTATGCAAACAGGCAAGAAGTTCGGGATGATGCTCATGGATGAGCATATCATTTCACTGTATCAGCAGGGCGCGATTGACCCGAAGCATGCTTTGGAGAAGGTGATTGACCGAGAGCGGTTCCTGAGTATTGTCGGGGGCAAGGGCGACCTCGTAAAGCCGTAGCACGGGCTTTTGGAGAATTTATTGGCCGCGGAAATTGACAAATTTCTGAGGTTCCTCGTCGACCATGAGGGGTCGGACCTCATGCTTGCCTCGGGGTCGAAGCCGATGGCGCGTGTTCACGGCGATCTGCTTGCGCTCGATTTCGGGCGGGATAGCTCGGTTCTGACAACGGAGCTGACGCGAAATCTGGTGTATGAGATATTGAACGACGAGCAGATCCGGCGGTTCGAGCGGTCGGGCGACCTCGATTTCGCCTATGAGGTGCCCGAATGCGCCCGCTTTCGGTGCAACGTGTACAAGCAGACGAAGGGTCTCGGTATCGTGATGCGGAATATTCCGACCAAGATTAAGACCATCGAAGAACTCGGGCTGCCAGCAGGCGTGAAGCAGCTTGCACGCTCCACTCGGGGTTTCATTCTGGTGACGGGTCCGACCGGCAGCGGGAAGACAACGACGCTTGCTGCGATGATTGACCTTATCAATCATGAGCGCCACAGCCATGTCGTGACCATCGAGGAGCCGATAGAATACGTCCACAAAAACATTCGCTCCCTCATCACTCAGCGCGAGGTTGGGTTGCACACCCACAGCTTCAAGTCAGCACTGCGCAGCGCGGTGCGTCAGGACCCGGACATCATTCTTGTGGGAGAGATGCGCGATCTCGACACCATCTCGATGGCGCTGACGACCGCCGAAATGGGCGCGCTCGTGTTCGGCACACTCCACACGACAAGCGCGGCAAAAACAATCAACCGGATTATCGACGTGTTCCCGTTCGAAGAGCGCAACCGAATCCGCGCACTGCTTGCAGAGGCCCTCACGGGAGTGGTCGCACAGCAGTTGGTCAGGCGGGCGGACAAGAAGGGCCGCTTGGCCGTGGCGGAGATATTGGTGGGCACGTCCGCAATCTCGAACACTATCAGGGAAGGGAAGATCGAGCAGATACCCTCGCTCATGGAGACCGGGAAGAAGCATGGAATGCAGATGCTGGATGAGCATTTGACACAACTCGTTCAGCAGTGCGTGATAACGCCCTCGGATGCCCGAAGACTTGCGACCAACAAAGCCCTTTTCTCTTAGCCCATCTTCCGCGCGTTCGCCAAAATTCCGCTGAGCAGTGTGGGGAGTTCACGAATGACTCCCATGATTTTCGGATGAGATGTGCCTGCTTGAGGGGCCTTTTATTTTGCATACTTATTGAGAGAGTCCTGCTTGACAAACTTCGCGGTGCAACATATAATACGCTCGTAATCCTCCGAGAAATTTGCCGCATGTAAGCTTCCACGAACAGAAGGGTTTTCCGAAAATCGGGCAAAGGATGTCTTCCACACGAACACAAGCCGAACACCGTGCATGTCCGGGGCCGGGGACGACGGTCAGGGAACTGCTCGAGCATCGGGAACGGGAATATCTTTCCCCTCGGGCGACCTTCAGCGATTCAAGCAAGGGCAGACAGCACCCGATCGCCGAATGTCCTTATCGGACGCGCTTTCAGCGGGACCGAGACAGAATCATTCATTCCAAGTCGTTCCGTCGGCTCAAGCACAAAACACAAGTCTTCTTATCCCCCAGCGGGGACCACTATCGCACCCGGCTTACCCATACGCTTGAGGTCGCACAGATAGCCCGCACCATCTCCCGCGCACTTTGTCTCAACGAAGACTTGACCGAGGCCATCGCTCTCGGCCACGACCTGGGGCACACTCCCTTCGGCCATGCGGGCGAGGCGGTCTTGAATGAGGTATTCCCCGGCGGCTTTGCTCATAACGAGCAAAGCTTGAGGATCGTGGACGAGTTGGAGAACGGAAAAGGCCTAAATCTCACCTTCGAGGTGCGGGACGGTATCCTGAATCACTCGAAGGGGCCGGCGGATATCTTCGAGCTCGGCACGAGCGGCGGGCCGCAAACGATCGAGGCGGAGGTTGTAAGGATATCTGACAGCATTGCCTACATCAACCACGATATCGACGACGCTATCCGCGGAGGACTCATCACCGAGGCGGAACTCCCGGCCGATGCCGTGAGCGTGCTCGGGGCCAAACCCTCTCACCGTATTGACACCATGGTTGCAGATGTTCTCGCGAACAGCCAGGTCGGCAGAATACAGATGAGCGCGAAGGTTATGGAAGCAACGAACGCCCTGCGTAACTACCTGTTCAACCATGTCTATCCCCGCCCGGAAATCAAGGACCCAATAAATAGAGCGAAGAAACTGCTGAGGGACATATGCCGTCTCCTGCTCGATAATCCGCGGATATTCTTGAGCGAGAACCGGCTGCCCCGCGAAGGAGAAAAAATCGAGCGGCTCGTCATGGATTTCGTCGCCGGAATGACAGACCGGTACGCTCTCGAATTCTATAAGAGACACTTTCTTCCACCCATGGAAACGTAATAGCTGAACAAGAATTCCGCTGGCACTCAGGAATCGGAACCTGTCCGATTATCCTCCAGGGGCACGGTGCGCCGTGCCCCTATCAGTATGGGGACAGCGCTCGTCAGGTTCAAGTATTGGACGGTCGCAGGAGTCGCTCCGCGCAATGAACACGTGGAAAACACGGGTATTGCTGCTCGTTCTCTTCTTTACCAGCTTGAGTTCTTTGGTCTACGAGCTGGTGTGGACGAGGAAACTCTTGTTGATCTTCGGAACGAGCGCGCTTGCCGTGAGCACGGTGCTTTCCGTGTTCATGGCCGGATTGGCGTTCGGCAGCTATTGCGGCGGGAAACTCATCGAACGCTCGGAGAGACCCTACCGATTTCTCGCGCTGCTGCAATTGCTCATTGGAACAAGCTGTCTCGTCACCCTGTTCCTCATCGACGGCATCAAGTACCTCTACCTCTCCCTTTTCAACTTCTTTGGTGAGGTGAACTTCCTCTTTAATATCGCCCAGTTCATCCTCAGCACCGTCATCCTGTTTCTGCCCACGTTTCTCATCGGCTCCGCCTTTCCCACAATTGTCAAGCTCTATTATCATGAGAAAGAAGCCGTCGGCGAGAGCGTGAGCACATGCTATGCGACCGATACGCTCGGGAGCGCATTGGGCGTGCTGCTCGTGGGATTCTATTCAATCTGGACAATCGGCCTGTTCAAGACATCGCTCGCCGCATCCGTCATCAATATCTTGATGGGACTGCTGGTCGTAGCCTCATTCGGCGCGGCGGGCACACTCGAAAGCCGTGTCGCCCCGGCAGAGGCGGCTCATCCGATAACCGACAGGCTGATACTCGTCCTTTTTTTCTTCTCCGGGTTCGCGGCCTTGATGCTTGAGAACGTCTGGATTCGTTTCTTCGACCTCATCTATGGAAATAGCATCATATCATTTTCAATCGTGGTTGCGTCGTTTCTCATGGGCCTCGGCTTAGGAAGTTTTCTCGCTCGATTCCTCCTCCTCCGAGTCCGCGACAACATCTTTCTTTTTGCGCTCATCGAATTGCTCATCGGCATGAGCAGTCTGGCCGTCTTATTGGTCTTCCCGTACCTTGAGAGCATGTTCCTCGCCTTGTTCTTCTCGATTCGCCAGTATTCATGGTTTATCTTCCTGCTTGGCGTGAGCTCCATCCTCACCCTCATGTTCCCGACGTGTCTCATGGGGATGACCCTTCCGGTACTTAGCACCGTGTACGTTGATGGAAAGACAATCGGCTCAGATGTCGGCCGACTGTTCGCTGTGAATTCCTTCGGCGCAATCCTCGGCTCGTTTCTGACCGGATTTATCTTTGTCTATTTTCTCGGGTTGAACAATACCGCAGTGATGGCCGCGCTCATCTACATCTCGATTGCAGTTGTTTTCGTCGTGGTCTACAAGAAATCCCGCGTGAAGAGCATTCTCGGATGCCTTGTGGCGCTGGCAGTCGGCGTCCTCGGGTTGTTCCACTTCTTTTTTCAGGCGGATTATCTGTATAACGGCGCATATTACCACGGCGTGAAATTCAGGAACGAGCAGGAATATTTCGAACACAAACGGCGGTCGAAGCCGCTCTTCGTCAAGCAATCGCCCTATTCGTTCGTCAGCGTGGTCGAGTCGCATGGTGCGATTTATGTGAAGATCAATGGCCGTAGCGAAGCTTCCGTCTATGACAGCACCCAGTATCTCATGGCCCATCTGGCCCTGCTGTACCACAAAAACCCACGGTCCGTCGTCAATGTCGGCCATGGCGGCGGATATACGCTCAAGACGATTACCCTCTATCCGGAAATCGAGTCAATCGACAACGTCGAGATCGACAAGGTAATCATCGCCGCCGACAAGTACGTGACGGATAACGGCGACCCCCTCTCGGACCCGAGGGTCAATCTCGTCATTGCGGATGCCCGTAATTACCTCTTTGGCTCACCGAAAAAGTACGACGTGATCATGACCGAGGCAAGCCATGTGTGGGCGAACCCGTACTTTTTCACCAAGGAGTTCTACCGTATAGCGGGCGCAAGGCTGAACGAAGGGGGCATTTATTCGATCTGGCTTCCATTCTACGAGATGACCGAATATGATTACGCTTCTGTCCTCAATACGATTCGGTCCGCATTCCCGTACATCGCACAGTTCTACCTGAGGGATACGGGCGCGGTCATCATCCTCGCGTCTGCTTCACAGCTCGACATACCCGACGGACTCGTTCGCGAGCGATTGGAGGTTCCGGCGATTCGAGCCAACCTCGACATGGTGAAGCAGCTTTCCAAACAGATGGGCGTGTCGAATGAAAGCTTTATCAAAGGATTGTACTATTCGAACGAAGCCGTCGAGCAGCAGTTGGTCAAGATTGCGGGCACGGTCAAAGCCATTAACACCGACGACCTGCCCATATTGGAGTTTAACACCCTCAGGAATCGATATAGCAAATTCAGGAAAGACTAAGGCGATGCTGCGCTCTCTCTGGGTCGCGCCGACCCACTCCAAGGATACCTATGACGAAGAAAAACGCTGCTATCAACGTAGTGGCCAAGGTGTTCGTCACATGGATGCTCCTGTATTGTTTCCTCGCAAGCATAAGTCTTATAGAAACCGCCTTCAGGCTCTTCGGGCAGGATTTTGCCGAGAAGCTGTTTATGTTTGCGGGCAACCGGTTCATCGGATTGTTTGTGGGAACGCTCTCGACGGCGATTATCCAAAGCTCATCGTGCACCACTTCCATCGTGGTCGGCCTGGTCGGCGGAGGTGTTCTCGAGATACGACAGGCAATTCCCATAATCATGGGCGCCAACATCGGAACGACCATCACGAACACGCTCGTCGCACATGGCCACATCACGCGGAAAGAGGAGTTCCGACGCGCCACGGAAGCCGCAACCGTACACGACATGTTCAACCTGCTCACGGTGATTACGTTCTTTCCCCTCGAATTGATGTTTGGCCCTCTTGAAAAGGCGGCGACAATCGCCACCCAAGCGTTCGGAGACATTGGCGGGACAACCTTTACGAGCCCCGTCAAGATGGTAATAAGCCCTGCAACCAGCGGCGCGGAGAGATTGATGACGTTTCTGCTCCCGGGGCATCCGGCCGTGCAGGCGGCGATTGTACTCGCTTTCGCGCTTATCGTGCTCTTCCTTTCACTGATATTTCTCGTGAAAATTCTCAAGAGCCTTGTGCTCGTGAGGGTTGAGGCCTTCTTTGGCTCATTCCTGTTCAGAAACGCCGCGATAAGCTTGCTTGTGGGCCTTCTTCTCACGTCGCTCGTTCAGAGCAGCTCCGTCACCACGTCGCTCGTCGTTCCCATGGTGGCGGCAGGCATTCTCTCTCTGGAACAGATATATCCGTACACGCTCGGCGCCAATATGGGGACGACCGTCACCGCCATGCTGGCTTCCCTTGCGACGGTGTCCGCCGGAAACATGAACGGCGTAACCATTGCGTTCGCCCATCTGCTGTTCAATATCTTTGGCACCGCAATTTACTATCCACTGAGATTCATTCCCATCGGCCTGGCGAGGGAATTGGGCCGCAGGACGGCCCAAAACCGGTTCTTTCTCGTGCTCTACCTTGTCGTCGTGTTCTTCTACATCCCCGGTATCTGTATCTATCTGAGCGAGTTTGGACTTACGCGCGTCGCAGCATTTCTGCTCGCCGCATTGCCGATAACAATCTTCCTGTTTGCGGCCGTTTCAAGAGTTCTTGAGAAACGACTCAGAGTCAAATAGTAGTTCGCGCATTCCGGATGCGAATATGGACACGAAAGACAACATACAAAAAGTAATATTGAAACTTCTGGCCACATGGGCGCTCTTGTACTGCTTTCTGGTCAGCATCAGCCTGATGGAAGGCGCCTTCCGCCTGTTCGGCGAAGGATTTGCAGAACGGCTGTTTGCCTTTGCCAGCAACAAGTTTGTCGGCCTTTTCATCGGAACCCTCACAACGGCGCTCGTGCAAAGCTCCTCCTGCACCACATCGCTGGTGGTCGGGCTGGTCGGCGGCGGCGTGCTCGATATCGGCCTCGCTATCCCGATCATCATGGGGGCCAACGTCGGAACCACCATCACGAACACGCTTGTCGCGCACGGCCACGTCACTCGCAGGGATGAATTCCGCAGGGCGACGGAAGCAGCGACGGTTCACGACATGTTCAATGTCCTCACCGTTTTGACATTGTTTCCCCTCGAGTTGATGTTCGGGTTCATTGAAAAGTCGGCTCGCGCCGCAACGGACGTGTTCGGAGGCCTTGGCGGAGCAACGTTCGGCAGCCCCGTCAAAGCCGCTGTCGCGCCGGCTTCACGGCTCCTCGGAGATTTGATAAAAACACTCGTCCCCGCATATCCGGCGCTCCAGGGCGCTGTTGTCTTGGTCCTCGGCCTGATTATTCTTTTCTCGTCGCTGACATTTCTCGTGAAAGTGCTCAAGAGCCTTGTGCTCACACGGTTGGAAAGATTCTTCGGCACATTCATTTTCAGAAATGCGGCGGTGGGTCTGCTCGTGGGACTCTCCATCACCTCTCTCGTTCAGAGCAGCTCCGTGTCGACCTCCCTCGTCGTCCCCATGGTGGCCGCAGGCATCCTCTCCCTCGAGCAGATTTTCCCTTACACGCTCGGGGCGAATCTGGGAACCACCGTGACCGCCATTCTCGCTTCTTTGGCGACCGTATCTGTCGGTAACCTGA
Organism: Candidatus Abyssobacteria bacterium SURF_17; assembly: GCA_003598055.1. Lineage (GTDB taxonomy): Bacteria > Abyssobacteria > SURF-5 > SURF-5 > SURF-5 > SURF-17. Next base: position 29,176 of record QZKI01000021.1, on the reverse strand, counting down.
ACGGCGTGACCATCGCTTTCGCTCATCTCCTGTTTAATATTTTCGGAATCGTGATTTACTATCCGCTCCGGTTCGTTCCCATCGGTTTGGCGCGGGAGTTGGGGAGAAACGTGGCAAGAAACAGGCTGTTGCTCTTTCTCTATGTGATCATCGTATTCTTCTATATTCCGGGCGTTTGCATCTATCTGAGTGAATTCGGACTCACTCCCGTTGCAATAGCGCTCCTCGCATTGCTTCCGATTATCATTACCGTGTTTCGACTGGTCTCGAAGTTCATTGAAGAAAGACGCCGTGCCTTGTAATGGATGCGGCGCCGCCGATTTTGGAGAATGAGACGCCGCTCGGATATAATGAAAGGGCCGTCAGCCTAGGAGGATATGAGACAATGCTCAAGGAACTTCTTGATATGCTGCGCGCGAAGTCGCCCCTGCGCGACATGTTGAACGAATTCACGCAAATGATAGAGAAGACAGAATGGATGTTCGACGCTTCCATCAAGGTCTTGCTCCACAGCAGACCCACCCAGGAAGTCGAGAAGGAAATCTACAGCAAAGATAAAGAGGTCAATGAACATCAGCGCAGCATCCGTCGCAAGATCATCCGTCACCTTACTTTTCAACCCCGCGCCGACGTGCCCGCCTGCCTCGTCCTCATGAGCGTTGTCAAAGATGCCGAAAGGGTAGGGGATTACTGCAAGAACTTATTCGAGCTGGCCACGATGTTCGATATTCCTCTCGACCGTGGCCGCTACAAGACGCCCCTCAAGGACTTGGCCGAGCAAGTGGAAAATCTCTTCAGCAAGACGCGAAAGGCCTTCCAATGGTCGGATGAAGAAATGGCACATTCCATCATCGCAAAGAGCGAGGCAATCAACGACCAGTGTGACATGCTCATACGGCAGCTCATAACCGACAACTTGCCCACCAAGAAGGCGGTCGCATACACGCTTCTGGCACGCTATATCAAGCGGGTGGCAAGCCACCTGAATAACATCGCGACAAGCGTCGTCACCTCGGTCGACAATCTCGATTTCTCGGACGAGTCCAAGGACCCTCATGAGCAAGAGTAGGGCCGCGCCCGGCCGCCCGGGCCTCATCCACATCTATACGGGCGATGGAAAGGGAAAGACCACGTCCGCACTCGGAATGGCCATGCGCGCAGTCGGCGGCGGGCTCAAGGTCATCATGATCCAGTTCTTGAAGACCTCGAACCGTTACGGCGAGCTTCAGGGCGCGACCAAACTGAAACCCGGCTTCGAGATCGTGCAAATGGGGCCCGAATGCGTCCGGCTCCTGAAAGACCCATCAGCCGACAAGAAATGCATCGGTTGCATGGAGTGCCACGTAGACCCCAAGAACCCGCGGGTTTCCGACCTCGAGTCGGCTCGCCGCGCACTCGAGTTCGCCGAAAAGTGTCTTACTGAAGACAAGTATGACCTCGTCATCCTGGATGAAATCAACTATGCGATAGATTTCAATCTGCTTCCCGTCGAGGAGGTGGCTGCCGTTCTCAAGCGAAAACGCGATTCCGTCGAGGTGGTGCTGACGGGCAGGTCTGCGCCTCCGATGCTCGTGGAACTGGCGGATTACGTGACCGAAATGCGAGAAATCAAGCATCCGTGGCGCGTCGGTACCAAGGCGCGCAAGGGAATCGAATACTGACAAGCTTTATCCATGCCAAGCACCCGCGACCAGATCGAAAACTTCTTCAAGAGCTTCTCGCTCAAACAGGTCATCGTGCTCTTCCTCGAAGAATACGTGGCCTGGCTCTTCCGGTACCTTCCCGGATTTGAGGGATTCGCGCTTCGATACGCCTTCTATAAGCTTCTCTGCAAGAAAATCGAGCCGTTCCCGTTCATTTTCCCGGGCGCTTTCCTCCAACACAGCTACGGAATCGAGGCGGGCAAGAACCTGAACATTAACCGCGGCGTCCACATCTACGCGCGAGGCGGCGTAAAATTCGGCGATTATGTCCTCATCGGCCCCAATGTTGTCATCGCTTCTTCGCAGCATCGCTATAACATTCAGGGGGTCCCGATTCTCTTTCAGGGTCATGAAAAGAAGCAGGTGGTAATTGGGAACGATGTGTGGATAGGCGCGAACACAGTCATACTGCCCGGCGTCACCATCGCCGACGGGACAATCATCGGAGCGGGCGCGGTCGTCACGAGTAATACCGAGCCCTATTCTATTTTCGGCGGCGTCCCCGCCCGGAAAATTGGCGAGCGCAATCGCTTGTAGGAAACAGCCACGCGACGAGCGGGCGTTCGGTGAATCGGATTTTCCGGGCAAGCCGGGGAATGACAATGAGGGGTCGCGGAATGGCAACAAACGGCTACTCGCTTCTGTCAGGCTCGCGTCCCCCTGTTATTCCCGCGTCCGGCTCTCAGGACAGAGTTTTTTGCGCTTTCTGACGACGTACCTATGCGGAAACTCCACATTTTCTATTTCGCGGCTCTTCCGATTATCGTTTTCGTGGTTTTCAAGAATGCCCTTTCGTTCTGCGAAATGGGCGATCCCATCTACTGGCTTCACAGCTATGAATTTGCCTTCATCCGCCTCCTTACCTCGAGGTCCAATACATTCCATTATCATCCGCTCGGAATTATTTGGTTCTGCTTTCCCAGTACCTTATTTGGCTTTGACCCTTTCTGGACACACATCAACTCTCTTATCATCCATGCTGTTAATGCTATCCTCGTGTTCGTCCTGGCAGGTCTCCTGCTCGAAAACAAGGAACTGGCCTTCGGCGCTGCGATTCTGTTTCTGACAGGAATCTATGTGCCTGAGACAATATGCTGGGGAGGAGGGTTCCCGAATGCGGGGATAACCCTCCTCTTCCTGACATGCTTCTTGTTGCTTCGAAGGTCAATTGTTCGCAAATCCACTCTGTCGTTAGTCGTGTATAACACGCTTTTTGCTGCCTCTCTTTTCGTATTCCCGACTGCCATCAATTTCCTCGCAGTGTATGCGCTCTATCTGTTGTTCGATCCAGAGATGGCCTTCGGCTCCGGTGGACAACGATCATATCGCAGCAACTTCTCCCGGACGGCGCGCATACTGTGGGTTTCAGCCTTATGCGTACTCTTTTTCCTGGTTATCCGCTCGTTCCTTGTCGAGCGGGCTACCTATCACACGCTCAACCCGCTCGAACCGGGCATGGTGAGCGGTGTGATAGTGCGCATGTTTCGAGCGTTGGACATTCTGCTCATTCCTTCGGAGTTCATCAGAGCGTTCATGCCTGGCGGTATTATGAGTATGCCCCGCGTCTATTCAACCTCTGCGGTCATATTCCTCGCTGGACTGATTGTGATAATGTTGTTCAAGTCATCCGCCAGGGACAGGTTCATCAGCTTGTGGGTTCTCACCCAGATATTTCTCATCGCCGTCGAGACTGATGTGGGAAGCCGCCATCTCTATGCCGCTTCCACTGGCGCCGCAATCCTTTTCATGAGAGCCTTGCACAAGGCAATTGGAGGAGTTGCAGCATTTGTTGAGCAAGAGCTGCAACAGCATTCGTCACTCCTGAAGAGATTGCCGGCCTCGACAAGGGAACGTTGCACGCTTTTGTTGTTGCTGGGCATTCTCTTCGTTCCCGTCAAGAACAATCTCTTGAATGTGAGATACTTCATGGGCAGCCAGGAGAAGGCATCGGAGATTGTCCGTTCTTGCACAGAGTATGTGCAGTCCGCACGCCTTCATCCATCGCAAACTGAGAGAATATACCTCATCAATTTCCCCTACGCGATTTGCCGCGCCGGAGGGTTGTCTTCATTTGTTCTGCCTTACGACGACTTCCTCAGAATATTGGACCTGCAAGAAGGAGCCGAGGTCTGGAGAAAGAATTACTCGCTCGGGACATGTTCACAGTTATATGTTCTGCCCGAAAGCCAATGGATTTTCCTCAAACCTCAGCATGAGCACCATCAAAAAATACCCGACTATTCCGTCAACGAACTCCGCCACCTTGCTTCTCAACCGAGCCTCGTCATGGTATTTGATTACATACATGAGAGACCCATAACACTCGAACCGATGCCCAAGTCGAATCCCCCCATGAGATAACGAAAACATCCCTTCCTGTGATTACTCTTCTTGAATGTGAAAGGGCAGAAGCATATAATTGCTCGCAACCGCAACGGGTGACAGGACTGAGAGTTCGGGCATGCGGGCAATGATTGCAGCACATACCGCCTTAGAACGACGATACGACATAGATTGGCTGAGAATCCTGGCGGTGCTCCTCCTCATCCCGTACCATACCGCCGTCATATTCAATCGAGGATATGTCTCCTACATCAAGGCCGAGCCCAACGCCGCCATGGAGGCGTTCGCCTATTTCCTGAATCAGTGGCACATGGCTCTTCTGTTTCTGGTGTCGGGAGCGGCCGCATGGTTCTCCCTGCAATCTCGCGGCGGCTTTCAGTTCTTCAGAGAACGCATCAACCGTCTGATAATTCCGCTCATCTTCGGCACGTTCGCAGTCGTCCCCGTTCAGGTTTACTTCCAGCGTCTCTACTATCACGAGTTCTCCGGCTCATATATTCAGTTTTACCCACATTCTTTCGACGGCATCTATCCCCACGGAAACTTCACCTGGGGGCAGTTGTGGTTTCTCGCATACCTTTTTGTGTTCTCCGTGCTCACGCTTCCGCTTTTTCTCTACCTCAGGACAAACAAAGGACAGATGGACATATCCAAGATTGCTGTATTTTGCGAAAAGCCCGGAGTGGTGTTCCTGGCCGCAATTCCGCTCATGCTTGCCCAAGCCCTCTTCCGGGCGAAATGGCCCGGTTTCCAGAACCTGTATAATGACTGGGCGAATTTCGCATTGTATATCACCGTGTTTTGCTATGGATATATCCTATGCGCTGACCCGAGATTCTTCGAATCAGTGGAAAGGCGCCGCAGCATCTCGATAGTTTTAGCGATTGTTTCAATGGCGTTGATTCTCGCCCTCCGCCAAACCGGCCTACCCCCGCCCCCCGATTATTCGCTCAACTGGATTCTCTACATGCTTCTCCACGGCTTCAGCTCATGGTGCTGGCTGATGACATTGCTCGGCTTCGGTCGGAGATACTTGAAGTTCACCAATAGGATTCTCGATTACGCGACCGAGGCGGTCTTGCCGTTCTACATACTCCATCACGCCGTCATTGTTGCAATAAGCTATTATGTAGTCAGATGGCAGACAACCATTGTTGTGAAATTCCTTTGCATCAGTGTGCTTTCGCTCGCGCTCGCCACGCTCATCTATGATCTCCTGATACGACGCGTGTATGTGACCCGATTCCTGTTCGGGATGAAGGCGAAACCGCGCCGCAAGCCTTTGTAATACGACTCCTAATGGTATATACTTCGGATGCTCCCAGCACAAGTTCGCGAAGGAGTAGCTGGTGCGGAGGGTCGGCGATGTCGCGCTGTCCAAAGTGTAGGGGTCGCTCGCGAACGACTTCTACAATGAGATGTGCCCGCTTGAAGCATCTCTTATGCCGGACACCCGACAAGGGCACAGGAATGACACGTGGGGATGGACATGATAAGATAAGAGAAGTTCTGAGGCGCCCTCATGTCTCCCTTTTCCCATTTCCCCTTTTCCCCGTCTTTTCTTGGGAGGTTTTGATGTGGGCAAATCAATCGTGATTGTTGCTACCCTCGACACCCGAGGTGACGAAGTCAAATTTCTCAAAAAACTTATCAAAAGAAGAGGGCACAGTCCGATCATTATTGATGCCGGTGTCATGGGCAAGCCACTCTTTCCCGGCGACTTTACGAGAGAGCGTGTCGCCGAGGCGGGCGGCAAGCGTCTCAAAGAACTCATTGAGGCCGCTGAAAAGGGCGCCGACAGATATGAAGCAACAAGAGTCATGATCGAAGGAGTTCAGAAGATAACAACCGACTTATGGGAAGCGGGGAAGCTCGACGGCATCGTGAGCCTCGGCGGCAGCACCGGCGCCGCGCTGGGGGCAACAGCCATGAAAGCGCTCCCAATGGGCGTTCCGAAGCTCATCGTCACCACCTTTCTCACCACCACGCCCGTCGGAGATGCAGATATAACGGTAATGCAAACACCCGTCGACCTTGTCGGCCTCAACAGGATAGTCAAGAAAACGCTCGCAAATGCCGCCGGCGCGATTATGGGCATGGCGGAGCAGGAACTTCCTAAAGAAGAGCAAAGAATGCTCGTGGGAATTACCGCCTTGGGTGTCACCACGCCCGCCGTGCAGAATGTTATCGCCCGCCTTGAAAAAAAAGGCTACGACTCGATAGTGTTTCACGCGAAGACGGCCGAGCTCGATAAGCTCGTGCGAGCGGGTGCAATCGATGCAATCATTGACCTCACCTCCTTCGAAACAGTTCCGATGACGCTCTATTCCGATGAGATAGTATCAATGCTGGTCGGAACACCGGAGGTGCGCAGAACGCGGCTTGACAGCGCCAGCGAGAAAGCTCTGCCTCAGATAATCGCTCCCGGCGGCCTTGACATGCACATCTTCCCCGGGACCGGAATAGATTCCGTGCCCGCTGAATATCAGAATCGCGCATGGAGCATGCACGGTGAAACCGTCGTCCTGTTCAGGACCAGCAAGGATGAATTGGAGAAAATCGCCGCCAGCATCGCCGCGCATGCAAATCAGGCGGCGGGGCCGGTTGCAATCATCATCCCGCTGCGCGGCTTCTCCGAAGCAAGCAAGAAAGGCGCGCCCCTGTATGACCCGGAATCCGACCAGGCGTTCATCAACGCGCTGAAACAAAACCTGAAGAAGAAGGTCAAACTCATCGAGATTGATTGTCACATCAACGACGATGCGTTCGCGGCTCGGGTTGAAAAGACATTCGAGGAAATGATTTCCGAACGAGGGTAAGACAATGCCTGTGAAAATCAGCAGACAGGAAATACTCGAAAGGCTCAGGAAAGAAGTCAGCGACAAACGCCCCATCTTCGGCGCCGGATGCAGCGCCGGAATCATTGCGAAGTGTGCGGAACTCGGCAAGGCTGACCTCATCATCGTCTACAGCACCGGGAAAACGAGAATGATGGGCCTTCCGACCACCATCATCGGGCCGTCGAATCCCATTACGCTCGACATGGCCGACGAGCTCATGAATGTGGTCAAGAACACGCCTATCATCGCCGGCGTCGAGGCGAACGACCCCTTTTACCTCGACATCGAGGCCTCATTGAAGCGCTTCACGGATAAGGGATTCAATGGAGTGATAAATTTCCCCACGGTCGCCCTCTATGAGAACCTCATCGAGGGAGGAATGGCGCTCCGCAAATTCACGGAAAACATGGCCCATGGTTATGGCGTCGAACACTGGGGCTGGCCGAGAGAAGTCGAAATGGTGCGGCTCCTGCGCCAGCATGACATATTCACGATGGCCTATGTCTTTACTCCGGCCGACGCGGCAGACATGGCCAAGGCCGGTGTAGATGTCATATGCGTGCATGTCGGGCCCACCATGGGAGGCCTTACCGGCTTTGCCGAGATGGAAGACCTGGATGCGCTCCTGAAGAAATCGCAAATCACCATCGAGGCAGCCAGACGCGAGAGTCCCGAGGTCATCTGCCTCATTCACGGCGGCCCATTTTACGACCCCGAGAGCACGGCAATCATCTATGAGAAAACCGACGCGCAGGGGTTTGTCGGTGCATCTGCCATCGAGCGAACTCCGGTGGAGAGAGCCGTGATGCAAACGTGTCAGGGATTCAAGAATCACACGCTCAAAGGACGACCGATTAAGCCGTGACCATTCAAACATATAGAGAAGAGAAGAAGCGAATTTTAACCACAAGGGCACCAAGTCACAAAGTCAATCCTTTTTTCCATTCTTCCCTGGTGACTTGGCGCCCTTGTGGTTAAAATTCCTGTTTAATTCTTGGTAGCAGTTGCTCCGGGCTGTGAATCCGTCTCACGATTCTGTAGGTGCGAATTCATTCGCATGGCTCTTTCCGGCTTGTTTTCGCCATGCATATGCGAATGAGTTCGCACATACAGAATTGCGGCAGAAATTCCAGGGACTGGGAGAGCAATATACATGAAAACACGCAGGGTAATCATCCGAAGATGTGACGAGTATGACCTGTCCGCGATACAGGGAATCATCAGAGAAAGCATGCGGGATTTGGGTGAAAAGCCGTTCGGCAAGATATTGATTAAACCCAATGTTGTCATGGCGAATTCTGATTACGTTCATCATTCCTACACGGAACCCCGCGTCGTCGAGGCCATGGTCAACATGCTGCGCGAGGGTGCCGCAAAACCGGATATCACAATGGGCGAGTCAGGCGGAATCGGCATGCCGACCCGATTGATGTTCACGGATTCAGGATATCGCAGATTGGCAAGGCGGCTGAAAGTGCCGCTCAGAAATTTCAATACCGAGCGCACCGTGAAAGTCATGCTGTCCAAGGCGAAATGGCACAAAACCATGCTTGTCTCGAAATCGCTCTATGAGGCGGAATACAAGATATGGATGCCAAAACTGAAATATCACATCGTTTGCCAGATAACGAATGCGCTAAAGCTCAACATCGGCATTCTCACGCATAAGGAACGATTCCTCTATCACGATGACAGGCTGAACGAAAAGATTATTGACCTTCTCGAGATTGGATACCCCAATCTGATTGTCACCGATGCAATCACCATCGGTCATGGTTTTGAATCGAGCCCGTACCCGTTCCATCTGGGCGTAATCATGATTTCGAACGACCCACTGGCCACGGACATGGTGGCTGCACAAATATTGAACTATCAGCCGGAAGAAGTAGTGCACCTTGTCGAGGCGCGCGCGAGAGGATACGGCTCTCTCGATTTTGATGATATCGAAATCACCGGCGATGCAGACATCGAGGAGTTGGCGAGAAAAACGAGAGCAATCGAATCTCCGTATCCGGCCCATTTCAGTCTGCACAAAGTAAAAACGCCAATCAAATTCTACGAAGGAATAAATCCTCGCACGGGGAATCTGTGTTACGGCGGATGTATCTGCTCGATAAAAGGCGTGCTCGGCACCGCGGAAAAGAAATATCCCGGCACCCTCGCAAACGCGACAAAAGGCGCGATAGTGATGGGCCACTACAAGGGCGACGTCATTCATCCGAACGAACCTGTCGCGCTGATAGGAACCTGCTCCGGCGTCGAAGGACGCATCGAGGCCGGCAAGATCTTTCGCATCAAAGGCTGTCCGCCGAAGGTTGCAAACTTGTCCGTCACCCTTCTGCATAAGTTCGGCATAAGAAGTCCGGCGTTTGAACTCCGGAACATCGCAAAGGTCGCGCGGCATTCCGTGGTCGAGGGATTCGCGAAAATGCTCATCCCGTTCACGAGGAAGGTTGCTCCTAAAGTGAAGGTAATGCCAGAAGCTGCGCTCGAAAGAGACGCATCATCGATTGAAGATGCAATGTAGGGGCACGGCGCTCCGTGCCCGCACAGCCCGAAAAATCGGCGTTTTGTAGGGGCACACCGCAGTGCGCCCCTACAATCGAAATTGCCCAACAGATTCTCCATGGGAGATTCCTCCAATGCCACAGAACCTTCTCTTCACCCCCATTCGCATAAGCAAACTGGAATTGCCAGGACGCCTCGTCAAATCCGCAACGACCGAGACCCGCTGCACCCCTGACGGCTTTGTCACCGACGAACTCATCGAATACTACGAACAAATAGCCAGAGGCGGCACACCGCTGCTTATCACCGGCAACGCATACTTCAACCTATACTCGAAGGCAGGGCCGAAACAGCTCGCCGCCGACCACGACGACAAGATTCCGGGGCTTCGCCGCCTTACGGATGCCGTCCACCGGCACGGCTCTAAGATTTTCATGCAAACCTATCATGTCGGCCGCCAGGCTATCCCACGTTTTGTGGGGCGCATGGATGCGGTGGCGCCCTCAGCCGTCTTCGAGCCTTCCCTCGGCGTGCGCCCGCGCGAAATCACGCGTGATGAGATTCATGAAACAATACGAGGGTTCGCTGACGTTGCCACCCGCAGCCAGGAAGCTGGATTCGACGGCATTCAAATCCACGCCGCACACGGCTACCTGCTGAGCGAGTTTCTGACGCCGCACACGAACCGCCGCACCGACGAATACGGCGGCACATTCGACAACCGCATTCGCCTTCTCGTCGATGTTTATCGCGCCATCCGCCTCCGCGTCGGGCGGGATTATCCGGTCATCATGAAGCTCAACGGCTCGGATGACCTCCCGTTCCGCAAAGGCCTGAAGCCGGACGAGCTTGTTCGCGTCGCCAAACGGATGGAAGAAGAGGGCCTCGATGCCGTCGAGATTTCTGCCGGTCACTACGAGTCGGGCTTCACCTTCGAACGCGGCCACTGGAAGAAATTCTTCTCGACCGTTACCACAATCGGCATGGGCACGAATCTGCCGTGGTATCATCGCGGCTCGGCCCGGCTGATGGCGCCGTTGCTCGACGCGATGCTCAACCGGTTCTCACGCTACAGTGAAGGCTTCAACCTGCGCTACTCGAAGCTCTTCAAAGAAGCGCTCCGTATCCCCGTAATCTGTGTCGGCGGCTTCATCCACCGCGAAGCAATGGAGCATGCCATTACGAGCGGCGAATGCGACATGGTTGCGGTCGCCCGCGCGCTCATCGCCGACCCGTATCTCTACCGGCACATGCAGCAAGGGGTCGAAGGACCTCAATGCAATTTCTGCAACGCATGCTACGCCCGCGGCGCCATGTTTCCCGTTGATTGCTACGACGATGAAATCCGCGCCCATCGCGACCGCATGCTTCGCGAAGAAGCAAAATAGAAAGCAACCACGGATTACATGGATTACACGGACTCTGTAAGGGTGAACCTCGTGTTCGCCCACAAAAACCGCACCAATGGGACCGCGAATTACACAAATTACACGAACTTTTGGAACCACGGAGAACATGGCGCAGCAAGGCCGCAACCAAGAAACAGGAATCCGCAGATTGCGCAAATTCACGCTGATTCCGAGGAGAAGAAAAAGAAAACATTTGGGAACACGAATTACACGAATTACACGAACGGTTTGCGCGAATGAACAGCTTCCTTTTACCATTCCCGCGAAGGCGCGAATCCATCAAAGAGAATCTGTCCCGTAATTGGAGACGTAATGTAGGGGCACGGCGCGCCGTACCCGTGCAATCCCCAAGAATCCCCGCTTTTTGTAGGGGCGCAGCATGCTGCGCCCGCGCATAAAATGCCGAGTGTTGACTCTTATCCAAAATATCTGACAGCAATCCCAAGAATCTTCTGAAACCACAGGGAGCACGGGGCAATACGGGGGCACAGAAGATACAGGACGAAGATCGAAGGAAGCCAACCCGTGCCCTTTCCCCATTTCCCCCGTTCGTTAATCCCCTCCGTCCCCCTTTCATAAAGGGGGAAAGAGGGGGATTTCGCCTTTCGCCTTTCGCCTTTCGCCTACTGTTCCTCTGCGTCCTTCGCGCCTCTGCGGTGAAAAAATCTGCTTTGGGCAATCGTATTTCTCGCCTTTGCATCCAACCCGGAACTCGGAACTCGGAACCTGAAACCTCGCAGTTCAAATCCCGCTTGACATCACCCGAAATCTTCCCTAGAATCATATTTGATAATCAGGAATCAACCTGAGGCTTCTTGCCAAAAAGCAAGGAGGTATGTGCTTCGATGATGCAGATTCCGAGGGTATTGGAAGAATACATAAACTCCCTCTCGCAAGAAGACAAGAATGGGGAAAACTACCTTGAATACTTCTACTGTAATTATCCGCCGGAGGCAATAGGTTCAATTAAGGCATTGAACTGGCCTTGGGTAATTTGGTTTGCTACTTGGGGCCTTCCGGACTTTGTGGATATTGCTGAGAATCCCTCAGATGTGAATGCAACTGCCAAGGATGGGGGAACCGCGCTTATGGTTGCAGCCTACCTCGGTCATAGTGATGTTGTTGGCCTTTTGATTAAGAAGGGAGCGAATGTGGACGCTCAGGACAACCACGGCGATACAGCCCTGAGGCATGCAATAATGAAAGAGCATTCTGACATCGTGCAGATCCTGTTGGATAGCGGCGCAGACCCTAACATAGCCAATAATAGCGGCACTACAGCAATGGAGCATGCCCTAACCAAGAAGAACAGTGTGGTCATCGAAATGCTTGAGAAGGCTGGCGGCAAGAAATGATGGATATGCTGATGTTTGCATCTACGGGCAAATAGGGTAGTCCGTGTGCCCCAGAGCGATCGCATGCCTTTGAACTTCATCGTTGCATATGGGAGGGACAAGTCATGGCAAGATACCTCATCCTTGCACTGATCTGCGCAGTCGCATGCTCCTGTGCGACAACCTCGTCATTTTACGGCGAGCGACGCCTCGAGCCAACAGATATCGGAGAGCTCGTCGTACTCATTGATGACCGAGCGGACAATTGCATTTTGAGCGGCAACGAGTTCCTTCAGAAATCAATCGTTGATGAGGTTTGTGCCACCCTCCAGGAGAAGTGCATTAATGCAATTCCAGCAAGTAGCGTGGACGTCGGGAGCGAAGCCTATACTCATATGTTAGTGTTGCAAGCTTTGGGGACGTCCAGATCACAGGGATACTATCAATCTGACAGAGGTGGTGGTGGCACCACGTACACAGTGAATATGGTGCAGGCCAAGGCGGTTATCTTGCAGAAGACCGCAGAAGGCTCGTTTGAGAAGCTTTGTGAATCCTATTCATATGGCGATGGCATGAACCTGCTTGAAAAACGTCTCAACATGTCAGCCACCGGTCAATTGTTGGGATACGAGAAAAATCTGGATTCCGTTTATCGACAAATGTTCGTAGCCGCGGCCTCAGACCTATTTGCAAAGCCCGTTCAGAAAACTTCCGGCAAGTCTAAGAACCGCTCAGCCGGAAATAACCGTTCTCTCAGTCCATCCTCGCAACACGGATTCGGCAATTCCTGGAACAACGAGACAACCTTCATGCTGCCATATCGCGAAGACGCCTATGGATACGGAGTGCATTCAGATGCTACCGGCAAACCCTTCCAATGGAAGACAAGAGGCGGACAAAAAACTTACGGGCCAGTGAAGCCGAACGCGTATGGTCTTGGAGTGGGCATGGACCGATATGGCAGACCGGTCAAGCCGGAACCCTGGCCATAATCTGTTGGCCCTTTTGAGAGAAAGCTTTTGCAGGATAGCAGACCATCGCGGCTGATGTGAGAAATGCCGCATAACCGACGTTGGAAAACCATGAGCAAAGACGAAGGCCCTCTCACTCGCTGGTCGCTTTACATAGATATTGAGGGCTTCGGCGCAACATACGAAGAGGGGACGCAGGGGTTAATTTCACTTGGAGCGCTCATGGAAGGAATCTACCGCATCGGCACCATCTGTTTTCCCGAGTCTCCTGACCGTATCTTTGCTCACCAAATTGGAGATGGTTTCATCTTGGTCGGAGAGTTCGGGACAGAATCTCTCGAAAGACCGTTAAGCATTGCCATTGCTCTCATGAGACATGTCTTAATGACTGGGGGCGTGGCAAAGGCGACAATCTCCGAGGGCACATTTGGAGATATTCGAGGGTGTTATCCAGAGGAGTTGTGCGAAGCGCTTGCCAAAGCCTGTGGACGTGCCGTCCGTCTAGGACGAGGTGTAATGACTATTTTCACGGTAATGGGAACAGCATTAATTAATGCCCACCGCTTAAGCAAAACACCTTCAGGCAGTTTGATTGTTATTAGGCGAACGGATCTTCACCGGCTCCCGCCCGAAATTAGGGCAGTTGAGCATGGCGACATGGCAATCGTTGATTGGATTCACACATTGTATCCTCAGTTAAACCGAATCATTCAGCAAGCGGGCCTGCACAACCCCGATATACAAGATATGGAAAGATATATGAAACGCTACATGGATGGATACCTCAAGTCAAATGAGACCTCTGATTCGGATGAACACCGTCGAGCGAAGAAATGGGTTGACAACACTGGCTTTTTTCTCAATCTCGCGCGTACCTGAGAGTTGGACGGACGCGACAGCGACCGCCGGTGACGCTGATACATGAAAGCAAGAGGAGAACAAGCATATGAACGCAAACAAGAACCAGAAGTGGCATCAGAATATGAAAAGAATGGCCAAGGTTTGCGCAGGATTGCTGGTGGTCGCTGTGTGGGTCTTCTTCCATGCACGTGCGGATTACTCGTGGTCAGAAAAGATAATTGAGAAAAAGACTGCAGAGGGATGGACACTCGCTGCAACGCAGGACAATTTTGGTGATCTTGTCCGGCCATGGACATGGTTCAAGACCCCGGTTACGGGATTGTGGTTCATAAGGCAGCAGGAGTCACGTCGCTTCAGGTCAGTAATTGCAGTTCCTGTGCTTCGCGTGTCCTATGACTATTCCAAAACGGAACAAGAGGAACACGTGGAGTTTTTTGACATTGCTGAAGGCAGGTCGGCAATTTTGGTAGAAGACATGCCTATCGAAAAGGTTGTTCTTTCTCAACTGGAATGGGTGGCATATCCTCCCGGGACTCCAGGCGACAAACTCATCAAATATATGCAGGAGGTGCGATGAAAGCTCTTGCAGTATTCTTTAAAGTTCTCTCTTACATATGGGCAGGCCTCTTTGCCATTGTTTTCCTGCTTTCAATCATCGGAATGTTTCTCGCTGAGCCAAGCTTCTATCATGGTTGGAAACGCGTGACGGCAACGCTTAGCCCATTCAACAGCGTAAACTATTTCGTTGTCTTCATCTGTCTCTTGCCTGCGTTCGGCTTCTACATGGCCAGTGAGTATTTCGAGAAGAGAATCAAATAATCATCCAACAAGCCGACGCGCAGGGGCAAACACTTGCCCACCTTCGGTTATTTCGTAGACCGAATCAAATCCGCGCCAACAAGCTGTATGGGGTGGTTCCGGCACCATACCAAAATCGAGCGGCGTGAATACGCCTTTCCCCCTCATGCCTACGAGGGCGTAGCTTTCACCGTTGTAAATGACCGTCTCTGGAGTCTGGCCTGTCAGGGCATTTTCTCCACACTTGGTTAATTGTCTGGACTTTCCGTAAGATAGGCAGGGATAGGTAAGGCCTCTATCAATTCGCCGGTCGATGCAAAGCTCGGCGCAATTTCAATATCTACTTCTATTTCGTCGCCATTACCGGAACTGTACATTTCATATCGTTTTGCTCTCACTAGTTTCTCTATTCTTGCGACAACGAAATAATCTGGTTCAGCATAATATCGGAGTGACAAGAACGAGGGATCTTCCCGCTCTGCTTCCAGGAATTGCTTGGCGCGCTCTTCGGGAGCAGTTAGGCGGAAGCGTATGGCCCTTTTGTGCAAATAATAATCCTTTCCGAGAGGGCACAAAAACTCAACAATGATACCATGCTCTTCTTTTTCAACATCTTCCAAATATCCCGTGAAGAGGATAGTTCTGGCTCCGACGGTGGAGAAGAAATTCTGCAGTTCATAAGTGAACGCTGCCGTTCCGATACTCCTGGGAGGAAAGTAGATGGAATTGTACTTTTCTGAGATCTGACCAGATAAGGTGCTTATCTCCGCCTCCCTCTTTCGGACTTGCTCTTCCTTCTCTGTTTTCTCCCTTGCCTGCCGTTCTTCGTAGGATGGCCCGCACCCTATCCCATTGAACGCAAGGCCAAGAAGAATTATGAGAATGGCTACTTTGCCGTGATGCAGCATGTGTTGATCCTTTGGTAGTTCCATGAAATCGATTCCCGCCTGTCGAAGCCCTGATTGCGGCCGCTCAGAGTTTGGTCAGGTCGGGCGATTGTGCCAATCCTCTCCCTTGAACCAGCATTTCGACGCCTTCCTGACGCGCTTTTTCAAATGCCTTTCTTGAATATGCATACTTGACTGGCCTTCGCAGACCGGATATATCGAGGACTTCTTCTATCGAAATTCCCCTGTCCACCAACAGCAGTAATGCGAGTGCCTTCACGCCTGCCTTATCGGCTGTGCAAATGCGAGTCTCCGGCGAGACCTTGGAATGAACGAGCGCGGCTATCGCTTCGAGTTCCCCGATTCCCAATGACGGGCCCAGGACTGGGTCAAATCGGCTGAGGACCGACCGAACCATGTCGGATGATATCGAGATTTCCTTGATAGAACCCGTTCGAGAGTATCGTGTGAGGTCGATTTCCACTTTCCTGCCACCCTCCGGATAGTATTTCGTCTCGCGGATTACTGAGGATGGCACATATATCTCATGGGCCTTGATGATTCTGCCCCAGACGTGCATCTCCAGGAACCCTATCACCGCACACGTATCAAGCAAGATCAAGCTCAAAGTCGCAGGGTTCCTCTTCTCGAATGCCGTACTCGCTCAGGAAATTCGAAACGTCTGCAATATCGATGTCGCAAAACTCCGCGAATTTCGACCTCGATATAAGGCCTCGCTGGAGGCATTTAATTGCGAGAAAGACGTAGCGATTCGAAAATTTCTTGGGCGCAACCCAATCAGACCTCCTCGCTTCTCGATCGAGTTCTTTGACTTCCGGCCTCTCAAGCACCGCCAAGACTGACTCCCTCTTCATCATCTTAAGCGTGACGAGTCTCCACAAGAAAGCATCGAGGGACACCCCAAAATATCTGGAAAGTTCCACGCAATCCCACACGTTTCCGCGTTTGTTTTTAACGCGTTTCTCAAGTTCCTCGCGCACATGCTTCTTCGGCAAGAGGAGCGCCGACGCAAACGAATCGGCCCATTGCTCATACTTGCTCTTCTTAGTGCCGGCGTCATCGCAGTGAATTTTGGAGCGATCAAACAGATTCCATGTTACCAGATGAAAGAATTCATGAGCGAGATTGAAGTTCCTTCTCCATGGGGCTTCGTCAGCATTTATGAGTATTGATGGACCAAACCGGCTTATGGTTGATGCGCCCGAACCAGCGTCCCCCAAACGGAATTGAAAAATCCTCACTCCAAGGATTTGCTCTAGCATTTCGTCCAAAATATAGGCCGGACGGCTCCCCATGTCTAGTCGCTTCCAGTACTGCTCCGCCAGCTTCTGCGCCTTATCAAAATTGAACCCGCTTTTCTCGCCAGCGCTTTCTGGCACGAAATTAGTGGAAGGTGATACGCCCGCCTTTTTCTCCAGGAGGTCGTAATATCCGCAGAACCTTATAAACTCTTGTTCCACCTGCTTCGATGCCTCCGAATCTCTTCTGGCTCTCCACAAAATTTCTGGCCTTTCGGAAGCAGGTTCTTCGCTCCCCAGAAGATAGTCAATTGTTACATTGAAGGCCTTCGCCAGCCGGGAAAGCTCCCAAGCTTTGAGGTCTCTTTCTCCCTTTTCGATTGCACTGTAAGATTGATAATTATTGAGTCCCAAAGACCTGGCAACCTCAGTCTGGGTCATCCCAAGCGCCTCTCTCGCCTTCCTTAGCCGGTTGCCCAATTCTTGATAGAACGCAAGATTCCCTCCCATGGTATTGGCTCCTTTCGATATAATATTATATTATATTTCGCAAAATGTCAAGGCTCATTATATAAGAAATATAGCATATTCAACTTCTCAATCCCGTTGCTTTCCAAAAGGGTTTTTCTTAACCGCAAAGGCGCAAGAGCAGGAAGAAATAGTCGAACATGGATAGAAGATTTTCCCGGCAGAATGGTCTTTCCCGGTGTTCCCCCGTGCTCCGCGTGGTTTGCCTGATACTCAGTCCTTTCTTGCATCTCTTGTAATCCACGTGCCGAACGATATATGATTATGCCCGCAGTGCGAAGGAAGCTGCGTTTCAAGAATTGCCCGAAGCCCGGCTTGTGTTGAATCAACACCATCCAAAAGGAGTCGAGTCATGGGGTACCTGGAACTGGATGTCGCAATGACGGATGAGCAGCGAGCCGTGAACGACATGGCGAAACGGTTCGCTATGGAGGTGCTTCGGCCCATCGGCATCAAACTCGATAAACTCGCCGACCCTGCCGATGTCATCGCCAAGGATTCTCCTCTGTGGGAGATATTCAAGAAGCAGCGCGAGCTTGACCTGCATAAGGCCGCAATCCCGAAGGAATTCGGCGGACTCGCAGGCGAGCGGGACCCGCTGACGGGCGCTCTCATCGCGGAGCAACTGGGATACGGCGATGCAGGCCTGGCGATTTCGCTCGGTGTCTGCAATTTCCCGTTCCGATTCGCCGCCATGTCGCCTGAGCCCGAACTGCAGCAACTGGCGCGCGACTACTGCGAGGATGACAAAGCAGAGATGATTGGCTGTTGGGCGCTCACCGAGCCGGAGCACGGCTCCGACTGGATTCTGGCGGGACAGCCCGGTCTGGACAACCCGAAGTGCGGCCCCTCGCTCAAGGCCGTTCTCAAGGGAGACGAATACATCATCAATGGCCAGAAGGCGGCATGGGTCAGCAACGGCACCATCGCCACCCATGCGGTCCTGCACGTCGGGATCGATGCTTCAAGGGGAATGGCGGGCACCGGCATCGCGATTGTTCCGCTCGATTTGCCGGGAATCACCAAAGGCAAGCCGCTCGATAAGATTGGGCAGCGCCCGCTGAATCAGGGCGAACTCTATTTCGAAGAAGTAAGGCTGCCGAAGGCATACATGTTTATCGGCAACCCGGACATGGGCACATACATGATTCAGAACATCCTCACCGGCGCCAATGGCGGCATGGGCGCTCTGTTCGTCGGATTGGCGCAGGCGGCGTTCGACGAAGCGCTCACCTATGCGAAGGAACGCATGCAGGGCGGAGTCCCCATCTTCGAGCACAAGAATATCAAACTGAAACTGTTCGATATGTTCGTGTCCATCGAGGCCGCGCGCGCATATGTGCGGCGAATGTGGGCGTACAACGCGACCAACATGCCCGGCTCGCTCCACCACGCCATCGCCGCGAAGGTTCTTTCCACCGAGACCGCGTTCAAGGTGACCAGCGAAGCGATTTCGATTTTCGGCGGAAACGGCCTGAGCAAGGAGTACCCGATAGAGAAAATGTTCCGCGATGCGCGCGCATCCATGATCGAAGACGGCGAAAACAGCGCGCTCGCGCTCAAAGCCGCATCGTTCCTGTGAGCGTAGGCTCCGGGGACAGTCCACAAAGGGACAGTCCCCTTCGCCACGGCAGAGCCGCAACCCATGAATGTCATTGCGAGCATTCGGCCCCGCCTGCGGAGGGGTATGTGTGTGGGGAGAACCGTATTATACACAACTCGCTGTTCTGCAACAACAGAGACGATAATGTGATTCGCCAAGAATAGGCCTCATCTCTAATTGGGAGGAACGCAGGGTCGCAGCCCCAAGGGCTATAGGTTGATGTTCGCTTTCGTGTTGTTCCCATCGCCTGCACATCGGGACGCACGATGTTATCGAAAGACAATCGAGGAGCAGCCATGAGTAAGATGACCCCAAAAACGCGTGCACAGGCTGCCTTCAATTTCGAGAAGACCGACATTGTTCCATATGACATTCCCATAGAGCCCGAGGTCGAAGAGCGTCTGAACGAGCATTATGGCGGGTCTGCATGGGAGAAGATGCTACAGAAGCACTTCGTCAACGTGGCGTTCCCTTCAGAAATGGAATTCGTCAACGAAACCTGCTTCAAGGATGAATACGGCTGCGTGTGGGATGTGCGCGCGCTTCCACCACATCTTCTCGAGGTTCCTCTGAACGAGCCGAGTCTAAAGGGCTACGATTTCGATAGGCTGCAGAAGACCATTCTCGGCATGTTCCACGAAGACAGTGCCCGGTCGATCATCGAGGAGAATCAAGACAAGTTCGTTTTCGGATACGTAGGCTCGAGCCTTTTTGAAACATCGTGGAAGTTGCGTGGATTCGAAAACGCGCTCGTGGATAGCATCCTTCATTCCGCTTTCTACGAGGAATTGCTCGACCGCATCATGGAGCTACAGCTCGCAATGATTGACAGAGTTTGTGGGCTTCCCATAGATGCGGTGTTTCTGGGAGATGACTGGGGCGACCAGCGCGGCATCCTTCTGGGACCGGACAGATGGCGGCGGTTCCTCAAGCCGCGCTTCAAGAAATTGTTCGACCACATCCATCAGGCCGGCAAAATGGTCATGATGCACTCTTGCGGAAATGTCTTCGACGTGATCCCGGACGCGTTAGAAATCGGATTGGATATCCTGGAGTCGCTCCAGCCCGAGGCGATGGATGTGTATGAGATCAAGAAGAGATACGGCAAGAATCTCAGATTGTGGGGCGGCTTGGGAACACAGCAGGTACTTCCGTTTGGCACCACGGACGATGTCCGACACGAGATACGGCGCCTGATTTCCGAAATGGGCTCAGGAGGCGGCTACATACTCGCCCCTGCGAAACCGCTGATGCAGGAGGTGCCCACGGAGAATGCAATCGCCGCGATAGAGGAGTTCTCCCAGCGGTAATGGAACAACATTTTCCCGCGGAGAAAGATGGTTGGTTGCATTGCATAATCGGCGACGCGCATTGGTTCAGGAAGAAGGATATCAGACGTACTATTCTTATCTTACGAAGGTTCCGGGAGCAATCGATGGGTAGCTATAACCACATCTTCTCCATCCGGAAAACTGTGCTCGATGACGTATCCCGCATCATATCTGCGCAAATAATCAAGGACCTCTGCATCATTCCGTGAAGCGCTCTTCAGCAGCGCTTCAAATCTTATTCTTCTCTCGTCAACTCCCACTTCCGGCCTGTTGATATTTCCGTACAAAATGGGCTTCTCGTGAACAGTCTGGTAAAACATGTATTGTGTCAGGAAGTACTTGAGACCAACCGGCAGGTCAACCACCACGAACTGCTCTTTTCTCTCAGCGATTTCGTAATATATCTCGGGGACCGAGGCCTGTCTGTAGGTAAAAGGAGAGTGCCAGAGTTCAAGCGAAAGCAATACGCATATCAGGCCTGTCCGGAAACCTCTGTTCCGCAACTTGCCTCCTTCCGGATATCTCAGAATCTCTGCGGTGGACGAATCAGACCCGCCAATGAATGTTTTCATGCCGTATGCAGCCAGGACTATGAACGCAATGCGCTCCACTATCGCGAAACGAAAAGGCGACCTCATAGCGCTTGCGAGAGGCACGTACTTGATAAGGGCGACATAAGGAAGCTTTATGTCAATATTCCATTTCGAGACATGCAGGCTGGTTCCCAACGAAAACGTCAGGAAAACGGCGAAGAGCACTATCCACACCACCATAGTTCTCTTCGGACCGGTGAGAATTCCATATAGGGAAAAGAACAGCAATGTGTATGTGAAGAATAGAGCCTTGCCGACAAATCCGGTGTAAACGGGAAGAGGGCCGAAATGCCTAAGCAAGAACCCGTAGACTGTCTGGAAATCTGGTGGGACAAAATATCCGGCGACATTGGCGGATAGCATGTCGGATACTTCGACTGGCTGAGCCCAGTTGATAGTACCGGCGGTTATCATGACCAGGTTCGGCAAGGCGATGATGAAGCAGAATACGGCAATTGAACCAAGCGCCACGATAACGGATTTATTGAAGACATCCTTGTGTTCTGAGAGAAGTTTGACCGGTACAAAGACAACAGTGAAGAGGATCAGAAAAAAGGCATACGTGTAAGACGAATGGAGCGTGAGCGCGAAAAAGACGGCACACCAAATACAATTCCTCAACAAAGGACGTTTCATCGTTCTCAATAGGAACAGAATATAGAGAGGAATCCACTCAGTACTCAGGTAAATCTGGTTCATGATACTTGCTGCCCTATACGGCATGAAGGCAAAATACAGACCGCACATGGCGGCAACCGCGTGGTCATTCGTAATCTCGTGTATGAGAGCATACATCGCTAACGCTGAAGCAACAAATGAGAAGATTACCACTATGTTGAAACCCAGAATCAGGCCGTGGGGTTTGGGCAGAACGAATTGAAAGGGTATCGTAAGAATCCCGTTGACGAGGCCGACCTCCTGGAGCGCAAGATTCGCGCCATCGGGGTAATTTACCAGCGGGGTGTGATACGGGCTCATATGAAGCTCAAGAAGAGCTTTCTTGAGCCACCATGCATCCCACATATGCAGATATTGGTCGTTGGTCCTGCCAAATGGCGGCTCGACACATCCGGAAGCAAGATGCACTATTTGGGGATAGGTGAACGCGAGCGTGAGCGCCAATGAAATGATGCCAACTGAAAAATAGCTCTTCGCACGGGTGGTCAAGACGTTACCTCGTAGGAACAGCGTTTGCGGCGCCGCAAGAAGCACTTCAGCCGCTTTTCCTTTGCTACAGGTGGAGAATTCAAGAGCATCTGCTTCGGAGGTCTTCCGAAACGGTATTTCCCGTTCCGCGGAAGTTGCCCCGTGTGCTCTTCGGCCCCCCTCCTTCTTGCAGAGATAATGCCATAGCACCCGAACAAAAGGCAAGCATAAACACGTGACCGTAATTATGAACGCATGTGCTTAGCGACGGTGGGCACAGGGACACTGAGTGACAGGTCTCCTCTGTATGTTCGTCGGGTTTTCATGCCCTTGTGGCACGCAGTTGGTCGGGTTATGGCCTGCCGAGAAGCGGCCGTCACAACGCAGCTAGCTCAATTTCCATCCCATCCTCAGCGAGCACGACGTCACCGTTGTATGTCTCCTTGCATTCGGCTATGAGGTCGTAATCGGCGCAGACGGGGTAGATGTGCGTGAGCACGAGTTTTTTGCATCCTGTCCGTCGCGCCATATCGGCCGCCTTTCTGGGAATCAAATGACCGGCAATCTCGATTTCGTTCGGATACGAGCATTCGAGGATGAGCAGGTCGCACCCGCTCGCAAGACTGACGATTGACTCGCTATAGTCCGTATCGCCGGAATACACCATGCTCGCGCCGTCGGCCTCGAACCGATATGCATATGCCGGGCGGCTGTGTTCCGCCGGCGCGATTTCCAGCCTCCATGCAGCGCCTTCAAGCGGTGCGTCCGCCAACTCCTCGATGAAAAGTTCATATCGCTTCGGCACGAGCCACTCGCCGTATGCGGCCACAAGGTTCTCATACAGCTTCTCTATGCCGGGCGGTCCGCACAATCTGAGTGGGAATTCGCGGTTGGTGTCAGGAATGTTGTACGCAAAAAGGAGCGGCGCCAGGTCGCCGATATGATCGGTGTGAAAATGCGTGATGAAGACCGCATCCAGCTCCGCCCATGCGACTCCCGCCGTGCCCATTGCCCTGAGCGCTCCCGGGCCGAGGTCAAACGCAAACAATTCCTTGCCGCCCCTCACCGCGATGCACGGTGACCCGCGCTTCGGATTTGGGATGCCGCAGCCCGAGCCGACAACCGTCACCTTCACGAGAATTCCTCCTCTCTTTCTATTTCGGATTTTAGATCACTGCTATCCAAAGCATTTTTTTCACCGCAAAGGCGCAAAGAGCTCAAAGAAAAAATTACGGGCGGAAGATGGAAGTCGTTTCTTTTTTGAAACTCGCCACAAAGAAGTCTCGTCTTACAAGATATCCAAAAAATGCCCACGATTCCCGAAGATTCACGACACTCTTATTAATTATCTTGGGTAAGAATAAGACGAACGCGAGGTTCGCTCCTACAAACAACGATCACTTCCAAATCCTTATTAAATCTTTCCGGTTGAATAAGTGCGTTGCGTTTCTCGTTTCAACCCGAGACCTGAAACCCGAACCTCGGAACCCCTCATTTGTTCAGTCGGGCGAACATTGACACGCTCTCCCGCAGCCATTATAATTCAATCAGGCTCAAGAATCACTCATTTTCATGGTAACACCCCAGCATTACCGTGATTCTCCCTCATTGGAACAAGGAATCGCTTCTCCATTAAGAGTCATAGTTCATGGACCGTTTCTATAAGTTTATCGCCCGGTTCCCGAAGGCGACAATACTCATCGTTCTTATCGCCACGGTTGGCATCGCTGTTCCGGTCCGCAGCCTGCGACTCGAGACCGACGTCGAAACGATGATGCCGCAGCATCACCCCGTCTTTATTTATAACAAGAAGGTCGAAGAGATATTCGGCACCAAGAAGATGATCATCGTCGGCATCATCCACGAAGGCCCGCACGGCGTGTTCAATCCACAGACCCTCAAGCTCGTCGAGCAGCTCAGCCTGCGGATTGAAGGGTTGGACGGCATCATCGGCGAGGACATCGTCAGCCTGCAAACCCTCGACAACATCGTCGGCTCCGAGGGCGGCCTGGAAGTCGT
The DNA here is from genome assembly GCA_003598055.1 of Candidatus Abyssobacteria bacterium SURF_17. Classification (GTDB taxonomy): domain Bacteria; phylum Abyssobacteria; class SURF-5; order SURF-5; family SURF-5; genus SURF-17. Next base: position 5,043 of record QZKI01000021.1, on the reverse strand, counting down.
CCGCCTGATGGAAACCGCGCCCGAGACGCAGGAGGCTGCGGACGAGATTCGTCGTGCCACACTCGACAACGAGATGTTCATCAACAACGTTGTCTCGCCCGACGGCGCAGCGACGTCCATCTTCGGGAAGATCGAGACAGGTTACGACAAAGTCGAGATGTACGACCGCATTAAGCGGATGGTTCTCGAAGACTTCGAGCTGGGCGACAATCAGGTCATCATCGCCGGCAGGCCTGTCATCGAGGGTACAATCGGGAGATATGCGGCTGAGGACATGAGGAAAACGTTGCCGCTCGTAACGCTCGTCTCGCTCATTGTGCTCTGGCTCACGCTGCGAACCGCTCGCGGTGTGTTGCTTCCGATAACCGTGGTGATTTCGAGCGTTCTCTGGACGCTCGGCATCATGGCGCTCTTAAATATCCCGCTGTACGCCGTCACGACCGTGTTGCCCGTGCTGCTGATGGCAATCGGCCTCGCGTATGGCATCCACATAATCAACCGATACTATGAAGAAGCAGCCGCGCGCTCTCATACCGGCCGAACAGAGCTTGTCATAAGCACCATGCATCAGATGTGGGCGCCGGTGACCATGGCCTCGCTGACGACGGCAGCCGGCTTTCTTTCGCTCGCAACCTCGGACATGATGCCCATCAAGTATCTCGGGATATTCACTGCAATAGGCGTTGTGAGCGCGCTTGTGTTCTCGCTCACCTTCATCCCGGCGTGGCTGGTTCTCCTGCCCGTACGATATCCGGGTCTGAAACAGGCCAGCGCAGACGCCGAGATTAACCCACTCCGCCGGGATCGTCTCTCCCGCGCGCTCGTGGGGTCCGGACAATGGATCGCAGAGCATCCGAAAACCATCGTGACCATCACGGTAGTTGTCATCATCTTCGGGGTCGCAGGCCTCTTCCGCGTGTACGTGGACGGCAGTCTGCTCTCCAATTTCCAGCCGGACAGCGAGGTGCTCATCGCCGACACCATCCTCAATCAGAAATTCGGCGGCACGAACACGCTGAACATCATCATCGAGGGACAAGAACAGGACGACATGAAATCGCCCGATATCCTCCGGGCGATAGAAAATCTTCAGCGCGAACTCGAGCGGACGGACGAAGTCGGAGCCACCCTCTCCCTCGCTGACTACATCAAGCGGATGAATCGCGTCATGAACGAGAACCAGAAAGAATACTTGTGTATTCCGAACTCGCGCGAGCTCGTCGCGCAATATCTCCTGCTCTATTCGCTCTCCGGCGACCCCGATGACTTTGACGACGTGGTTGATTACGATTACAGGTTAGCCAACATGCGCATCCGCATTAATTCCGACCACTCGCCGGTGCTCAAGAAAGTGATAGAAAACGTGAACGCATCCGCCGCTCGGCTGTTCGCAGGACTTTCGCCGAAGGTCCATCTGGCCGGGCATGTTATGACTTCCTACACATTCAATAACCTCATCATTCGCGGCCAGACACTCAGCATTCTCACGGCCATCGCGATGGTGTTTCTCATCACTTCGCTCATGTTCCGGAGTCCCACGGCCGGGTTGTTCTGCATCATCCCTGTCGCAATCGCCACGTTGCTCAATTTCAGCCTGATGGGCGCAACGGGCATCCCTCTCGGCGTCACCACGGCGCTCCTGTCGGGCATGGGCATCGGCATCGGCGTTGACTACGCAATACACTTTGTCGCGCGATACCGCTGGCTGTCACAGACAACCAGCGACTGCAAGGAGCGAATACAGGCAACGCTCGGCACGGCGGGGCGCGCCATCCTGTTTAACGCACTCGTGATCACGGCCGGGTTCCTGGTCCTCATGATATCGAATTTCCCGCCCAGCCGCTGGCTGAGTGCGCTTGTTTCGCTCAATATGGTTGCATGCTTCCTCGGAGCGCTTACCGTTCTCCCCGCCTGCATGGTCTTGTTCAGGCCAACGTTCGCCGACAGGATCGGAGGGCGCCCTCCAACGCCCTTCAGAACCAAAGCCTCAATCATCTAAGGATGCTGAAAGGGCTGCGTAGAAAGGCGACTCGCACCTCTACTGCCCGTATTGGGCAGGTTCGCTCAGCGGTTCCAAATGCAGTCCACATGCTGCTCACGTCATGCTGAACGAAAGCAGGGACCTCTCATCCAGTGTTTCCTGTCCTCCTCTCGGAGGGGAATTGACAGTTGTTCAGTCGTTGCGAGGCGGCAAAGAGTCATAGACCCAGGCGTCACAGACCCGGGGGCCGCAGACCCGGGCGATCGAAGTAATCTCCTTGGCACAATTGGAGATACATATGGAGATTACCTCATCATGCCCCCATTTCGAACGTGGCACGACTTCTAAGAAAATAGTGACCGTTTAGTCATTGCGAGGGAGCGATGCGACCGAAGCAATCTCGTTGATAATATTGAAGATACACACTCAGAGATTGCTTCGCTCGGCTCCGCGGCCCCTCGCTCGCAATGATAGCTTCGAATGTTTCTTTCCTAGGTCACCCCGCGTTGAAGGGGTCGATTGCTCGCAATGACAATCGCGGGCAAAAGTGTCCTTTAGTCAGGTTTCCCCCACCAACCGCGGGGGCGAAAACGCTCAGAATGAGAAGCTTAAACCCAGCTTGGCTATGCTGGTCTATACCATAAGAGAAAGCTTGAAAAACGTGCCGTTATAGGCCTGGTCAAAGCACGGATGAACTATGCCCTTGCAAACCCCCCTTGCCGCCTTGATTTCTCTGCGCTTCCATGCTAAAATATTCATTGTACGCGGATTCTCGAAATATTCCCGCCTTCCAAAACGCAAAGAGAGAATCGCACAAGTGTTGACATTTTTGACCTATTGAGAACCAAAAGCGAATTCTTCCTATGTCGCTGATGACAATGAAGAAGCGGAGCACATTCCCCATCGCGTCGTATCTCGCCCTTTTCATTTTAGTCATCCTTATCTATCTGAATGCACTACAAAATGATTTCGTCTGGGATGACAACATTCTCATAGCCGACAATCCTCTCGTCAAAGACGGCTGGCGTGCTGTCCCGACATTCTTCGCCCAATCGCATTTCGATGTCGAGAATCAAGGAATGTCGGGGAGCTACCATTATCGACCGATCATTTCAGTTTCTTGGCTCTTGGATTATTTCATGTGGGGCCTGCGCCCGGGGGGGTTCCATCTCACCAATATCCTCCTACACTCTGTGAATGTCATTCTCTTTTTCTATTTCTTTCGATTGTTGCTTCAAGATGAGAGGGGCGCGCTCTGGGCGAGCCTCCTTTTTGCTTCGTCCCCCGTGCACACGAACGTTGTGAGCTATATCATGGGGCGCACGGACCTGTTCGCCACTCTGTTCTTCCTCGGGAGCTTGCTTCTCTACGATTCTTTTTCCCGCCGGATTGACCGCTGGCGACTCGGGTGCCTTGCAGGGTCAACCTTCTTCTTCGCTCTCGCACTCTTGAGCAAAGAGATAGCGGTGACCTTGCCCGCAATTGTCATCCTTTACGATCTGTGCATCACTGGTCGCTTGAAGACCGGAAAGGCGCTTTGGAAGGCTGGCTCTGCATATGCGCCGTTTATCTTGATTCTGGCTGGCTACTTCTTGCTCAGGCGACTCATCATCGAGCATGAGATCGGCTTCGCTGTCAGTTCGCTCTCGGATGCGCTGGTCAGGGCCGCAACGATTCTGGCAAGCATTGGCCTGTATTGGAAGCTCCTTCTCTTCCCGGTGGGTTTGAGCTATGAACGGAGCATCGAGGTTATTCGCTCGGTCAGTTCTCCCGCGTTCCTCGGCGGTTTGGCGCTCGTGTGCGCCTGCATCGTGTTGCTCGTCCGGTGGTGGAATCGCGACCGAACCCTTGTTTTTTGCCTGGGTTGGTTCTTCGTGACGTTTCTGCCGGCATCGAACATACTCCCGGTGTTCCCTTCTCTCGCTGCGACGCACCTGTACATGGCCGAGCACTTTCTGTATCTTCCGTCAATGGGGCTTTTTGCATTGGCCGGCGTGTTCATCTCGACACTATCAACGAGGATGTATGACCAGTTCGGGGGACGGTGGAAGCCTTACGCGTTGGGCGCACCTGTTTTTGTGGTAATCCTTCTATTGTCGGTTCTTACGGTGCGGAGAACGGGCGACTGGAGGGACGAGGAAACCTTCTTCAAACAGTCGCTCGCGGTTAACCCAGCCAGCGTGCGTATGTTGAATAATCTCGGAATCGTCTACATACAACAGAATCGCTATGAGGAAGCGCTCAAGCTCTTCGAGGCCGCGCTCGACATCCAGCCGGATTCGGTAATCTCATACAACAATATCGCCGCCGTCTATCAGGATTTCGGACTCTGGAATGAAGCTGTAGGCCTTTATCGAACAGCCATCTCCCTCGATGCGACAAACCTCACAGCACGCTTCGAGCTTGGGAAACTGCTGGCCGAGGCAGGACGGCTGGAAGAGGCGAAGGAACACTTCTCTTTCCTGACCGAACGCTATCCCGCATTTTCGCCGGCGCACCACGAGCTTGGACGAATCCTCATGGCCGAAGGACATTATCCCGGAGCCCTCGCAGAGTTCGAGGAAGCCTTAAAGAATTCGCCGAGTCCGGGTGTCGTACTCAACTCGATAGGGATACTTTACGCCCGCCAGGACAAGCTCGAACAGGCAGCGGCTTATTTCCGGCGCGCGCTTAAGGCGAACCCGCAGTCCTATAATGCCCTCGTAAACCTCGGCAATGTTTGCTTGGTCCGTGGCCTGGAAGACGAAGCGGTCCGGCACTACGAACGCGCTCTTTCCATCCGGTCCGACTTGCCGGGCCTTCGCGAGCGCGTCGTCCAGCTTCGCGCCAAATGAGCTTCTATACTGCGAAGGGTCGCAGACCCGAGGCGCAAAGAGCGCAAAGGCGGCGAGTCGCTGCAGCCATATAAACCACCAAGGCACCAAGACACGAAGAGAAAAGAGAGAGGGAATGTTTCTTTGTGACTTTGTGCCTTGGTTTGCAGCCCATAGGGCCGCGTGTCTAGCCGGTGCAAGTCCGGCCACGGGAATTGACTGTATGCCGTGTAGCTATATCCGACGCCT
>QZKI01000014.1 GCA_003598055.1 Candidatus Abyssobacteria bacterium SURF_17 | reverse complement strand
TTGGCACGCCCTGAGGGATTTGAACCCCCGACCTTCTGATCCGTAGTCAGACGCTCTAATCCAGCTGAGCTAAGGGCGCGTACAAAATCGGCGGAGAGGGAGGGATTCGAACCCTCGATAGAGGTTTAAGCCCCTATAACACCTTAGCAGGGTGCCGCCTTCAACCAGCTCGGCCACCTCTCCCGGCGCTCGAGTGTCGGCGGAGGGCGAGGGACTCGAACCCCCAAGCCCGAAGGCGCCGGTTTTCAAGACCGGTGCATTACCAATTATGCTAGCCCTCCACGTCCCTCCGTGGCAATGCTCAAAATTCCTTCCTTGCCGATTATAGCAAATGGCGCGAATGCTGTCAACGGCGGAGGAAACGTGTGGCGTCGTTTTACCCCAAAGACGCAAAGGCTGAATTCCGGGGACATGATACCTGTTCTCGAGTAGAGTCAAGTATTATCTGTACGTTGCTTTCTTCCTTTCCCCATTTCCGCGTTTCGCTTTTGGCACCCTTCGGTTCTCCCTTTCGTCGTTCCTCTTGCTCTTTTCGCCCACTATTCCTTTGCGCTCTTTGCGCCTTTGAAGAAAGCTGTTTCGGCGCCGCCGCGGATACAGATATTATGTCCCCGGATAGCCAGGACGACCCACCGGGTCGCCCCAACAAATTAGCCCACTCAAAGCTCCTTCAGCGTCGCCGTAGGGACACAGCCCATGTTTGCTCGTTCGGCCGCCGTTCTTTACTCTCGTTCAGCAACCACAAACAATATGGGCTTGGGAGAGTGTCCCATAATTGGGTGATTTAGCCTGAGTTCCTGTAGGTGCGAATTCATTCACATGGTCTTTTCGGCCTGTTTTCGCCATGCGAACGCGAATGAATTCGCACTACGGGCGGGCATTCCCAATTTATCACCCGTGAGACGGAGGCTCTGTCCCCATTGCCAACCCAACGCTCTTGGTAAACGCCATTGTTGACTTTGAAAAAGGCCGAATGTATAATGGGCGTGGAAGTTGCCCCCCGTGCCAACTTGTCTTTGAATGTCTGATACCTCACTTGTGCTATGCCCAAACTGTTGAAACAGAGCGATCGCTTCAAAGGACCAGAAAAGCCTATACCGCCTGCACTTAAGACGCAGGTGGACCCAGTGCGCATGCCGAAGCACGTGGCTGTTATCATGGACGGCAACGGCAGGTGGGCGAAGAGGAGGGGGCTTCCGAGAGTGGTGGGCCATCGCGCGGGCGCTAACGCCGTTCGCGAGGTCGTTGAGGGTGCGCGCGAGCTCGGCGTGCGCTACCTTACACTCTATGCATTCTCGAGCGAAAACTGGAAACGCCCGAAACAAGAAATACGGGCGCTCATGGCGCTGCTCCGAAGGTACCTGCGCGAAGAGCTGGAAGAAATGCTCCATTACGGTATCGGCTTGAAGGTGATCGGCAACATCGATTTGTTGCCCCCGAAGGTGAGCCAGGAAATACGAGAAATCATCGCAAAAACCTCACATTGCGGAAAAATGACCGTCATCCTCGCCCTCAGCTATGGCGGTCGGACGGAGATCGTTGAGGCGGCGCGCAAACTTGCCGAGCGCTGTCTGGCGGGCGAGGTTAGGCCGCCCGACATCGATGAGAAGTCATTTTCGCAACACCTCTACCTTCCGGAATGTCCTGACCCCGACCTTCTTATCCGGACAAGCGGCGAGCATCGTCTGAGCAATTTTCTGCTTTGGCAACTCTCATATTCCGAGATATATTTCACCCCGACGCTGTGGCCCGATTTTACCAAAGAGGAATTTTGCCGCGCCATCGTTGACTATCAAAAAAGGGACCGCCGTTACGGAGGAGTTTCCGTTTGAGCGCGGAAAGCAGAGGGCGAACAACCCGCTACCTTTCAGCGGCGGTCGGCATTCCGTTCGGCGTCGGCGTCTGCCTCTTGTCCCCCGTACTGTTCAGCATCACTGCCACCATTCTGATCGCGGTAGGCGCCGTTGAGTTCTACGCCATGGCGAGACACAGAGGGTTTTCGCCGCATAGCGTCATCGGCACAATGTGTTCGATTGCCATTTGCCTGCTGGCGTGGAAAGGAGGTTCCCTCGCTCTCCTCTACGCGCTCGTTGCGTCGGTGACCGTCGTCTGCACGGCTGCTATGGCCCGCAACGCGCGTGACGCGCTGGCCAATACCGCGGTGACGGTGTTTGGGATATTCTATGTCGGCTGGTTCTGCGGTCATATCATTCTGCTCCGCCAGCTTCCGCTTCCTCCTTCCGAAGCGAAACTTAATTTCGGGGGTGCAGGATATGTTATAATGTTATTGGTGCTCCTGTGGCTGGGAGATGGAGGAGCATTCTTCGCGGGGACTGCATGGGGACGCCACAAACTGGTTCCGGCCATAAGCCCGAACAAGACCATCGAAGGCTCGCTCGGCGGGATTGCGATCACATTGGTGGGCGCACTCCTCATACAGGAAGTGGGCACGTTGCTTGAAGTGTTCAATGTCGCGGTCTTCCCCGATTGGGAGTACCCGGAATATCTCTTGGTAGGCCTCGGGATTGCAATTGTGGGGCAAGTGGGCGATCTCTGTGAATCGTACCTCAAGCGTGATGCCGGGTTGAAAGACACGGGCAACCTCATTCCCGGCCACGGCGGCTTCCTCGATAGATTTGACAGCATGGTTTTTACCGCTCCGTTGTTCTATTACTTTTTAAGCTTTCGTAATCCCTGAACGCATCAGAAACGAAGCCGCTACAGCGTTATAGACACATTCTTGGGTTTTGACACACGTTTTTGTAAGGCGCCGCAGGCTGCGCCCCCACAAATCAATACCCGAACACAAAAGTTGACGGAACACAGTTTGGAGATGAGAACAATGTGCATCGAATGCAGAGAAAAGGTCGAAGCCATCAGTCAACGCATCAAGGAAATGAGTGATTGCCTTTGACCCCGTAGCAATCAAGAACGAAGTCGATGAACTCGAAAAGCGCGTAAGCGCGCCCGACTTCTGGGCCGACGCCGAAGCGGCTCAGAAAACGCTCAAGAAGCTCAGCTCGCTCAAGGCATCACTCACAGAAGTTGAAACGCTTGGCACCCGTCAGAAGGAACTGGCCGAACTCATTGAGCTAACGGAGCAGGAAGCCGACCTGTCGCTGGAAACCGAGATCAGGACTCATCTGGCCGAACTCGAGCGAGAGGTTGACGATTGGGTCCGGCGGAGCATGCTGACGGGCGAAACCGACAAGAACGACGCCATCGTCACGATTCACGCCGGCGCCGGAGGCACAGAGGCATGTGACTGGGTCTCGATGCTCCTGCGGATGTACACGCGCTGGGCGGAGCGGCACGGATGCACAGTCGAAGTCCTCGACATGCTCGAAGGAGACGAGGCGGGCGTAAAGAGCGTGACGTTCTCCGTGAAGGGCGAGGATGCTTACGGATACCTCAAGGGCGAAGACGGCGTTCACCGCCTCGTTCGCATCTCGCCGTTTGACGCGAACAAGAGGCGACACACCTCCTTCGCATCGGTTGAAGTGATTGCGGACGTCGAGGATGACATCGTCATCGAGGTCAATGATGCCGACATCCGCGTTGATACGTTCAGAGCCAGTGGCGCAGGCGGCCAGCACGTCAACAAGACGAGTTCCGCCGTCAGGATTACGCACTATCCGACCGGCATCGTCGTGCAATGCCAGAACGAGAGGTCACAGCACAAGAATCGCGCCATGGCGATGAAGCTCCTGCGCGCCAGGCTCTACGACCATTATCGGAAGCAGCGCGAAGCCGAGCTCGCCGCTCAACGAGGCAAACAAGAGGAGATCGCCTGGGGCAGCCAGATTCGCTCATATGTGTTACAGCCGTACCAGATGGTGAAGGACCATCGGACGGGCGTCGAGGTCGGCAATGTGACCGCTGTCCTTGACGGCGACCTCGATACCTTCATAACCGGTTACTTGCACACGCAACTTGCGAAGTGAGGCGAAACCTCAGCCAGGGTGTCCGTAAGGTGTAAAAGCGCATCCTTGCAGAGACGAATCCCGCGCCGCGCGGGATGTTCGCCCGCGGGCGCCCCGTCCGGGCCAGACCGCGCTCCCACGGCGGCTCACTCGAATTGTCGGACAGAACGGGAACGTTACTAACGATGGAACAGAAACAGGACCTCTATACCCAGCGGCTTGAAAAGCTTGCTCGAATACGAGAGGCAGGGGAAGAGCCGTTCAAGTACTCCTACCCTCGCACCCACACGGTCGAGCAAGCGTACAAGGAATACGCCAGAGCCGATGGAGCCGACACCTCCGTGAAACTCGCGGGCAGGCTGTTCGCTTTGAGGTACCACGGAAAGAGTGTCTTTGGAGACCTGTGCGACGATTCGGGGAAAATACAGCTCTTTTTCGGGCTCAACGAGCTCGGAGGAGAACGCTTCGAATTCCTCTCCAAGCTCGTGAACATTGGCGATTTCCTGGGGGTGACAGGAAACATGTTCACCACCCGCACCAATCAGGTAACGGTCAAGGTGCACGATTTCTCTTTGCTCACAAAATCGCTCCGACCGCTGCCGGAGAAATGGCACGGGCTCAAGGACGTCGAGATTCGGTTGCGCCAGCGCTACCTCGACCTGTTGTCTAATGAGAGCGTGAGGGAAATCTTCCGCAAGCGCAGCCACGTCATTCGGAGCATCAGGGAATTCCTCGATGCGCGCGGATACATCGAGGTTGAGACCCCCATGCTTCAACCGATTCCCGGGGGAGCGACCGCCCGGCCCTTTGTCACGCATCACAACGCGCTCGACAGAGACCTTTACCTCAGAATTGCTCCCGAACTCTATTTGAAGCGCCTGCTCGTAGGAGGATTCGAGAAGGTGTATGAGATAAATCGCAATTTCCGGAACGAAGGCCTCTCGCAAAGACACAATCCCGAGTTCACCATGCTCGAGTTGTATCATGCGTACGTAGATTACGAATCCATCATGGAACTCGTCGAGCAGATGGTCAACCACATGGTCGTCGAGCTCACGGGCGGACACAGGCTCGTGTACCAGGGCAGCGAAATCAACCTCGAGCCGCCGTGGCCGAGGGTCGCATTCTTCGACGCTGTTCGGGAATTCGCGGGGGTTGATATCGAGGCGGTGCATGGCGCGGACCGGGCGCATGAAGCGGTCTCGCACCTCAAGCTCGAGCTCGATGAAAGCGCGGGCTATGGGAAAATATGCGATGAGTTGCTGAAAACGTACGTCGTCCCGAAACTGATTGCGCCCACGTTCATCGTGGACCATCCGGCTGAGTTGTCGCCGCTTGCCAAGAGGAAGCGCGGGAACCAGCGACTGACAGAGCGTTTCCAGCCGTACATCGGGGGGCTGGAGATGGGTAATGCCTTCTCCGAGTTGAACGACCCGCAGGAGCAGCGAGCGCGGTTCGAGGAACAGATGAAACTGCGCGAGCGCGGCGACGAGGAAGCCCAAACACTCGACGAGGACTATGTGACCGCGCTCGAATACGGAATGCCGCCGGCCGCTGGCCTCGGAATAGGCGTTGACAGGCTGGTAATGCTGTTGACTGATTCCGCTTCAATCAAAGACGTCATCTTGTTCCCCCAACTCAGAACGCTTGCCGATGCGGGCACAGGTGAATGAAGCATGCGATTTGAGCTCTTCGTAGGTTTCCGCTATCTTCGGGGCAAGCGCAAGAACGCTTTTATCTCTATCATAACCTTCTTCTCCATTTTTGGCGTAATGATCGGGGTGATGACCCTCATAGTCGTCCTGGGCGTGATGACCGGTTTTGACAGAAAACTTCTGAAGACGGTCCTGGGAACCACATCGCACATTGTCGTAAGCGGCGACGGCGGCATACAGGAGTACGAACACGTTATCCGTACGGTCAGGCAGGTGCCGGGCGTTGTGGAGGCCGCCCCGTTCTTTGCCGGACAGGTTCTCCTGCGGTCGGAGGCGAATGTGCTCGGCGCTGCGCTGCGGGGCGTCATACCCGAGGAAGAGCAGAAGGTATCTGCCTTTGCCGAATATCTCCGGGGCGAGCTCAGCGACAACGGCATTGTCTTGGGCACGGAACTTGCAAGACAATTGCGCGTGATGGTCGGCGATACCGTGCAGGTAATCTCACCGTACTTCGTCTCGACGCCGGCAGGGCAGGTCCCGTACAAAAAGGCGCTCACAGTGACGGGATTCTACGGTTCCGGGATGTATGAATACGATGCCTCATTCTGTTTTGTCACTCTCGCGCAGGCGCAGCGCCTCTTCGGAGTCGAGGGGACGATTGCGGGCATCGAGGTGAAGATCAACGACCCATTTCAGGCCGGCGCGGTTGCCGGCATGATCGCGGCCAAGCTCGGCGGGAATTTCTGGGCGCGGAGTTGGATGGACTTGAATCGCACATTTCTTGCCGCGCTCAGGCACGAGAAAATCATCATGGCGATCATCCTGGTGCTCATCATCGTGGTCGCCGCATTCAACATCGCCAGCACTCTCATCATGGTAGTCATGGAGAAGACGCGTGACATCGGCATCCTCAAATCAATCGGCGCCTCGATGGGAAGCGTCATGACCATATTCATCATCGACGGCCTTCTTGTCGGCAGCATCGGCACGGTCCTCGGAGTCGTCTTCGGCTATGCGCTTGCTAATTCACTCGATTCAGTGGTAAACTTTATGGGGAGAGTTCTCGGAATCGAGCTCTTTCCAAGCTCCATATACTATTTCGATAAGATTCCGGTTGATACGAGTGTCTTTGACACATGCTGGATTGCCGGAAGCGCTCTTGCGCTGACGTTGGTGGCCTCCCTCTATCCAGCCTGGCAGGCGTCAAGACTTCATCCTGTCGAGGCATTGAGATATGAGTGAATTGATACGGGCCGAAGGCATAACAAAGACATATCGCTCGGGGAAAAACGTGCTGGAGGTGCTGAAAGGAATAGACCTCACCATAGCGCAGGGAGAAACGGTGGCGATTCATGGGCCCTCCGGAGTGGGCAAAAGCACGCTGCTCCACATACTCGGTACGTTGGACCGGCCGACAAGCGGCAAGCTCAGTTACGGTGACGTGGCCATCACCGGCCTCAGTGACAGGATGCTCGCGAGGCTTCGCAACAAGCGAATCGGATTCATTTTTCAGTTCTATCATCTTCTCCCGGAATTTACGGCCCGCGAAAACGTGCTTCTCCCCGCAATGGTGAATGGTCAACGGCTGAAAGATGCGCACGAGAGGGCACAACAATTGCTCGCCTCGGTTGGCCTCACCGAGCGCGAAGCGCATAAGCCGGACGCGCTTTCCGGCGGCGAGCAGCAGCGAGTAGCGATAGCGCGCGCCCTCATTAATAATCCCGATGTCGTGTTCGCGGACGAACCGACGGGGAATCTTGATGAGAAGACGAGCCACGAGGTCTACGAGCTCATGAGGCGATTGAACGAGGAGTACGGGACAACATTCGTCATTGTCACGCATGAGCCTTCGCTCGCCCGCGGGGCGTCGCGGTCACTCCAGATGATGGACGGGCGAATAGAAAAGTGAGTAAGAAGATGATCTGTCATGTGTGCAAGGACAGGGTGGCAACCATCCGCCTGAAAGAAATCGTTGGCGATGTCGTGACGGAGCTCCACCTGTGTCAGGAGTGCTTCCATGCCCGCGAGCGAGAGGGAATCTCCGGAGCCGCTTCGATGAACACGATGCTCGGCACGCTCGCGGAACCAGAAAAGAAGAAGGCGAAGGGGAAGGCCAAATCGGAGAAGTGCCCTGCATGTGGGATCACGGAGGAACAGTTCCGCTCAAAGGGAAGACTCGGCTGCAGCCAGTGTTACGAGACGTTTGCAAGGACTCTCGAGCCGATCCTGACGAAGATTCACGGCTTCACCGAACATCGCGGCAAGGTTCCCCGTCAGGCTCTGAGAAGCCTTGACATGAAAAACGAGTTGCGACGACTGCATGAAGACCTCCAGCGGGCGATCGTTTCCGAGAATTATGAACGGGCCGCGAAGCTGAGAGACAAGATAAGAAAGTTCGAGGACACGTGACAGGCCCGGTAAGCTCGAAGGGAACAGAAAAGATGTTTGAACAAATGCTGTCGACGGTCGGCCATTGGCTGAAAGAGAAGGGGCCCGACTCCGACATTGTATACAGCAGTCGCATCCGGTTGGCAAGGAATCTGAGAGGATTTCCGTTTTCCAACCAGTGCAGTGAACAACAATTGCGCGATATCATCTCGCTCGTGAGGAGCTGTTCGAACCGGTGTTCCCGCCTGAAAGGGGCACAGTATTACAGCCTCAAGGATATGGCCATGATTGACCGGCAATTCCTCATGGAACGCTTCCTCGTCAGTCGGGAACTCGCGCAGACAAGCGGCGAGAAAGGCGTCATCGTCGACGCCGCCGAACGTATCTGCCTCATGATAAATGAGGAAGACCATCTCCGCATGCAGGTGCTCCGCTCGGGATTGATGCTGTCGGCCGCATGGGAAGAGTTGAACGCGATTGACGATGAGATGGACAGCCACCTCGATTTCGCATACGAAGAACCCTGGGGGTACTTGACCGCGTGCGTTTCGAATGCCGGCACCGCCCTGCGAGCCTCGGTCATGGTCCATATCCCGGGACTATCCATGACCAAGCGCATCCTTGGCCTTCTGCAGAATGCGGGAAAAATGCAGCTCGCCATCAGGGGATTGCACGGCGAGGGATCCGAACTCCTGGGCGACTATTTTCAGATATCAAATCAGGTTACGCTCGGCAAGTCCGAGGACGAAATCGTCGAGATGACCGAGAACCTCACGCGCCAGCTCATCGACCAGGAAAGAAGCGCCCGGGACGACCTCATGAAGAATCAGAAAATTGTCATAGAGGACAAGGTCGGCAGAGCGCTTGGCATACTCTCGGGCGCGAAGATGCTCAGCACTCGTGAAGCGATGGAATTACTCTCGAGTATCCGGCTGGGCGTCTATTTCGGAATGATCCCGGGCATGCGCACCGAGACATTGGATTCCCTCCTGATTGGAATCCATCCAGCGCACCTGCAGAAGCGCTTTCCGGAGCACCTTGACCCGCTAGCGCGAGATATAAAGCGTGCGAAACTTATAAAGGAAGCACTAAAATACGGAGAGGGGTGATATCGCATGTTTGACCGATTCACAGAACGCGTGCGCAAGGTGATTCAACTGGCGCGCGAAGAGGCCATGCGATTCAATCATGACTATATAGGCACCGAACACCTGCTTCTCGGCCTCGTGAAGGAGGGTGAAGGAATCGCGGCTGCGGCACTCGCAAACCTGGGAGTGGACCTCAAGACGCTCAGGCTCGAGGTCGAAAAACTCGTCGAGCAGGGACCTTCGACCGTGTCGGTAGGAGAAATCCCCTTCAACCCGCAAGCCAAGAAGGTGCTCGAGCTCGCGGTCGAGGAGGCCCGCAAGTTCGGCCATAATTACATAGGGACGGAGCACCTCTTGCTCGGACTCATAAAAGAGGGCGAGGGCATTGCCGCGCATGTGCTTGACAATATTAAAGTGGACGCGGAACGAGTGCAACGGGAAATCATCAAGCTCCTCGGCGGGCCGGCGAACAAGTTTTCCCCGACATCTGAGAGCAAGAAGACACAAACCCCGGCTCTCGACGCGTTTGGCCGTGACTTGACCGAGCTCGCGCGCGAGGATAAGCTCGACCCCGTCATCGGGCGCGAGCCTGAAATTGAGCGCGTGATCCAGATACTGAGCAGGCGCACCAAGAACAACCCCGTTCTGATCGGCGAGGCCGGCGTTGGCAAGACCGCCATCGTCGAGGGACTCGCGCAGGCCATCATCCACAAACGGAATATTCCCGACCTTCTCGCCAATCGCAGGGTGCTTACCCTTGACCTGGCGGGTCTGGTGGCAGGTACGAAATACCGGGGACAGTTCGAAGAGCGGCTCAAAGCCGTCATGAAGGAAATCCGCAAAGCCGATAACGTCATCATGTTCATCGATGAGCTGCATACCATTGTCGGCGCAGGCGCCGCCGAGGGAGCCGTGGACGCCTCGAACATGCTCAAGCCCGCGCTCGCGCGCGGAGAGCTTCAGTGCATAGGCGCGACGACGCTTGACGAATTTCGGAAACACATCGAGAAGGACGCCGCCCTGGCGCGCCGTTTCCAACCGATCATGGTGGAGGCCCCATCGGTCGATGACACGATCAAGATTATTTTCGGCCTCCGCGATAAGTACGAAGCACACCATCGCGTAAAGGTTTCCGACGAGGCGGTCGTCGCCGCGGCCAGGCTCTCGAACCAGTACATAACCGACCGCTACCTCCCCGATAAGGCGATTGACGTCGTCGACGAAGCATGTTCGCGCGCGCGCTTGAAGAGCACCACGCGTCCGCCCAATCTGAAGGATATAGAGGTCGAAATCGAGCGCGTGACCAAAGAGAAGGAAGAAGCGATAGAATCGCAGGAATTCGAGAAGGCTGCGGCTCTGCGGGATAAAGAGCGGCAGCTCAAAGAAAAGCTTGAGCGCGAGCAGCGGAACTGGGAGAAAACTCGCGAAAACATCAGCTACACCGTTTCCGCCGAGGACATCGCTTACATCGTCTCGAAATGGACGGGAGTGCCCATCACCAAGCTCGAGCAGACCGAATCAGAGAAGCTCCTCAATATGCGCGAGGAACTGCACAAACGCATCGTCGGCCAGAACGAGGCCCTTGAGGCGCTCACACGAGCGCTGCAGCGCTCGCGGGCCGGTCTCAAGAACCCAAGACGGCCGGTTGGGTCATTCCTCTTCCTGGGGCCGACCGGCGTCGGCAAGACCGAGATGGCCAAGGCGCTCGCGGAGTTCCTGTTCGGCGATGAGGGCGCGCTCGTGCGCATCGATATGTCCGAGTATTCCGAAAAGTTCACCGTGTCGCGCCTCGTCGGCGCGCCTCCCGGCTACGTTGGCTACAACGAAGGCGGCCAGCTCAGCGAGAAGGTAAGAAGACGCCCCTATTCCGTCGTTCTGCTCGATGAAATCGAGAAGGCGCACCCCGACGTGTTTGACACGCTGCTGCAGGTGCTCGAAGACGGTCGCCTTACCGACTCCACGGGCCGGACAGTTGACTTTCGGAACGCAGTTGTTATAATGACTTCCAATATCGGAACACGGGAGATAAGCACGGGCAAGACGCTCGGCTTCCAGCGCGCCTCGGTCGAGGTCAGCTATCAGATGATGAAGGATAAAGTGCTCGCCGAAACAAAGAAGATATTCAATCCGGAGTTTATCAACCGGATTGACGAGATCATCGTGTTCCATTCTCTTACTGACACCGACCTCGAGAAGATCGTCGAGCTCCTGCTGAAAGAAAGCGCCCGAAATCTGAAGAACAAAGACGTGACAATCGAATTCGGCGAAAATGCGAAGAAGTTCCTCGTCAAAGTCGGGTACGACCCTGCCTACGGCGCACGGCCGCTCCGCAGAGCCGTGCAACAGTATGTCGAAGACCCGCTGTCCGAGGAAATACTTCGCGGCAATATCCCCGACGGCTCCAGCGTGTTCGTGGAGCCCGACGAGAAAGCCGAGAAACTCCGGTTCGTCGTCACTGGCGCCGAAAGGCCCGTCGAAGAACCGGAGCACCAGTTGAGAAACTGAACCCCGGTCATCAGAGCAGCCCCGAAGGAGAGCAGAAGCAGGTCAGGATTTCCGGGGCTCAAGCGGATTTCGAAAGGCTTCCCAGTGTGAGACTCCGTACTGTTCACCCATTCCTCAAGTGTATTATGCCATTTCTCTTGCTCTTCCTGCTTCCCTCGCACGGTGTGGCTCAGTCCGAAGAAGGATTGCCCGTCATTTCCGTGCAGATTGAGGGGAACCGGTTGGTGAGCGCTCAGCTCATTCGCGCCCAACTGCGGGTGCGCGAGGGGAACCCCCTCTCACGCGCAGATGTGCAAAGGGACATCCAGAGACTCTTTTCCCTCGGGTATTTCTCCGACATCAAAGTCGACGTGGCAAGACAGGATGACGGCGTGGCCGTAACCTATATCGTGGCCGAACGGAAAATCATCCGAGAAGTACTCATCCTCGGGAATAAAAAGGTGAAGGAAGAGGACTTGCGGGCGGTGCTCTCACTCCGCCGCGGCGATACCTATATCCCCAAAACCATCGACAAGGATGTTCTCGCCATTCGCGAGGTGTATCGTGGCAAGGGATACTCCGAGGTCACCGTCAACGCCAGTTACCGGGAGATCAGCCCGACGGAAGTCGAGGTCGTCTACGAGATACTCGAGGGCAAGAAGGCCCGAGTGCGCGAAATCATCATAGAGGGAAACACGGCGCTCACCGACAAAGCAATTCGCAAGGGGATGCAAACAAAGGCTCGCTTCCTCTGGTTCGGTGGGTTCTTCGACGAGAAGATATTCAAGGAGGACCTTGACCGCATAGAAGATATGTATGCCGACCATGGCTACATCGACGCCCAGGTGACCGACGCGCAGGTTGAATTCTTCGCCGAGGGTGAGCGCGTCCGCCTGCAGATTTTCGTCGCGGAAGGAGACCAGTATTTTATTGACTCCGTCGCCGTCGACGGGAATACGGTGTTCGATGATACGCGCTTGCTGCAGATTGTCAAGAGCGAGACCGGAACTTACTACAACCGCAGTCAGGTCGAAAGAGAGGCGTTGGCGATCCAGGACTTCTATTCGGACCAGGGATACATCCTCGCCAACGTGAGGCCGCGGCCTGCAATCGACCGAGATGCCAAGGAAGTCCAGGTGACCTATCAGGTGAGCGAACGCGACCTCATCTACGTCGCCAAGGTCGACATCGAGGGCAACGTGAAGACCAAGGACGCGGTCATCCGGCGTGAGCTCACCATTGTGCCGGGCGAGCGCTTCGACGGGAGCAAGATCAGGCGAAGCAGGCAGAAGCTGCTTAACACGCAATACTTCAAAGACGTCTATATAGACACCGAGCCGACCGACGAGCAGAGGTATCGCAACCTGATATTCGAGGTCGAGGAGCAGAAAACGGGAACGTTCAACTTCGGCGCCGGCTATAGCTCCAACGACGCTTTGATCGGCCAAATACAGATTACCCAAAACAATTTCGACTTGTTCAATCCGCCGACGTTCACGGGAGCGGGCCAGAAATTCCAGGTGGCGCTTCGGCCCGGCACCATCTTGAGCGAATATCAGCTAAGCATCACGGAGCCGTACTTCATGGGGTATCCGTTTGCCGCCGGATTCGACCTCTATTTCATCGACAGAGAGTACGACGATTACGATCAGCAAAACGTCGGAGCCGGCCTGAGAGTGGGCAAGAGGATAACCGACTTCAGCTCGCTCGGGCTCTCATACAATTTCTCAGAATACGACATCTCGAACGTTGATGATGATGCGCCTCAAACGATAAAGGACGAGGAAGGCACGCGTACGAAAAGCAGCATGGCGCTGAACTTTACCAATGATACGCGTGACAGCTATCTCGACCCAACAGCCGGTCACCGGTATACCTCATCGCTCGAACTCGCGGGCGGTCCGCTCGGCGCAGAAACCGATGTGGTGAAGCTCGTCGGGGAAGCACGGTGGTACAGGCCGCTCGGCGACAAGTTTGTCCTTCTGACCCGCCTCGAGGCAGGCGTGGCGGAGGAGTACGGCGATTCGGATTTCGTCCCCTTGTTCGACCGATTCTTCGCCGGAGGCTCAAACTCGGTTCGTGGCTACGATTATAGGGATGTCGGTCCGCGCGAAGATGACGACCCCATCGGCGGGAAAACGAAATTCGAGGGCACGCTCGAGCTTTCCTACCCGCTCATCGACATCATCAAGGGGTATGGCTTCTTCGATTTCGGACAAGTGTGGAGGGAAATAGACGATTTCGGACAGGGTAAGATCAATACTTCTGTCGGGCTGGGCGTGGGGCTTAGAACCCCCATCGGCCCCATTCGGCTCGATTACGGGTTCCCGCTGAATCCGAACGACGACCAGGGAAGCGGACGCATCCATTTCACCACGGGCCTCAGCTTCTGACAGCGTTTCGCTTGCAAATCCGGATAAGCACTGGTATAATACATGATAGTGAGTAATTGCCACATGATCCTGCCCCTTGACCAAGCGCGTTGATTCGATAATAGAGCGCATAAATCCGTTCGATCAGTGCACTACTTTGGTCCATATCGCTATGCGGTCCGCGCCTGCATCACAGGATGCGCACTCTGGTTTCTCTTGGGAGGCTCAGCGCTGGCACAGGAGGAACAATCCCCAACGCTAACGCTTGGAGTGGTGGACATGCGCCGCGCCTTCAAGCACTATCTGCGCGCAGAGCAGGTCAGGACAGACCTCGAACGCGCCAGCGTAAGCGAAGAACAGCGTCGGATGAAGCGGGAGGTGGCCGTACTCGAGCGAGAATCAGGGCAGCAAGGATTTTGGTTCCGGAGACGCCGACAGACGAATGAAGAGCTGGAAGCAAAGCGGACCGAGCTGCAGAAAGTGATGCAAAGAGACGCCGAGCGGGTACGCGGGCTCGAAGGGAAAGCGGTCGAGAACCTGATGGCAGACGTTCGGAACGCGATTGAGTCAGTAGGACGTGAGGAAGAGTTGGCAATCATTTTCGACAGCGCTCTGCCCCAAATTCTCTACGTCAATTCGGATGTCGGTATGGCGAAAGATGTCACTGATCGGACGATCGAACGTCTGAACTCACGATAAAATCCGTAGAGGCGGTTACTGAATTGTGGTTCCGAAGAATGGAGGTTCCTATGCTCAGGGAGCAGGTTCGTTCACGCAGTTGCGTCATCGTGTTTCTGGTTCTGTCTTCCACAGTCCTGCTGCTCGCAGGTGCGGGCGGACGCGCGCTGGCGGCTCAGGAAGCGAAAGTGGGATACCTGGACCTCGACCGCGTGGTACAGGCGGTTGCGAAACAGACTCCCGAGTACGAAGACCTGAGCAAGGAACTCGAGAAACGACAGGCCGAAGTGGAGAGACGCCGCGCTGAGATAGACAAGCTCGAAGATGAGCTGAAGGCCAACCGTGTCATATGGTCCGAGGATAAGGCTAAAGAACAGGAAAAGCTCATCCGGGACAAGATTGACGACTTGAAGGTATATTCCGAGGGTGCGCAGCGGTACAAAGACGTCGAGGAAAACAAGATTCTGAGAAGACTTCTTCCTGACATCGCAAAAGTAGTGAAACAAGTGGGCGAACGCGACGGCTACGGCATGATTTTCGAGAGAAGAATCCTGCTTTACGGCTCACCCACCCTCGACCTGACCGACGCCATCATAAAAGAGATGACCGAAAAGAGATAACCAGAACGAAGACGCGCCACAGTTCGACAAGAGCTGTTCTACGACCCTATGGGGACACAGCCCACAAGCTAGTGAACGACTGTCGGATACTTGAACAGTGCCTGATCCTTCGGCGTGCGGGTTTCATCCATGCAAAAAAGCCTCGGTGAGATTGCGGAGTTAGTCGGTGGAATACTTGAGGGCGATCCATCGGTCCTCATCACCGGCGCATCCGGAATCAAGGACGCCGGCCCGGGCGACATCACGTTCCTCGCTAACCCGAAGTATCTGCCTCTGCTCCCGACAACGAAGGCATCGGCAATCATCGTCGGCCCGGACACCGTCGTCAACGACAAGCATGTGATTCGCACGGTGAATCCCTATCTGGCGTTCACCGAAGTGCTCAAGCTGTTCGCGGTTCATACACCTGTGCCCAGGGGAATTCACCCCACCGTGGTCAGGGGACGCGACGTTTTCCTCAGTGAGGATGTGGCGCTCCATGCAGGCGTCGTTCTGGAGGACGGCTGCAAAGTCGGTCCGCGGTCCGTTTTGTACGCCGGCGTGTGTGTTGGCCGCAATGCGGAAATCGGCACCGATTGCATTGTCTATTCACGTGTCGTAATCGGGGAAAATGTGCGCATCGGCAACAATGCCATAATTCACATCGGCGCTGTCATTGGCAACAACCCCGTTCCGGTGCAGGAAGCCGCGCGCAACGAGGACGCCGGCCGGAAGGGCGCCGTCGTCATTGAAGACGATGTGGAAGTGGGCGCAAACGTAACCGTCGACGGTTCGCGCAAGGGCACGACAGTCATCGGACGGGGTACAAAGATTGACAATCTCGTGCACATCGGAAGCGACGCACAGGTGGGACCGAACTGCATAATCGTCTCCCATGCGCGCATCGGCGCAGGGTGCAAACTCGGCGACGGGGTCACGATTGCGGGCCAGGCCAGCATATTTGACGGCGTCACAATCGGAGACGGCACAATCGTGGCCGCTCGTTCGGGGGTGACCGAGGACATCGGGCCCGGCCAGGTGGTGTCCGGTTTCCCCGCCGCGAGTCACGACAAGCAGCTTCGCATATGGGCAAGCATGAAGCGGCTTCCCGCCATTGTTCGCGACATTCGGGACCTTGAGAAACGCCTCGACACGATGGAACACAAAACCAGTGCGGAAACAAAAGACCATTAAAAAGACGGTCCAATTCTCGGGTATCGGTCTCCATACCGGGAAACAGACCACCATAACCTTCAAGCCCGCGCCGGCTGATACGGGAATCGTGTTCGTCAGAACCGATTTGGCGGAGCAGCCGAGAATCAAGGCCGATGTCGCTCACGTGACCGATGTCGCGCGCGGCACCACCATCGGCCTGAACGGCGTGAAGGTGCTGACTGTTGAACACGTGCTCGCTGCCGTTGCGGGCCTCGGCATAGACAACATATTCGTCGAGGTGAACGCCGGTGAGGCGCC
The DNA here is from genome assembly GCA_003598055.1 of Candidatus Abyssobacteria bacterium SURF_17. Taxonomy (GTDB): domain Bacteria; phylum Abyssobacteria; class SURF-5; order SURF-5; family SURF-5; genus SURF-17. The sequence continues at coordinate 23,830 of QZKI01000014.1, read as the reverse complement.
CGTCGGAGACGGAAGCGCGTTGCCCTTCGTGAACGTCCTCATGGAAAGCGGCCTGGCCGAGCAGGAGAGCCCCCGGCATGAGTCCAGGATTTCTGAACCGTTCGTCTTTGCCCGTGACGGCATCACGCTCCTCGCCCTGCCATCCGAGCGGCTGGAACTCTCCTACATGATCGAGTACAAACACCGCGCCCTCGACACACAGTTCGGCACGTTCGTCATCGAGCCCGAGGTCTTCGTGCGCGATATCGCACCCGCCCGCACATTCTGCTTCCTCCACGATGTGGAGCAGCTCAAGGCCCACGGCCTCATCAAGGGCGGAAGCCTCGAGAACGCGGTTGTCATAGGAGAGGAGGGCATCCTGAACGACGAATTGCGCTTTCCGGACGAATTCGTGCGTCACAAGGTGCTCGACCTTCTCGGCGACATCGTACTGCTGGGAGTGCCGCTCGTCGGGCATGTCATGGCGATGAAGGCGGGTCACGCATCGCATGTGGAATTTGTCAAGAGGCTCCGCTCCCAGGTCGGCGTCGAGCCGAAACAGGCGGCCACAAAATACGAGGCTCCTCTTGACATTCATCAGATATATCAGATACTTCCGCACCGTTACCCGTTCCTGTTTGTGGACAGGATTACGTATCTCGACGATAAGATGGCCCGCGGCATCAAGAATGTCACGGCATGTGAACCGTACTTCCAGGGTCACATTCCAGGCTACCCCATCATGCCCGGTGTGCTGATACTGGAAACCATCGCACAGGTGGGCGCGGTCTTGGTGCTCACGCAATCGAGGATCTGCGAGAAACTCCCATATCTATCGGGCATCGAAAAGACGAAGTTTCGCCGTCCCATCTATCCCGGAGACCGCATGGACATAGAGGTCAAGATGATTCATTTCCACAAGAAATACGGCAAACTGCGCGGGACGGCCAGCGTGGACGGCCAGCTTGCTGCAGAAACGGAGATCACCTTCGCCATGCCGGCTTGAGTCGGGTGAGCGCTGAGACAGCTCAATTGCAGAGAGAAAGCAACCCGGAAAGAGCCTTCCCTCTGTCAGGCTGACAAAGAGATTTACATATGGAATACCAAGAGGGCGAAAAGGATGCATCACAGCAATACCAGATTCATCCGACCGCGGTCGTCCATAAGAGCGCACAGATTGCTGCCGATGTCGAGGTCGGACCATATACCTTCATCGGACCGCACGCCATCATCGGGAACGGCTGTTCTGTTGGTCCGCGAGTGGTCATTGACGGACATACAACCATTGGTGAGAACAACCGCTTCTTCACCGGGGCGGTCGTCGGCTCGCCCCCACAGGACCTGAAGTATCGCGGCGGCGTTTCGAGGCTGGTTATCGGTGACAACAATACTATCCGGGAATATGTAACGATAAATACAGCGACCTCCGAAAAGAATGAGACCCGCATTGGGAACGGCAACCTCCTGATGGCCTACGTCCACGTCGCGCACGAGTGCGACGTCCATAATGGCGTTATCATGGCGAACAGCGTTGCCCTCGCGGGCCATGTGACCATTGACGACAAGGCGATCATTGGAGGGCTCACCGGCGTGCACCAGTTCGTCACGGTGGGCACAATGGCTATCGTCGGCGGCTGTTCAAAGGTGGTAAAAGACATCCTGCCGTATTCCATGGCGGACGGGAATCCGACGGCATGTCATGGGGCCAACTTCATCGGCCTGAAGAGGAACGGGATTCCCGAGGACGCTCGCGCAAACATCAAAAAGGCGTTCAAGATCATTTGTCGGTCCAATTTAAATACATCACAGGCGCTCGAGAGGCTGCGTGCCGAGTTCGATTCCTGCGCGGAAATCGACCACCTCATTGAGTTTATCGAGAAGTCCAGCCGAGGCGTTTGCAGTTAGGGAGCAGATTGCCTCGCCCAGCTTCATCTCAAGGAAGCGCTTTCCCAAATCCGGAATTTCGTTATGAACAGATTGAAAGCAGGCGTGGTGGGCGTCGGCCACCTTGGCTATCACCACGCGCGCACTTACGCGTCTCATCCCAATGTCAAGCTTGTCGGTGTTGCAGACATTGACCGGCAGCGGGCCGACGAGGTCGCCGCTGAATTCGGCGCAAAGGCTTTCGAGGATTATCGAGAGCTTGCTCAGCTTGTGGATGCGATGAGCGTGGCCGTGCCAACGAGCAAACATTTCGAGGTGACCAGCCATCTCCTGAAAGAGAAGAAACACGTTCTGCTCGAGAAACCGATAGCAACAACTCTCGACGAGGCCGATGAACTCATCCGGCTGAGCGAAAGCAGTGGCGTGATGCTGCAAATCGGCCATCTCGAACGGTTCAACGCCGCCGTGAGGAGCCTGCGCGACCGTCTCAACAAACCCATGTTTATCGAGTCCCACAGGCTGGCGCCATTTACGCCCAGAGGATGTGACGTTGACGTTGTGCTCGACCTCATGATTCACGACCTGGACATCATCCTGAACATCCTGAACTCGCCCGTCGAGCGCGTGGTTGATGCGGTGGGAGTGCCGCTGGTGTCCGAGCACGAGGACATAGCAAACGCAAGGCTCCTGTTCCGTAACGGATGTGTCGCGAACGTGACGGCCAGCCGAATATCAGCGGAGCCGATGCGCAAGATACGCATTTTTCAGCCGTACACGTACTTTTCGCTCGATTACGCGGCTCAGCAAATCACGTGCTACCATTTGAAAAAGGGGCCCATCGACTGGACGAACCCGGAAACTCTCATTATCGACAGCATCCCCGTGGAAAAAGATGAGCCGCTGAAACGTGAGATCGCGGCATTCGCCGAAAGCGTGATGAGCGGCCGTTGCCCGGTTGTCACCGGACGCGAAGCGCGCGACGCGCTCGAGGTCGCGACGCGCATCATCGAAGTCATCCGGAGCAAAAAATACGAGTGACCGACAAGACGATTTTCATCATTGCCGGTGAGGAGTCCGGCGATACGCACGCCGCGCGGCTCATCCGTGAGCTGAAAGCTGCTGTCCCCGGTCTGCGAATCGAGGGACTGGGTGGAGACCGGATGAAACAGGTAGGCTGTGAGTTGCGGGCAGACATCGTTTCCTCGGCCGTCATGGGATTCGCACAGGTCGTCAAGAACCTGCGCTATTTCCGGAGAATGCTCGCGGAAACCGCGGCCTATCTTGAGCAATCACCGCCCGATGCATTGGTCCTCGTTGACTATCCGGGATTCAATCTGCGGCTGGCTGCCGCAGTGAGGAAACTCGGTATTCCGATTGTTTATTACATCAGTCCGCAGATATGGGCGTGGAGGCCAGGGCGAATCCATACGATCGCGCGGCTTGTCGACAAAATGATAGTCATTTTCCCGTTCGAGGAAGAGTTGTACCGGAAGGAGAAGGTCGACGTGACCTATGTCGGCCACCCGATCCTCGACAATTTATCCGAGGTAGAGCTCGATGCGGATTTCCTCAACCGGCTGGCCGCCATGGATTCCACGGACCATATCGGCCTTCTCCCGGGCAGCCGACGGCAGGAAATAATGGCCATATTGCCTATCATGCTTGAAACTGCAAGACTTATTCTGAGGCAGATGCCACACGCGCGGTTCCTTATTCCCTGTAGCAGCCAGCCGAACAGGGATGTGGTGGAGCAGATGCTCGGTGACAGCTCGCTTCGAGTCGAAGTTTCGCTCGGGAAAATGTATGAGGTTGCCAAGTCGGCTCGCTGTTGCATCGTGGCGTCGGGCACGGCCACGCTCGAAGTAGCATCCTTGCTCACGCCGCTGGTCGTTGTGTACAGGATAGGCCATCTCACATGGCTTCTTGGGAAAAGATTCCTCAAAGTCCCCCACATCTCACTTGTGAATATCCTGGCCGGCCAGGAAGTGGTGCCGGAAATGCTGCAGTATCGGATGCGGCCCGAACTGTTGGCCGAGACGGTCGTTGAACTGTGTCGCGACGGCGAACGACGGCAAAAGATGGTCTCCGACCTCCGGAAAGTACGGGAGCGCATTGGCGCGCCGGGCGCGTCCTCCAGGGCTGCCAAGGTCGTATCCGAACTGCTCGACAGCAAATGCTCAGCCCCGCTGGCTGCCCGAAGCTCCTGCTGACAGTACGTTTCAGACAATGACTGAAGCAAAGAAGAAAATATATCTCATAGACGGACATTCCTATGCATACCGCGCATTTCATGCAATTCGGCAATTGACCGACTCGAGCGGGCTTGCCCTCAACGCGGTATATGGATTCACACGCATGCTCCTGAAGCTCATGAAAGACGAACAGCCCGGCTACATCGCGGTGGCCTTCGATACTCCCGGCAAAACGTTCAGGCACGAGATGTACGAGGAGTACAAGGCCAACCGGGCGGAGCAGCCGGAGGAGATGCGGCACCAGATTCCGCTGATAAAGGAAGTTGTCGAAGCGTTCAATATCCGGACGTTCGAACTGGCGGGCTACGAGGCCGACGATGTGCTCGCCACTCTGGCAAAAAAAGCGGCGGACGAAGGGATCGAGGCAGTCATCGTCACGGGCGACAAGGACATGCTTCAACTGGTATCGGACAACATTAAGGTGCTCAACCCGCACAAAGAGAATCTCCTGTATGACGCCGAAGCCGTAAAACAGCGCTTTGGCGTCGGCCCGGAGCAAATGCGCGACCTGCTCGGCATGGCGGGAGACCCGACCGACAATGTCCCCGGCGTTCCCGGCATCGGACCCAAGACGGCGGCCGAATTGTTGAACGAATACCGGACGATCGAGAACATATTCGAACACGTCGATGAAATCAAGGGGCCGAAGCGCCGCGAGAATCTGCGCCAGAACAAAGACCTCGCACTGTTAAGCAGGGAACTCGTGAGCATCGTGTCCGACGTCCCGCTCGAAATCGACCTCGAGGCATGCAAAACAAGAGAATACGATTCGGAAAAACTCGCTGAGGTGTTCAAACGACTCGAGTTCCGCTCATTGATAAGTGAAGTCGCCGAAACCCATCAGGCGAAGGATGCGGAATATCTGGTCATCGATAAGGAACGCGAGCTCGATGCGCTCCTGAAACGGGTGAGGCAAGCCGGCAGCCTGTCAATCGATTTTGAAACCACCAGCACGGACCCGATGCGGGCAAAACTGGTCGGAATCTCAATCGCGCTCGAGCCACGCCTGGCGCATTACATTCCGGTAGGCCACTCCGTATCGCCTGCAGACGATGCGCACAAGGACGAAAAAGATGACCTGTTCGCCCAGGCGCCGCCTCCACAGCTCAATTGCAAGCTGGTCTTGGACAGACTGGGGCCTGTCCTCGAGGACGAAGCAATCAAGAAAACCGGTCAGAACATAAAGTACGAAATGGTTATCCTCGCGCGCAACGGCATAGAACTCAGCGGAGTCGATTTCGACACGATGGTCGCCTCCTACCTGCTCAATCCCTCGAAACAAAGCCACAATCTCGACCAGCTTGCGCTCGAGTTCCTCAACTACCGGAAGATTCCGATTGACAAGCTCATCGGCAAGGGCGCTGGCCAGAAAACAATGGATGCAGTGGATATCAATGAGGTAGCCGAGTATTGCTGCGAAGACGCGGACATCACCCTGCGGTTGCGAAACGTTCTCGAGCCGATGCTGAAGGAAAAGGGGCTCTACGAGCTTTTCGAGAAGGTCGAGCTTCCCCTCATGAAGGTCCTTGCGAAGATGGAGCGTGCCGGAGTCCGCGTGGATGTCGGCGTATTTCGGGACTTGTCAGAGCGGCTGGCGAAGCAGTTGGGAGAACTGGAGCAGCAGATTCATGCATTGGCCGGATGCAAATTCAACATAAACTCGACACAACAACTCGGCAAGATTCTGTTTGAAGAGATGAATCTGCCATATGGAAGAAAGACAAAGACCGGATATTCAACTGACATGGCTGTCCTCGAAAAACTCGCGGTCGAACACGAGCTGCCCAAAAGCGTCCTCGAGTATCGAACTCTCAGCAAACTGAAATCCACATACATCGACGCCCTCCCGAGCCTCGTCAACCCGGAAACGGGGAGAATTCACACCTCATTCAATCAGACAATCACGGCGACGGGACGCCTCAGCAGCAGCGAGCCAAACCTTCAGAACATACCGATTCGGTCGGAACTCGGGCGCGAGATCAGGCGCGCGTTCGTCCCCTCGGACAACCGGAGCGTGCTCATGTCCGCCGATTACTCGCAGATCGAGCTCAGGATTCTGGCGCATCTGAGCGGTGACGAAGAGCTCAGCCGCGCGTTCAATGAAGGCCTCGACGTCCATGACCAGACCAGCTCGAAGATGTTCCGGGTGCCGATCGACCAGGTGACTCTGGAGATGAGGCGAAAAGCAAAAGTGGCCAATTACGGCATCTTGTACGGTATATCCGCAGCCAGACTCGCCGCCGACGTCGGCATCAAGCTGGAGGAAGCAAAGGGGTTCATCGAAAACTATTTCACGATTTTCCCGCGCGTAAAGGGATACCTTGACTCCATGGTGGAAGAGGCGCGCCGCGTCGGCTACGTGACAACAATCATGAACCGCCGACGATACATTCCCGACATCAACAGCCAGAATTACGGCGTCAGGGGATTCGCCGAACGGACAGCCATAAACACGCCTATTCAAGGGTCAGCCGCCGACCTCATAAAAATGGCGATGATACAGATAGACGAGCGACTGGCCGCCATGAGCCTTCGCTCGAAGATGATTCTCCAGGTGCACGACGAACTGGTCTTCGAGGTGCCTCTCGAAGACCTCGAAAAAACGAAGCAGATGGTGAAGGAAACAATGGAAACAGCATATCCGCTGAGCGTGCCGATTGTAGCCGACGTGCGGATAGGCCGCAACTGGCTGGAGGCGCATGATTGAAGACAATATCATGAACGGACGAAGGGAGGAGTAATCTCGCAGAAAAGAGATGAGACGAAAGTCAAAATCAAGCAAACGTAAGAAACCAGAAAACTTCATGAAAGAGAGGATGAACGCTAGATGAATCTTGCAGACCTGAAAGAACTAACGATAGCAGAACTCACCAAGATGGCCAAGGAGTTGAATATCAACGGCTACAGTACGCTCAAGAAACAGGAGTTGATATTCAAGATTCTTCAGGCCAAGATTGAATCGGAAGGTTCAATCTACGGGGAGGGCGTGCTCGAGATACTGCCGGACGGTTTCGGCTTCCTGCGCTCGCCCAATTACAATTATCTCCCCGGACCCGACGATATCTACATCTCGCCGTCGCAGATACGAAGGTTCGGCCTGCGCACCGGCGACACCATCTCCGGCCAGATACGGCCGCCGAAAGAGGGCGAACGCTACTTTGCGCTTCTCAGGGTCGAAGCAGTCAACTTCGAAGACCCCGAACTCGCGAAGGACAAGATCCTTTTCGACAACCTGACCCCGCTGTATCCGGAAGAAAAAATCCGTCTCGAGACGGCCTCGGACGAAATCTCGATGCGGATCATGGATCTGCTCACCCCCATCGGGAAAGGACAGCGCGGATTGATCGTGGCTGCGCCGAGGACCGGCAAGACAATCCTCTTGCAGAAAATCGCGAACAGCATCGCCGTCAATCAACCGGAGATAGCGCTCATCGTGTTGCTCATCGACGAACGACCCGAGGAAGTGACCGATATGGAGCGGTCTGTCAAGGGCGAAGTCATAAGCTCCACGTTTGATGAGCCGGCGGAGCGACATGTGCAAGTGGCCGAAATGGTCATCGAGAAGGCGAAGCGGCTGGTCGAGCATCAGAAGGACGTGGTGATATTGCTCGATAGCATCACGCGTCTGGCGAGGGCATACAATTCAATCATTCCCCCCAGCGGGAAAGTGCTCTCCGGAGGCATTGACTCGAACGCATTGCAAAGGCCGAAGCGGTTCTTCGGCGCCGCACGCAACATAGAGGACGGCGGCAGCCTCACCATCCTCGCGACGGCGCTCATCGACACCGGCAGCCGGATGGACGATGTCATCTTCGAGGAGTTCAAAGGAACGGGCAACATGGAAGTTCACCTCGACAGGCGGCTGGTGGACAAGCGCATCTTCCCCTCCATCGACATCAACAAGTCGGGAACGCGGAAGGAAGAGCTCTTGCTCTCACCGGAAGAACTGAACAAAGTCTGGATTCTGAGAAAAGTGCTGAATCCGCTCGGCGTCGTCGAGGCGCTCGAACTGCTCCACGAAAAGATGTTGAAAACCAAGGGCAACAAGGAGTTCCTGGAATCGATGCAGAAAATGTAGCAACCCGCCCCGATGGCGTTCCCGCTTTGCTGAGCCGCGTTAGGTTCGCGCCCGCATGGTGAGACCCGTTCCCACCCCGAGGAACAGGAAGTTGGCCAGCCAGACCGAGACGGGGGCCGGAAAAAATCCGCCCTTGCCGAGAGCAAGACTCATCTGGAACGCTCCATAGTACAGCAGGGCCGCCATCAAGCTGAGGGCAAACCCTATCAGCAGTCCCCCTCTTCGACACTCCAGAGCGAATGGCAGCGCGAGGAACACGACGATCAAGTTTGCCGCAGGCAGGGAGAACTTTGCGTAGTAGTCCACTTTTAGGCGACGGGCGTCGTATCCGCTGCCTTCGAGGTTTCGTATCTGTCGCCTCAACTGGCGGAAGCTGAGCTCATTCATCCCGGCTGAATACACCTTGAGCGTCTCAGGCGATTCCCTGAACGGCGCCTTCATGCTGGCGAACGTCATGTCTTCAAGCACAATGCCGCGCGAATCGAACTTCTTTGCCGAGCCGTTCTTCAAGTACCACCTTCGCTCATCCTTTTCCCAAAGGCCCTTTTCGGCATCGATCCGCTCAGTGATCAAACCACCTTTGGTCGTATGGATGTGCACGCCCGTGAGCACGCCGCGCTTCACGTCGACCACATCAAAATAGTAGAATCGATTGCGCCTTCCAATACCGGCGATGTCGAACACCTCGTTTTGCGAAACCTCGGAGGCAAAATCGCTTTCCTTTATTTCGTACACGCGCAGCATCGCTTCCGGCACTACGAATTCTCGCACGCAAAACACGGATAGGGCGAGAAATGCCCCGATTATGAGCACCGGCATACCCACTCGGTAGATGCTTATGCCACCCGCCAGCAGGGCGGTGAATTCGTTGTTCTTCGCCAGGCTCCCGAGCACGAAAAGCACGGATACAAGCAAGCCGACCCACGAAACCTCGACGGCCACCTTCGGCAACAGGCATGCATAATACAGGGCCAGAGGTCTCAGCGAGGCATGGTCTCTTGTGACGCGCTCGATATGCTCCATAAAATCAACGAAGACGAAGAACACAACCATAATCCCCATGAATGCGAGAAAATAGACGAGCACCCGCCAACAGATATAGCGTGTGAGAATGCTCACTCTCCCGTTCACCGCCTCTCGGACCTGATGATCAAGGAGACGCCCGTTGCTCCCAGAAAAAGATTGGGTATCCACATCGCCACGACAGGATTCAGCACGTCTTTCCTGGACAGCGTTTCGCCTGCAATGAGAAGCGAATAATACGCGAGAACCAGGCCGGCGCATACAACCAACCCATAGAATCGCCGGGTCTTATAAGGGATTATCCCCAGCGGCGCCCCGATGAGCGCGAATGTGAGCGGCATGAAAGCCAGTGCAGTTCGCTCACCGACGAGTCGGAGAAGACTCCGACGCTCGGAGGAACTTACCGACGGATCGTGAAGCTCTCTCGTAATCTCTCCCAACGACATCTCTCTCCTCGCCAGAGAATCGAGAGCGCGATACCGCTTCATATACCGGTCTATCGCCCCGATGCTCACCGGGATGGTCAGGCGGCTGAACGTGGTGGTCGAGTATCGGTCGGGCTGTTCTTTATCATACTCATGGATGGACCCCTCGCTCAATTGAAGAAATATCTTTTCGCGATTATCGCTGAGGTATATCTTTCCTGCTTCTGCCACGATGGTTCGGTCAGGTTCTTTCTCGCCGCTGACTCGAATGTTCACGTCTTTCAGCTCCATCCGACTGCCGTCGATGCGACCGACGAAGATGCGCATGTTGTTGACTTCGTGCGTCCAGCTCTGCTCGCTGAGCACCAGCGTGGGCTTTCGCAGAACCATCTCGATGAGGAAAACTTTCAATCTGCGGTGAGCCCAGGGAGCAACTTCCGTCTGGACTGCGAGCAAGAATAGTGTCACCACGATCCCGATGACAATGGCCGGGGAAAATACCCGTCGCAGCGGTATCCCCGAAGCCTTCATCGCGATGATTTCACAATCCTGCGAAAGCTGGATGAACACGATGAGCGTGGCGAAAAGAAGCGAAACAGGCATTGTATAGGCGGTCAGCGGAGGCAGGATATAAAACGTGATTGCTCCCAGTTCGCTCAGGCTCAACCCCTTGTTCACAAAGCGGTCGGCTAACTCATGAAATACTTCCCCAACCAGCAGAAGAAACGTTATCACCACGAATGCAATCGCAAACGAAAGCAGTATCTCTCGAGTTATGTGTCGCTGTAAAATGCCCATTCTTGCAGGCCTGTGAATCCTATGAAGAACAAGAGAACCAACTCAAGCACGTTTCTGCGCGTGAGCGCTGCGCATCTCATACACACGCATTATAACACGCAGAATCATGGGAATCAAAGGACGGCAGCGGGGGACAGAGAATGCGTCTCACGATTCTGTAGGTGCGAATCTATTCGCATTCCGATAGTGAAACAGGCCGAAAAAACGATGCACATGAGTTCGCACTTACAGACGATATACGGATCGGGCCCGCTCAACGTTCAGGCAATATGCATAATCGCGCATTTCAGGTAGGCTGTCTCCGCCATGGAGACGAGCACAGGATGGTCACGCGACTGGCCCCTCAGCTCGAAAAGAACCGCGCTCCTGTGTGCCCTGCGGGCGGCATGAGAGAGTATCTGCAAGAACTCATCCGGCGAAATGTGGAACGAGCATGAGCAGCTTATCAACAGGCCGTCCGGCGAGAGCACTTTCATCGCGAGATGGTTTATCTTCTCATACGCGGCTTTTCCCTGCTTTATGTGCCGCCTGCTCTTCACGAGCGCCGGTGGGTCAAGGATAACGCAATCATAGTGCTCCTTCGCCTCCGCGAGATACTCCAGTTTTGTGAAGACGTCGGCGGTCTCGAAGGTACAGGCCGACGAGAGAGAGTTCAGTCTGGCATTCTGCCCTCCCATCTCTATCGCGGGTGATGAAGAATCAATTCCCAGAACGTGCGTTGCTCCCGCTTTCGCAGCATAAAGCGACCACGCGCCCGTGTAGCAGAAACAGTCGAGTACCCTGAGACCTTTGAGGAGATCGCGCGCCGCCCGCCGGTTCTCGCGCTGATCGAGGTAAAAACCCGTCTTCTGGCCTTCGAGCACGTCGGCATCAAAGAGAAGTCCGTCCTGTTCAAACCTTACGGGCCCGGATAGCTCACCGCTGAGCACCCGGTTCTCGCTGCTGAAGCCCTCGAGTTCCGCCATAGGAGTGTCAGCGCGGAGAACCAATGCCCTCGGCTCGACTCCAGCGAGCGGCAGCGCGCCTACGACTTCATTGAGTCGAATGTTCATTCCAAGAGTCGAGACCTGGAGCACGTACACGTCCGCATACTTGTCGATGACCAGGCCGGGAACGCCGTCGGCCTCACCGAAGACGACCCGATAGGCTTGCTCGCCGGGATAAAGTTGTTGACGTAACCTAAGCGATCGGGAGATTCTTTTCGCAAAGAAGTGTTCGTCTACCGGTTCCCTGTCTCGTGTCAGCAAACGAACAGTGATGAGCGATTTCGGATTGATATAACCTCGGCCTACGAAAGTTCCCCCGTACGTGATGATTTCAACGATTTCACCGGGGACGAAGGGCTGGTCGAGGTTGGCTATCTCGTTGCTGAAAATCCATAGATGCCCGGCCCGCACTCGGCGATCTTCGTTTTTCCGCAGGCGTATGGTTCGCATTAGTCCGGTTCGATCGCTGTCAGCGCGCCAGCGCCGCCGCCTTCGCTGCCGTTTCCTGCGCCATGGAGATGCATCTGGAAATGATGCCTTCCTCGAAGTATCGCCATGACTGCTGCTCGTCCTGAAAGTCGACCTCGGTTATCTCGCGGCAGAGGCGGGAATGGAATTGGGTCTGAAACCATTTCGCGAGTTCGGCGCAGCGCAGGAGCGCGTCATTTGCGGGTGAGAGGTCGAGCCTGTGGAAGGCTGAGGCTCCCTGGATAAGGGTCAGCAGCAGCCGGCGAACCGACGTGAACATTCCTGTCTGACTCGTGTCTCCGCCCTTCTGAAGGCCTATCACGATGCATCCGCCAAGGAGTGCCGCACATGTGGACCCGCTGTATCCGATGCCGCCATTGAGTGGTATGAGCATCGTGGAAGGAAGAACAGGGGCGACGCCGAGTTCCTCCGAAGCAAGCATCACCACCGACTGGGCACAGTGAAAGTTACTTTCAGAAAACCTTTGCGTAAGCTCAACAAAATGCTTGCCAGGATGAATTTGTTCCCTGTCGACGATGTCCGCCAGCATGGAGGCCGATGCACCCGCAAGCTTGACGCACGTGCGAGATTTGCCGAGGACATATCTGCGAAGCTGCCGGTCATCGTCAAAATCGGTCTGCGCGATGTCACGGCAGCGCGTGCTGCCAGAACGTTCGGCGAATCTTTGAACGAATTCATTCACCAGAGTGCAGCCTCGCGCCGTTACAGTCGCATGGTCTTCGTCATTGCCGGCGCTCGCAAGCGCAAGCGCCAATGCTCCTCCGACCACTATCCCGCATGCCTCTCCCTGATGGCCGATGCCGCCGGCGAGGCCAGCGACCGATTTCAGCTTCTTCGCGTCTCCTAGACCTAGGAGCTCCTGCATCGCAAGCAGGGTCGCCTGCGCTCAGTGACCCATGTGCAGGATGTTGAGCCTCGCCTTTTTGGCGGCAACCCGCCTGTCGATATGCCCCTTCCTCATTCTTCTTCCTCCCGATGCAGCGGCAATCTCGCGTTCTCGGCTTCGAGCCAACACACGAGCAAGCGCCACGCTCTCCTTCTATTGTAGGCATGCAACCCCAAAAGTCAAGCGCGAACAGAGAGACAGAGAATCTGCCCCACGGTTGCCAACGTGACTTCGGCCTTTGTAGGTGCGAATTTATTCGCAAACGGTTTTAGCCTCTTTGCGCTCATGTCCAGTCGAATGAATTCGACCCTACGAAATCGTCGGACGGATTCTCTGTCCCTCTTCGTGACATGTCCTCCTTCGATTGACTTTGCTGGAGGCGTTCATCTAGAATTGAAATCGCTCCATGGGCAAGTTCCAGGGACATAAACACCTTTTTTTTCTATGGAGAAGACACGGGGGCTCACTCTTCTGACGCAGCATGACACAGGCGTACAGGTATTATGTCCCCGGAAAGTTATCCCGTCGCCTCGAATATGGCTGTGCTGTAATGTCTACACGCGTACCGTATTGTGAGGGAGGCGCAATGAAAAAGACACGACTGACAGAACTGCTCGGCATCGAATATCCAATCATTCAAGGCGGTATGGTGTGGGTGTCAAACTGGCGGCTGGCGGCCGCAGTCTCCAACGCGGGCGGACTCGGCCAGGTCGGCAGCGGTTCGATGGATTGGGACCAGGTCCGCGAGAACATCCGAACGGTCCGCGAGAACACAAACAAACCATGGGGGCTGAATATTCCCATGATGCGCCCCGACTTCGAGGAGATATGCAAGATCGGGCTCGAAGAAGGCGCGCGCATCTTCACGACCTCAGCCGGGAATCCGCTTAAGGCGGCCCCTCTCTTGAAGCACGATGACACCATAATCATACACGTCGTTCCGTCGGTCAAGGGCGCGAAGAAGGCGCAGGAAGCGGGGTTCGCCGCCATCGTGTGCGAGGGCTACGAGGCCGGCGGACACAATGGGATGGACGAGACATGCACCATCTCACTCGTGCCCCAGGTGGTGGACGCAGTCAACATACCGGTCGCGGCTGCAGGCGGAATCGCCGACGGCCGGGGAATCGCCGCCGCGCTCGCTCTCGGAGCGGACGGCGTCCAGATGGGCACGCGCTTCGTCGCGACGGTAGAATGTCCCGCCCACGAGAATTTCAAACGGCAGGTCGTCGAAGCGTCCGACACCGGCACGCTCATCACCGGCCGCAAAATGAACATGCTCAGGAGCCTCAAAAACGATTTCACCCTCCGCATGTTGGAGGCGGAAAAAGGAGGAGCAGGCACCGAAGAACTCCTCAAGATCATCGGCGATGAGCATAATCGCGCCGAGCTCGGCATGGTCTTTGGCGAGGTTCACGAAGGCGTGCTCGAGGCAGGCCAGTCAGCGGGACTCGTCCAAGACATCCCAACCGTTGCCGAACTCTTCAAGAGGCTTGTGGACGAATACGAAAAAGCAGTCGCAAAACTGAGATAAGGGATTAAGAAACTGCCCCGTAATTCCGTAGGTGCGAATTTATTCGCATACGGATGGCGAAAACAGCCGGAAAAACCATGCGCATGAATTCGCACCTACAGAGAGATACCGCAAATTGCGAGCTACGGGACAGTCTCATTAAGGGTTGGAAGGGACTGGTTCGACGGGAGCGCGCTGGGAGCATCTATCTCCCAGATAACCGCCGAGAATGCTCGCGCCCACAATAATCACAAGGTGTATCCCTCCTTCGAAATCTAGTGGAAGCATCTTCTGCACCAGATCATAGTAGCATATTGTCGTTCCCACGATGCACCAAAGAAAGACTAATCTGCTGTTCTTGAAGCCAACCCAACACCCTCCGACGAATACACCCAAAGGAATGAGCAGGATAATGAACCACGCAACTGCCGTCAATGCTCCTTTTGGGAAAAAATTCCATGTGTGTTCTTCGAGTTCTGAAGAGAGCACGCCAAAGCCTGTCATGATGCCGCCCAAGACGATGAGCGTCAACTTCGTGAATAATACGAATCCCTGCAATCCGACCACGACGTTCTTTATCGCCCTCAATTTCTCTTTCTGCAGAGCGTGCCACACAATCGTTCCGACCACAATACCAAGCACAAGGATACCGAAGAATATAGCCACATCCCACTGCCTGGGGAAACCCTCAGCGTCGATGCCACCATATTTCTCATGCAGCCATGGTCCAGGCGGCAAAATGAGAACATAGACCACGAAAACCCAGAAAATGGTCTTCTCATGCGCATCCAACGACCTGAGGGTTTTCTCCAATATGCGCATGATATGGGAGCCTCCGTCCAGAGAAGATCAAAGTACTTGAGTGTACAGAAAATCAGGAGGACGTGTCAAATTCGGCGATGGGAGACCGAGTTCTCGTAACTAATCCGATAAATCACTCCCGCCTTGTCATCGGAAACCAGCAGTGCGCCGTCGGGCATTACGAGCACGTCCACGGGGCGGCCCCACGCGCTACGGCCCTGCAGCCACCCTTCGGCAAAAACCTCATATTTCACGGCCCTGTTGCCATCGAGCCGAACAAGCGTTATGCGATATCCGATTGGTATGCTTCTATTCCAGGAGCCGTGTTCGGCAATGAAAATCTGGTTGCGGTATTCCTGCGGGAACATCGAGCCGGTGTAAAACCTCATGCCAAGCGAGGCCACGTGCGAACCCAGTTCTGCCAAGGGCGGCACGAACTTGTCGCAGCCGAGTTTCTGGCCAAACTCCGGGTCGGAGATACTTGCACCGTGACAGTAGGGATAGCCGAAATGCAGCCCCTTTTCGGGCGCGCGATTCAGCTCATCCGGCGGCACATCATCCCCGAGCCAGTCGCGCCCGTTATCAGTGAACCAGAGTTCCTTCGTCTCCGGATGCCAATCAAACCCGACCGTATTGCGCACCCCGCTCGCAAAAACCTCCAGACCCGTTCCATCAAATTTCATCCGCATGACAGAGGCATACCGCTCATCGCTGAGCTCGCACACATTGCACGGGGCCCCAACCGGAACATACACCATCCCGTCCGGCCCAAAACCAATGAATTTCCAGCCGTGATGCTCATCCGTCGGGAAGCTGTCATTGACAACAACAGGCGCTGGCGGATTGCTCAGGCGCGATTCGATATCATCGTATCTCAACACGCGGTTCACCTCGGCCACATAGAGCGCTCCATCTCGAAACGCCACCCCGTTCGGCATATTCAGGTCGCTCGCCACCGTAATAACTTGGTCCGCCGTGTTATCTTTATCGCTATCAAGGACTGCATACACATTGCCCGCCGTCCGTGTCCCGACGAAAAGCGTGCCGTTCGGGCTCAGCGTCATCGAGCGCGCATTGCGGACATCCTTCGCGTAGATTTGAATCTTGAACCCCGGCGGCAGCTTGATTGTTTCGATATGTGCCTCCTCGCTGCTCGCCGCCGAGCACGTAACAGCCAGCGCCACGAGTGGGGCCACAAAGATCTGGATGCGCGACCTCAACATATTCACCCCCGTAACTCACCGGCATTCAAACTCTTAATTAATTCATCGCACAAATCCGTGCTCCACGCAAGTGATACGCGATAGCTATGAGAAGATATGTGAGAGATATCTTCAATCCGTAAGCGCGGTTAGGCTCCAAAAATGGTCACCGTTTGTAGCGGTGAACACACCGCTGTCAAAAACGGTCTTTTTTCATCGCCAAGGGTCGCAGGCCCGAGACGCGAAGGGCGCAAAGACAGAGTCAGAGGGCAGAAAAGAGATTCCATACGGACTCATGCAAAATCATCCAATTGCGACCAGTCCACCGGAGGCGGGATGACATGTGAGAGAAACATCCGGGCAGTCATTGCGAGCGAAGGGCCGCCGGCCCGAGCGAAGCAATTTCTGTGTGTATCTCCAATCCTGCCAATGAGATGCCTCGGTCACGGGGGTCTGCGGCCGTCGCTCCCTCGCAACGACTAAGCGATCGTTAGCTTCTCAGAAGAGACTCTGAATCGGGCGGCGATTCATGCTTCGATTCAATGAATTGGCTCGGCGACGAGATAGAAGCTGATTTGCTCCAGCTTAACGACCGGGCCACATGCCGCAAGAATGGTGTAGCCTTTCAGCTCGGTGGGAAACGTAGGTGTGAAGAAGTGGAGATTAGGGGGGACATGAATGTACACGTTACCGGCGAATCTGATCCCGTATCTCACACCTCTTACAGGGAATATCTCGGGTCTGGTTCCGCCCAGCGGAACTTCGGAGAAGAAGAACACCCCGTCAGTTTCTCTAAGCGCCTCCTGTTGGGCGGGCGAGCGTTCCGCATCGCGCAGTAACAGCGTTGCGTTCTCGGCATAGTATGTGAAGAGAGGTCTGTAATTGTGGTAGATGGACTCATCCCCGACGACAACCGGCCGCTCATACCGTTTCAGATATTCTCCCACCTCTTTGAATTCTCCCCGGCCGTATTTGCAGCCGGCCAATTGATACGCAGAAAGAGAAGTGGCCGTAACCAACGTTGCAATCAAAACCGCTCCATACGCCTTCTTAGGAAGTCGTTCCGAGAGCTCCGTGAATCCAAGGCACAGAAAGGGAACAATTCCGAAGAAGTAGTATGTGTGTCTGTGAAGAAACAGATAGAAAACAAAATAGCAGGCGATTACTACGCCCACGAGTTTCTTGCTCTCATTCAGTTTGACAAGCATTAATGCGACACCTGCGAGCGTCCCCATGAAGAAGAGTGGAGAACAGCCCCACACCATCTCACTCACGAGAAACACGAGGTCGCCGGGCGAGGCGATGCTTGCTTTACTGGCCGAGCCATGAAGCTGAGCTTCCAACAAATAGCCAGGATCATGCACAAGATGGTAACCATAGAATGGCACAAGGATAATCAAGCTCACCACCGCAAAGAGAGCGAAATTCAGCTTGACAAGACGGTATCGCTCCTTACCGAGAAGTTCCCACAATACTATCGCGATGAGCGGCAACACCGCGAACTGCTTGCTGAACAACGCGGCCCCCATGAATAAGCCCGCCAGCATGGCGTGGAGCCTCTTTCCGCTCCCGCGTGAGCGAATATAAAAATACACAGAAAACAGCGACAGTGAAACATATACGATATCGGTCTGCACGCTTCTGCCCAAAATCAGGAATATCGGCGTCGACGCGAACAACACGGCGGCTTCGAGGCCAGTTCTTCGACGCAGAAGGCTTGTTGCCAGCAGATAAACTCCGAAGAGCGACAAGAACGCAAAAAAAACAGGGACCAACCGGGCAGCAAACTCAGTCGGCCCAAGCAGAGAAAAACTCAAAAGGATTATGTGCGACAACAGCGGTGGGACATTGAGGTCGAGACTTCCGTCGTATGTGGTCGGCATCAGAAGCGAATGGGACGAATAATTCTTTCCGATTGCCGCATACCATGCTTCCTGAAATCCATGAAAGCCATCGAACGGCGAGGAAAGGTCGAAAAACAGCAATCCGATGTCAAACAAGAGGATAATCAAAAGGAACGAGGTGAGTACACGACCTCGCGATGGCTGTGATACACCATGTGTCGCCGGGGATGTCTCACGTTGCGCCATACACGGAGCGAACAATAAGCGGTTTCAAGGCAAGCATGTCGAGGTCGAACACGATGCACACAGGCTCGCAAACTACTTCGCTGGTTGTCCCGGCCTTTCCTTAAGCTCTCCGCATTTCCACAGGAGCCGGTTCCACTTTTCATCCACATGTTCCTGGAATTTCTTAATCATATCGGCATTATCGGGCTTGAACATGTGGTTGAAACGCCCTTGACCTTTAAGCCATTCTTCGATGGGTAGCTTCTCGCGTGGCTTCATCGAGAGCTTGTACACACCATTCTCGACCTCATAGAGAGGCCACATGCACGTATCGACCCCCAGCTTGGAATATTTCAGTGAGTCGGCTGGTTCAATACGCCAACCCCTGTGGCAGCACGCAAGCACGTTGATGAACGAGGGGCCGGGCGCCGCAAGCGCCTTTTCCACCTTCTTGTTCAGGTCGCGATAGTAACCGATGGAAGCCTGGGCCACATAGGGCAGTTCGTGCGCCACCATGATTTCGGTGAGGTCCTTCTGGAACTGCTGCTTACCGGCAATCTTGATACCTGCGGGCGATGTGCTGGTAGCAGCGCCGTACGGCGTGGAGCTTGAGCGCTGGATGCCTGTGTTCATATAGCCCTGGTTATCATAGCAGACATAGAGCATCCGGTGGCCTCGCTCCATGGCGCCGGAAAGCGATTGCAGTCCGATGTCATATGTGCCGCCGTCGCCTCCGAACGCGATGAATCGGTATTCGGCGTCGAGCTTGCCCTTCTTCTTCAACGCCCGATATGCCGTTTCCACGCCGGAAATGGTGGCTGCAACGTTCTCGAAAGCGTTGTGTATGAACGAGCTTCTCCATGCCGTATACGGGTAGATGGAAGACACTACCTCCATGCACCCGGTCGAAAGCCCCGTCACCAGATGTGTATTGACTGCGAGAGTCACCTGTCGCATTGTGATCGCGGGCGCACAGCCCGAGCACGCCCGATGTCCAGCGCAGAAGATGTCACGTCGTTTCGATAATTCCTTAACTGATGTCATGTATTCATCCTCGAATCACTCGCGTCATTCCCTTAGCCCGAGGTATCTCATCTTCGGGTCCGGCGTTCCTTCGAAAAGGTCGTTGTAAGCCGATTCCACCAAACTGGGAATCAGGTCACGACCGCCGAGGCCGTAGATGTAGCTGTATATGGGAATCTCTTTCCCGTACATGGCCGACCTGGTCTCCATGTATACGGGGCCTCCCTGTGCGCCGAATGAGATGCAGCGGTCGAGTACGGCTACGCTCTTAAGATGGCTCAGAGCCTCTGCAAGCTGCTCGTGCGGGAACGGTCGGAACACACGAAGCTTCACCATGCCGACCTTGATGCCGCGCTCACGAAGCGTATCGACCACATCCTTGGTCGTGCCCGCTGCCGAACCCATAACAACGACTGCCGTCTCCGCATCTTCCATCCGATAGGCTTCAATGAACCCGTATTTCCTTCCCGTCAGGGCGGCATACTCCTGAGCGACTTGCTCTATCACGGCCGGGGCATTGTACATTCCTTCGACCTGTTGGCGCTTGTGCTCGAAATAGTAGTCCTGCAAGTCGAGAGGACCCATGGTGACCGGCTGTTCGGGATTCAGGAGTGTATACATCGGCTTGTACTCACCGACAAACTCCCTCGCCGCCGCATCGTCAAGGATTTCCAACACTTCGGTGGTGTGGCTGATGATGAACCCGTCCATTGTTATCATGGTCGGCAGGAGCACGCCGGAATGCTCCGCAATCCGGAACGCCTGCAGCGCATTGTCATAGGCTTCTTGCGAGTTCTCCGAGTAAATTTGAATCCAGCCGGAATCGCGCGCACCCATTGCATCGCTATGGTCGCAGTGTATGTTCAGCGGGCCGCTGAGAGCGCGATTGACGACTGCCATCACGATGGGCAGCCTGAGCCCTGACGCTATGTAGAGCACCTCCCACATGAGCGCGAGACCGTTGGCTGAGGTTGCTGTTATCGCCCGCACCCCACCGGCCGCCGCACCGACGGCCGCGCTCATCGCGCTGTGCTCCGATTCGACGGCGATGAGTTCCGTCTCGACCTTGCCGTCGTACACATATTCCGAAAATTTGTGCATCAATTCCGTCTGCGGCGTAATCGGGTACACCGCTGCCACATCCGGATTCACTTGCCTGAACGCCTCGGCGACCGCT
Organism: Candidatus Abyssobacteria bacterium SURF_17; assembly: GCA_003598055.1. Classification (GTDB taxonomy): domain Bacteria; phylum Abyssobacteria; class SURF-5; order SURF-5; family SURF-5; genus SURF-17. The sequence goes on along the minus strand of QZKI01000014.1, from coordinate 3,248 downwards.
TCGTTACCCGTAAGCGCCAGCTTCGTCATGGACACGCTCTTTCTTGCCATGTGCAGCTCCAACTATTCCTCGAATTCCGATTCCGGTTTCATGGTTATTGCGCCCACCTTCGGAGGACACACCTTCGCGCAGATTCCGCATCCCTTGCAGTGCATCATATCGAATCCCTTGAACTTTTGGTCTTCCGCAATTATGGCGTTGTCGGGACAGCAGAACCAGCAGTCGAGGCAGTCAATACACTTATCCCGGTCATGCACGGGCCTGAACGAGCGCCACGAGCCGGTTTCATAATCGAACGCGGTGCCGCCGTGGGGAATCAGGCCCCCAATCGGGATATCCTTCCATCCCTTGAGTTCGCTCATGCTGGTTTGACCTCCTCGTAAGCACGCTTGATGGCGCGGAGGTTGGCTTCGACTATCTGTTTCTTGAATTTCTTCGAGAACTTCTTTTCGATGTCCTTCAACAGAACCTCGAGCGAAAGCGTCTGCGAAACCTTTGCCAGCGCACCAAGCATGGGCGTGTTCGGAATGGGGCGGCCCATCTCTTCTAGCGCTATTTCCGACGCGTTCACGAGAAAAAGCTTCTTTCCGGTCCAATCAAGCTTCGAGCGAATGGCCGCGGCTTCCTTCTTGGTATTGATAATGAGCACGCCCGATTCCGGCAGCCCTTCACACACGTTTACGCTGTCTAAGAGCGTATCATCAAGTACAATGACCACGTCCGGATTTTCGATGGCACAGTGGAGTCGGATTGGCTGATCGCTGATGCGGGTGAACCCACGCATCGGGGCGCCCATGCGCTCCGGCCCATAATCAGGAAACCCCTGGCTGTACTTGCCGTCTTCGATTGCTGCTTCGGCAAGGAACGTAGCCGCAGTTTTCGCTCCCTGTCCGCCGCGCGCGTGCCACCTGATTTCTGTCAGTCTTGCCACAGTGTACGCTTTCTCCTTTGCTCAGTCATGAATCGGATCACGAAGGCAGACCTACTTCCCGACATGCACCGCTCCCCAGGCCGTGTGGCCCAAATCGCGGCAAACGCTCACCAACTATAGCAAAGGGGGCTGGGAGTGTCAAGGCATTGCGACGGGCCGATTTCCACGGCTGGCCGGTGCAAACTCAAAGAACGCGAACAGTGGCGACGCCTCTCTTCGAACCACCGATTCGCCCTTATACATCCCAAGGCTGGGATGGTGGAGATGAGCGGATTCGAACCGCCGACCTACGCGTTGCGAACGCGCCGCTCTCCCAACTGAGCTACATCCCCACAAATCCGAAGGAATTATAGCGAATCACACCCGCTCATGTCAACTGAACCCGGGCGTTAAAGATTTCTGTTCCAAAAAACGTGGGGATGTGGTACTATACATAAAGCGGGGGGAATCCTGGGAAGGCATCATAGGGAAGCGGAACGCGGAAGAGAAAGCGTGAAAATCGTCGTAGTCGGTGGATACGGCGACATTGGTAGTTGTGTCGTCGAGAAGCTCACCGAATTTTCCTCCCATCAGATAACGGTCGCAGGCCGCGACTTGAAAAAGGCGCGCTCCATATGCAGTAGTTTCAAGGGATACGTTGGCGCCCTTCAAGTCGACGTCGAGAACAAAGCAACACTAACCACCGCCTTCGAGAACTTCGACCTCGTCATCAACTGTGCCGGCCCCTTCTACAAGTACGGCGCTAACGTCGCCATAGCCGCAATCGAGAAACGGACTCATTATATCGACATCTGCGACGATGCTGACCCTCTCCCCAAACTCTTCGCGCTCAACGCCGCCGCCCAGCGCGCCGGAGTGACTGTCATAACAGGCATGGGCTGGAACCCGGGGATTTCCAACATGGCGGTCCGGCTGAGCGCTGATTTGCTCGGCGATATCGAAGACGTTAACATCACTTGGGTTGCAGGTTCTGGCGATTCGAAAGGACTGGCCGCTCTCAAGCACACGCTCCATGGGATAACGGGCGAGGTTCCAGTGTTCAGAGACGGGAAAAATGCGAAGGCTCCGGCCTGGAGCGAGATGGAGATGGTAGAATTTCCTGCGCCGCTCGGCGAAATGCCAGCCTTTCTCTTTGGCCATCCCGAGCCGCTCACTCTTCCGAAGACTATAAAGGCAAAGAACATTGCCGTGCGCGGTGGTATCAGCCCTCTGTGGAACAACAAAGCCCTGCGAGTCATCCGGTCTCTCGGTTTGACACGTTCTCCGAACAGGATCGACTCGGTTGCATCCCTTATTCATAGGATTCAGCGAGTTTTCAGTGTCGGCGGGGTGGAACATTCGGGGCTGCGCATAGACATTGTCGGAAAAAAAGACGGGCAGGACCGGCATCTCGTCTTCAACATGATTGACCGCATTCGCACGCTGACTGCGATTCCGTGCGCCATCGGGGCGCTCATGCTGCTCGAAGGACTCATTACGCGACGAGGTGTCATGGCGCCTGAAATGTGTCTCGACCCCGTCCAGTTCTTTGACCGCCTGTCCGACAAAGGCGTCAAGATTATGCGTGAAGGTAGGCTGTAGGTCGTTGCTCCGTTTCCCTGAAACGAACGAGCGTGCCCGCACCCCCTGAGCTTCTGGTTTATGCCTGCAAGCCCTCTCTCCCGCAGCTTGTGAACGATGCTCGCAGGAACAGTCTTGAACGCAGACGCGAGAAAATGATATCGTATCTCGCAGGTTCACATGAACCCGGTCTGCGAACGGCGGTTCGATTATGAGCCAGCTACCAGTATCATGCGCAATGCGTGTCAAAACCAATATGTCGGAAACGTAAGCCTCAATGCTGTTATCGTTTGGAGGAACACGTCATGGATGAACTGATGAACAAAGGCCCGGATGAACTTCAATCCGAAGTTCAGCAGGCTGACCTCTGCACGGGCTGCGGGATGTGTACGGGATTGTGCCCGTACATCAAGGAAATGGAGGAAAAAATCGCCGTCATCGAGCGCTGCGGACGAAGCGATGGACGATGCTATCGCTTCTGCCCGCGAACCGCGACCGACCTCAACGCGCTCGACGAAATGGCCTTCGGCGCAAAACGAGCCGATGCCGTGCTTGGAGCATACCGGTCTCTGAGTATGGTAAAGGCCGAGGATGCAGCCGTTCATGCCGCCGGTCAATACGGCGGAACAGTAACGGCATTGGTGATTCGCGCTCTCGAGCAAGGCGTAATCGACGCCGCGCTTCTGACGAAATACTCCGACCGCAAGGCCGTCTTGCCGCGACCCACCGTTGCGCGGACGCGCGACGAGGTGCTCGC
>QZKI01000102.1 GCA_003598055.1 Candidatus Abyssobacteria bacterium SURF_17 | reverse complement strand
ATTGGGAGAATTGAAGATGCACACAGAGATTGCTTCGCTCGGGTCTGCGACCCTCGGGCCTGCGGCCCTTTGCTCGCAATGACTGCGTCAAGAAAATCATGACAAAAATTTGAGAAACTGAACGTTAGTAGTACAGAGCCCTATTTCTGAAACCGCATAAGACAAATAAGCAATCGCAGCCCGAAATAGGGGCTGTCCCTATTCCCGGCATTGACATGCCTCATCGGATATAACTATGATAATCTCTGGATGTCGGATGGAATTATGGGCAAAGCGAGGTAATCACGCGCATGAATTCTTCATATGACTACGACATCGTTATCCTCGGAGCCGGGGTGGCCGGCTTGGCAGCCGGCGTTGCTGCCGCTCGGGCAGGCGCGCACACGCTCGTGCTCGATGGAGCGCCCGAAATTGCCATGAAGGTGAAAGGGGAAGTCATTCGGAGCGGCAATACTATTGTGGAGAAGGTATTAGGAAAGCCGCTTCCCGAATCAATCATCATGGGAACAAGCAAGCGGCGGCGGATATACAGCCCAACGTGCAAGAAGGAGATGCTGCTCGAGCCGGAAACGGCATCGCTCGTGATCGAGTATCGCCCGTTCATGCACGAAGTGGCGAGAACATGTGTTGAAGCCGGCGCGAACGTGGCACTGAACACACGGGCGACAGAATTGCTCCTCACTGAGCGAGGAGAGGTGTGTGGGTTAATGTGCGTGAGGGCGGGCGCGCCCACGTTGGTTCGAGGCAAAGCCGTCATTGCCGCCGACGGCCACAGCTCGCTGTTGAGACAGCAGGCGAATTTGCCCTCCCCTAATGTCTGCTCCGCTTATAAGGTGATTGTTGAAGGCGCGAAGATTCCCGAGCCGGACGTCCTCGAGTTCTGTCTGCTCAATGAGCCGGCGGGCGCGGTTTGGATATTCCCGAAGAGCGAGCACAGCGCCGAGTGCGGAATCGTCCTCTGGGATCAGAATCCCGGCGCGCAACATGCGGACATCAGGCCCATATGGGAGCATTATCGACGGATACACCCGGTGCTGACGGAGCGTCTCCGAGGGGCATCTATCATTCTCACGAGCGTTGACAGGGTGATTTTCGGAGGATTGCTCGATAATTTCGTGCGGCCCGGCCTTGTGCTGGTCGGCGATGCCGCAGGACAGGTCGGCGCACGAGGCGCATCGGGCATCCTCAGCGGGCTGAGCATGGGATACGCGGCCGGAGCGTTTCTGGGGGAATATGCCGCGAAAGAAGAAACGCCACCCAGCATGGCGGTGATGAATCGCTGCATGGAAAGCATGAAAGACACCGACACGTGGCGCCTGCTGAAGGATGAGGAGAAGGCGGGCACAATGACCCGCACATTTCTCTATGAAGTCTTGAAAACGAATGAAGAGATAGATAATTCGTGGGAAGCCATCTCCGAAGCCGCACGGAAGCAATAAGCTAACACGCATTCCCCTTGACAAGCCGTAGGAGCATATCGAGTGTCTCAGTAGCGGCCGCAAAAAGAAAGACGAAGGAGAGCAAGGCCTCTCCTTCGTCCGTTGTCTCAGTAGCGACTAGTAACAGCCAAATGTCAGATCGCCATTATTATAATCATCGAGCACATCTTTTACGTCGTTCATGGCCCTCCCGATAGTGGTGTTTGACCTCACGCCGTAAGGGAGCTTCCCGGCAAAGAGAGCGAACAGTGCATCGGCTTCGGCTATTGCAGCGCTTGCTGCAGTGGGGTCAGCGCCGGCGAGAATGTTTAGCTTCGCGGCGATGAGATGATGCGCCAGGATAATGCTTGCATCTCCTCCGGTCGGCATGTTCAGGATTGCTAACAGTTCCGCGAAACTGTAACTCTGCGCCCCCAGAGTTAGCGTGTCAACCGGCCATGCATCGGGATGGTTCTTCCAATATCCCGGAGTCCCCGGGCAAATTCCGTTCCCATTCCCCTCTTCACAGATGTCAAACCAGACTAGGACCTGCTTCGCGCCGGCGGTGCCTTGGCCTATGCTGATAAGAGCTTCTGCTCCAAAGTTGGCGTCCGGATCTATTTCATGTATCGATGTATCGGCAACACCGTCCTGCTCGACACCGGGGCGCCCGATAACCACGCAGGTCTCCCCGCCGTCTGTTGGGTAACAGATTTCAAGTTCGGGTCGCAGCGCGACCGTAGCATCTTCACTACTGCGGAACCGGGTAAAGCCGGTCGGAAGTCCCTGCTCTAGCAACAAACCGTAGTTGGGATACGTACCATCTAACCACGCTTGGACGAGGGCTGTCACGTCGACTGACTGAAGACCCGCCGGGCTTGCCGGGAACGAGCCTTCCACCGTTGGGTCGTAGCTGCCCCCGAAACTGTTCCATGTCACGGTAAGTTCGTCCCAGGGCGCAGTGATTCCGTGCACAAACACCGTGTTAGAAGACAACGAAGTAGTGAGGTAGATGGAAAACGTCGCGGAAGTAATGATGGTTCCTTCCGGTATGCAGGTCGTCTGGGCGGATGCCGGTGCGTGCGCCATCGCCAATAGAACCGCAGCCAGCAACAACAAAACTCCAATACGAAAAGCCTTTTTCGATACCATGATTACCAGCCTCCTTCTGATATGTCTGTGAATGTTTTGCCTCCTGTTTTCACTGATGCTCGTTTGAGAAACGTCTCATCGCGTGTTTGATGCCTCTCCAACCTCCTCCCGAAATTCGTACAGGCATGATAAGCAAATAAGACCCTCGGGGCAACGATAACAGAGTTCTGATGCTCAACCCCATCATGCATGCTTGCAATTATCCTACCAGATAATGCCAGGTGTTTCTGTTACGATATATCTCACTGGTACAATTAAGCTTAGAACGTGTCGAAATGGGAGTCCTTCACAGGCGTATTTCAGAAAAAATGTTTGAGATTATGAACATTAATCAAATAGTGTGGATATGCGGAGACAATGGCTGGGTCCATACTTCCCTGCCCTCAAAGACCGCGATCGCACCGGCGCAATAGCCGACCTCAAATCCCGCGCCATTTGGAAATTGCTGGTGGTGCTGACCGGCAAGCTGGTGATGTTGTTGTTCGACTCCACAGACAACTGCAAATTCCGGTCAAATTTTGGGCTTCTTGGCTGAGGAGGAAGGGTGAAGTGTTGTCACAACCTGCACGTGCGGAAGAGCAACAAGAAAAGGGATGCTGAGTGGTCGTTTTCCTCGATTTGTCCAAGCAAGCTTCGCAGCGGTGCAAGGCTACCAATCTCAGCGATGCGAAGCGCTCTTTCTCGCACTATGTGTCGCCCGTGCGGCCAACCTTCCTGAGCCACCGTGGTGCAACGCAAAGAATAGAGGCAATCACCCAGACCGCAACCACGACCCCGATTCTCGCCAACTCCATCGGATATGCGTCGCGCGGAGCGTGCATGGGTACCATTCTGCGCACATACTCATCGACCGTGCCCATCGGCGTGAAGTGATGTCCTAAGTAGAAATGAAGGCCGAGCGTGACGGCAATCCACGCCCAGACACGCGCGCTCGGCGTTGTCAGCATCTTATCAACGAGGTTGGTCGCAAGAACAACCATTGCCGGAAGAATAAAGAGCAGGAGACGCGCCTTGTCGATGCCGCCTCCAAGTTGCAGCGTACCGACCACAATCAGCCACATCCAGCATGGATTCTCCTGAAGGAAGCGACATGAAGTCTTTACCCGGCAGAGTAAAATCACCGGCAAAATGCCGAGTCCGCTGAAGAGCGCGAGCACCAGACGCGGCCAATGACGCGGGTCTGTGAAGAGAGCTGCATGGAGGCCGGCATAGAAGAGAAATGCCTCCATCGAGGAATAGAAATTCTCGGAAAGGATGAGCATTCGAACCAACATAACCACAATAAGAGGAAAAAACAGGAGAATGGCTAAGTAGGAAAGCGACCTCTTCGTGAGCCATCCGCTCGAGCGAGAATAGTCAGCGTATGCAATCCATGCGAGCAGAATAAGAGACTCTTTCTGAAGAACTGCGAGGGTCACGAGGAATGGAAGCGGCCAGTATTTCTTGAGAACAATCAGGAGCATTCCTGCCAGAATGAAGGTCTGCGTTTGATAGTCAACATATGCAGGAGAGTAGAACGAGAACTTGATGGACCAGAAGACTCCCGCGTAGAACAGCACGCCAATCACCGAGGCGAGACTCGAGAATCTGTTTTTCCGGAGAATACTATAGACGAGCGCCAGATTCACCCAGCCGGAGAAAAACGCAAGCACCGTGAAATCGGTCAGCGTGGAGAACGGCAGCAATGATGCCAGAAACGGCGTGAGCACCCGCCAACACCACGGCGCATGATGAGAAAGCGTGATGTCGGCGGTGGCCCGTTCCGCCATCGCCGCATAGAATCTGCCGTCGAAGCTGAGACCTGAGGCAGACTCCGTCAGCGGCGTGGTTGCCCGCACAAAAGCGAGAATCGCGAGCGGAAGCAGCACGAACGGGCCTAATAATTTCCCGATGCTTACTATTTTCACTGGCGAATAGTGTTTCAAGGTTGTGGCACGAGCACCTCGAAACCCGTGGCTGGATCCTTTCTCCGGACGGCCGTGCTATTGAGAATCTCTAAAAGAACCACTTCGCCGAGCTTCCATATGTCGACGCCCGGGCGAATGCATCCGGTGTGCGTGTTGCCTTCACGCCCGAGAGCGGCATGCATGTGAAGACGCGGTCTGCCCTGCGCGTCGGGAAAGAGCGTCCCGACCGCGGAAACCTCATGAACACCCTTCAACTTGAAGAGCATCGGTTCCGGCGGCATTGTCGTGCGGTCTCTCGGGCCGACGACGATGGTTCCTCCGTCATCTATTCCGCCGACCAGGACGCACATTGCGCTGCTGACGCCTTGTTGAGCCGCAAAGTCCTCAATTGTTTGCGGAAGTTTGTCGCCGTCCTCGAGCCTCATGACGAAGACTCGTCCGATTTCGCCTTGACTGAATTTCATGTCATTCACCTTCTCTTGACTCACGAGCAATAGTGAGGCTGCCCGATAATTATGGAATCACATGTCCATGATGCTCCCGCGAGGCGCGAGATTTTCACTTGTGGGCGCAATGAATTGCGCCCCTACATAGCACGGTATTATACGACATCAAGATTGCGAGATGATGTATATGAGTCTATACGGTTTTCGTGGCCGAGCGCAACTGTATTACTAACACTCCATTTGTTGAATTCTTGTCGCGATTTCCAGGGCGCGGTCATTGCGAGCGAAGGGCCGCAGGCCGGAGCGAAGCAATCTCGATATGGTGCAGAGATTGCTTCGGTCGCTCTCCCGCCAGAGGCGGGATTCGCTCCCTCGCAATGACGATGCCCTTGCTTGCGACTCTGCCGGGGCTGTGGAGGGAGCCGTGGCTATGCAGCGAAAAAGGTGTTTGCCTTTCCAGAAACGTAATACCTGTTCCCTGGGGCGAAGAACAAAGGATTACGACTCTTCTGTCCGCAACATGACATGAAGAAATGGTATTATGTTCGCGCTCACTTGGGGTTTTCGGCAGCGGAGCGCATGATGTCGAGATGGTGGGCGCGCACTCGCTTGAACGCGTCTTCACCCGCCGCCTTGTCGAGGCCGATGAGAGCTTTGGTGGCGAGCACTTTTTTCTTTATTTTCGGCGCGACAATTTGATAGATGTATCCGGTTGCGAGATCGAAGCCATTAATGTAACCTCTTGGAAGCGGACTCCCATAGAGGCTCAGGGACAGCATGGCCTCGTCGGTCGGGTTGCCGATTGTGTGGATTCCGTCGTTGAGCGGAAGCGTAAAAGCTGTTTCACCCGGCTCGAGGAGCAGTCGTTCGGCCTCGATGAGACGCGCTTGCCCGGCCTGCGAGCCGGGATCGTCTCTGCGGTAGTTGATGACCTCCAGCGTGCCGGAGACAGGCCCGATCACTCCCCATGAGCTGTGGTCATGCACCGGCGTGTAATCTCCCGCGTCCCAGAGGAACAATCGCAGGCTGAAGAGACGACCCGGGTCCGCATACAAGAGCAGCTCATTGTCAAACATTGTTGCATAACCGAGGTCAGGATACTTCGCTCCGCTCGTGATATCGGCAAGAATCCGAGCAAACAGTGATGTGTTGCGCAGTAACGAGGGAAATTCCTTCCTGATGCACTGAATGCGGGCGTTATCTTCGGTAAGCGAAGGCAAGCCTTCGGCGCAGCGGGCGCAGAATTCGGTGATTTCCCCGGGGATGTTCGATAATGATATCATTTTTTTCTCTTATCTCCTCTTCCACGCTTAGCTTTGAGTGGCTTTCCGCCGAACTCGGGAAACGCCTCCTCATCGAGCGGCCAGCCGCCATGGCGGCGCACGTGTGTCCATGAGGCGTAGGCAGGGTCGCGCGGATTTCGGGCAAGCGATTCGGCTTCTCTGAGATAATGCTGGAGCGCTTTGTCCCGCCCGTACAGCGCGCGGTCTTCGCCGACGGGGCACACCTTGATGCATACGCCGCAGGGATAGCGGCCTTTATCCCGCAGCAGCTTTGCGCGTTCGGCGCATGCGCGCTTGTTGTAATCGGCCACGAGCGCATCCTCGCGAAACGTGAACGCGTTCACCGGACAGCACTCCACGCATGCGCGGCATCGTATGCACAGGGGCTTCTTGAGCATGGGGTCCGGCGGCAACTCGGCCTCGGTGAAGACGGAGACAAAGCGCACTCTCGGCCCGAATTCCTTGGTAAGGATTGTGTGGTTGACTCCGACATAGCCCAGGCCCGCGTACTGCGCCGCGAAAACATGGGAAAACGCGGCTGCGGGCTTCTTTATGAGCACATCGATGTTCGCGTAGCCGTCGCGGCTGAGGAAAATGGACGCGTGCCCCCGCCGATTCAGCCATCGGGTGAGGTCAAACGCCATCTTATCGAGGGCGATATTGCACGTGCGGTAGAGTTCCATATGCTGGGCCGACGGCGTGGTCTCGACTATCGGAAGCGGCATCTGCAGGCCGATGACGATGACCGACCGCGCCGGAGGCCAGATCGAATCCGGTCGGTAGGGCTCGGGCACGATGCCCTGCTCCGCCCACGTCTTCACAGTCGCCACGCCCACAAGGTCAGCGCCCTGCTCGCGGAGATAGCGCACGATTTCCTTTTTCAGTTTATCGCTCATTGCGGAATTCAGGGTAGTGGAAGCTTTAAACGTCTCCCTTTAATATGCCATCAAGAAGGGAGCAAGGGCAAATAGATGGTATGAGAAGGGACAGACCCTATTTCTGACACCGCATGAGGCAAATAGGCAATCGCAGCCGAAAATAGGGCTCTCCAAAATATGCCTCAATAAAACGCCAGTCCCAGGATGAGGATGAAGATGCCGAAGAGAACGCCGATTCCACCGAGAAACCGGACCGCCTGGTCGGGCAGCTTCGAGAACCAGTTCATCAGCGCGCCGTACTGGGCGGGGAGCAGGACAAGAAAAAGGCCGCTGATAAAAAAAAGGATTGCGAGAATCCACATCACGTATCTCAGGCCGGCCGTATTGCCGCCGAGCGCGAGAAAAATGAGGAGCGCAAGGACGAGGATGGCAAAGCCGATTGCTCTGATGAGCGATGTTTGCGGCGTGAGCCGAGTCACGAGCGCCTTCGCGTTGCCTGGAAAGATGAAGGCGAACCCACGAGTGACGATTATGAGCAGACCTATTGCGATTGTCAGCGACTTGAGCATTTTCTTGCCTCCTGTTGGGCAAACATCCCTCGCAACGCGGGATTCGTCCTTACCATATCGCTTCGTTGGCCTCTCCTGAGAAACTGCGTCCTCTCGGTCATTGCGAGAGAGTGCAACAACCGAAGCAATCTCTTCGGCAGCCACATACTTGTGCAGAGATTGCCTCGTCATGCCTCGCCTCTGCCATGGCATGACTCGCAATGACAATCACGTCCGTCTGCGTCTCTTCTATAATAAATCCGCCGAAAGCGGGCCACGCACTCATAGGGCCAGCGCCGAGTCCCTACAAAGAGGCAACCAACCAAACACACGCACGGTGGCCGAGGCTACTTCGTTTCTGGAATCAGGCCCTTTATGAACTTCTCCAAGTCTTCCATCGCCTTATCCAGATCGGCCTTGAGCACGGCCCATGCGTCCTCGCCTGACTTCTCAAGTTCGTCGAGTTTGTTCCGTGCGGCCTCTTGTTTCTCTTTCAGTTCCGCAATTTGCGCATCCAGTTTCGCCTTTACCTCGGGCTCGGCTTCCTTCGCCTTTGCTTCGAGCTTGCCGATCTCGACTTTCGCCTCATCCAGCTTGGCCTCCATCATCTTCTGGTACTCTTCCTTCTGCTCGATGGTATAAGCCTTTGCCGCTTCGAGGGCCTCCTTCGTCTGCTCCTTCACGTCTTCAGCGGTCACGGGTTCCGCCTCGGTCGCCGGAGCTTCCGCGGCGGGCATCTCAGGTGTCTGCTCGACGGGCTGTTCCTGCTTGCTGCACGCGTTCAAGAGAGATAGCAAGATGACGAACAACGAGACGGTCAGAACTGTCAACAAGAAGTTTCTTTTCATGAGCCTTCACCTCCGTGTTGTTTCCCACGCGTTTTCCGGCCTCTCCATCCACATAGTATATCACTTGAGCAAGATTCCGGGGACATAATAGCTGTTTTCGCGGAAAAGAGAAAAGGGAGACCAGTTTCTCGAATTTTTGCCGCGATTTTCATTGACGCCGTCATTGCGAGCATCCGACCCCGCCTGTGGCGGGGTTGCCTGTGGAAGAAACATCCGCGCCGTCATTGCGAGCGAAGGGCACAGGCCCGAGCGAAGCAATCTCTGCATGCATCTTCAATTCTGCCAACTCGACTGAGCTCGCCGAGGTCTTTCGCCTTTTTTGCTTGCGGCTTCGCCGCGCTGCGAAACTGTCCACGATTGCCAACGTGACTTGCGCTTTTGCAGGTGCGAATTCATTCGCATAAAGCCTCTTTGTGCTCATGTTCAGTCGAATGAATTCGACCTACAAAACCGTGGGACGGATTTACTGCCCCGCAATTGTAGGGGCGCCCCCATGTGGCCGCCCCTACGAGAATATCATCGACAACTTCAAATTACGGGGACAAATTCGAGCGCCTCCCTTTTCCTGACCACTGAATGACACAAGGATAGAGATATTATGTCCCCGGATAGTCACCAAGTAAATCACCTGACACGGTGTGTCAAACAAGAGAGCGCGCAGTGGTCATAGCCGTTGCGTTATGCTATAATTGACGCGATGTTGACGTGACAGATCCCATCAAGAGAAATCAATGAGCACTGGCCTGTAATGGAACTCTCGCTGCCGAAAGTACTTGTGGTTGATGCGCGTTCGCGGGCGACAAGCGACCTCTTATTATTTCTCAAAGATTGCGGATATGAGGTCTTGTGGGCGGCCGACGGCGAAACCGCATACAATATCCTCGACAATGAAATAATAGATGTGCTCATTGCCGAGCTGCATGTGCACCGGATAAACGGGATGCGGCTCCTGCAGGTGGCGAGGAAACGGAATCCGGAAGTGTGCGTGGTGATGATAACAGCCGATGCGGATGTCGAGCTTGCGACCGAGGCTATGCGAGAGGGCGCATACGATTTTCAGACGAAGCCGCTGAACCTGAGCAAGCTCAAGGTGGTCATCGAGCGGGCCGTCTCGCACCAAAAACTCGTGCTCGAGATGCATGACCTATATCAACGGATTGATGAGCGCTACGGCCTGAGCGGTATCATCGGCAGCACTCCGAAGATGGTGCAGGTGTACAACAAGATTCGAGAGATTGCGCCCACGCGCACGACCGTGCTGCTCATCGGCAAAACGGGCACGGGCAAGGCGCTCGCCGCGAGCGCCATCCACGCGAACAGCCCCCGGAGGGATTGCCCGTTCGTCAAGCTCAATTGCGCTGCGCTTGCCGAGAGCGTCATCGAAAGCGAACTTTTCGGCCACGAGCGCGGCGCGTTCACGGGCGCGCACAGGACGCGCAAGGGCCGCTTCGAGATAGCCGACGGCGGCACGTTGTTCATCGATGAGGTGAGCGAGATATCGCCCTCGACGCAGGTGAAGCTGCTGCGATTCCTCGAGGAACGCCAGCTCGAGCGGCTCGGCGGCAACGACACCATCGAGGTTGACGTGCGCCTCATCGCGGCCACGAACCGGGACCTCAAGGAGCTTGTGGACGAGGGCAAATTCCGCGAAGACTTATACTACCGGCTGGCCGTTGTGCTCATCGAGATTCCTGACCTGCGCGAGCGCAAGCAGGACATTCCGCTGCTGGTGCAGGCATTCCTCGACGAGTTCAACAAAGCTCACAACAAGTCAGTCAAAGGCGTGAGCCGGGGCGTGATGGACGCATTCATGACTTACGACTGGCCCGGCAACGTGCGCGAGCTTCGAAACTGCATCGAGGGCATGATCGCGTTCGCGCGGCCCAACAGCGTGCTCGGCGTGTCCGACCTGCCGCCGCACCTGCGCGAGCAGAAACCCTCCACCGACGGCTTTTATGTGCATGTCGGCATGACGATGCAGGATGTCGAGAAGGCCATCATCGAAGAAACCCTCCAATCCACCGGCCACAACAAAGAAAAAACCGCCGAAATGCTCCAGATTGGGCTGCGAACCCTGTACCGGAAAATCAAGGAGTACCAGATAGAGTAAGCCCCACGGTTCATGGGTTGGGGTCTGATGGTTTTGCGGCTCCCACGAAAATTCGCGGCTGTCCTTCGTTAAGAAGAGGTTTCTGGTTCTTTTCCTGTTCAAAGTCCGCCTATTAGTTGGCTCCGCACGGTTTCTTGCGCGGCTTTGTGCCTTCATGGTGTCAACGCTCGATCGCATGCTCCCATGGTCTCGATGAGGTCTATGCCAAATGGGCAGCCGAACCTTACGAAACCTAGATTGCCGTACTGTTTCACAATAGAATGGTCGATTCGCCCTCCCGAGCCTCCACGTGTGCCTTCCCCCGCTCACACGACAGCCGTTTCATTTTGAAATAGGGCTGCGGTGAATCGCGGGGTTAGCATATGCGTAGACATAATATCAGCGCATGCCATTTGGGCAAGAACTATTGTGGTACGCGTATCCTAAGAATCGTAGGGAGAGTATATAAACTCTTGAAGAGCATTATGTTACAGTTTGCCTGCTTCGGTTGGCACCGCGTTTGCCTTAGCAATTGGGAAAGAGGACGTGGACTTTTCTGGAAGGGAGGTAATAGAGAAACAAGGAAAGCAATCCCGTTGTTAAGCGTGTATGGATGGAATGATTTCAGGCTGAACCATGGTTAGGGACGTGAAAGGAGTTCTGGCATGAAGGTGAAACCTTTGGCCGACCGGATTCTGGTTCGCAGAATCGAGGAAAAAGAGGTCAAGAAAGGCGGAATCATCATCCCGGATACCGCCAAAGAGAAACCGCAGGAAGCCGAAGTCGTGGCTGTCGGCCCGGGCGCAATCGGCGAGGACGGCAAGAGAGTCCCGATGGACGTGAAGAAGGGCGACCGTATCCTGATAGGGAAGTATGCGGGGACGGAAGTGAAGATCGACGGGAAAGAATACATAATCATGCGCGAGGAAGACGTTCTCGCCATCATTGGATAATGAGGAAGGGAGGCCTGTAAATATGCCTGCAAAACAGCTCAAGTTCGGTGAAGACGCCCGGCATGCAGTGATGCGGGGAGTGGAGAAATTGAGCGCCGCCGTGAAGGTGACGCTGGGGCCGAAGGGCCGCAACGTGGTGCTCGACAAGAAGTGGGGCGCGCCCACCATCACGAAAGACGGTGTCACGGTCGCCAAGGAAGTGGAGCTCGAGGACCCATACGAGAACATGGGCGCTCAGATGGTGAAGGAAGTGGCCTCGAAGACGAGTGACGTAGCGGGCGACGGAACAACGACCGCCACCATCCTTGCGGAGGCGATTTACCGCGAGGGCTTGAAGAACGTGACGGCCGGCCGCAACCCGATGGATTTGAAGCGCGGCATCGAGAGGGCAGTCGGGGCCGTCGTGGATGAGCTCAAGAAGTTGAGCAAAGACGTGAAAGACCGCAAGGAAATATCGCAGGTCGCCACCATCTCGGCGAACAGCGACGTTGCGATCGGCAACATCATCGCGGATGCGATGGACAAAGTCGGCAAGGACGGCACCATTACGGTGGAAGAAGCGAAGGGGATGGAGACGACGCTCGAAGTGGTCGAGGGAATGCAGTTCGACAAGGGGTATCTCTCGCCCTACTTCATGACGGATGCCGAGCGGCAGGAGTGCATCCTTGAGAACGCTTACATCCTCATCCATGAGAAGAAAATCTCGAATCTGAAGGACCTGCTGCCGTTGCTCGAGAGCGTCGCGAAATCGGGCAAGCCTCTGCTGATACTCGCGGAGGACGTCGAGGGCGAGGCTCTCGCCACGCTCGTCGTGAACAAGCTGCGCGGCACGCTGCAGTGCTGCGCGGTGAAGGCGCCCGGCTTCGGCGACAGGCGCAAGGCGATGCTCGAGGATATCGGCATCCTCACGGCCGGCCGCAATATCTCCGAGGAGATGGGGATCAAGCTTGAGAACATCAAGCTCGATGACCTCGGCCGCGCGAAGCGCATCGTCGTTGACAAGGACAACTGCACCATCGTCGAGGGTGCAGGCAAGACGTCGGACATCAACGGCCGGGTGAACCAGATACGGAAGCAGATTGAGGACACGACATCCGATTACGACCGTGAAAAGCTGCAGGAGCGGCTGGCAAAGCTGGCCGGTGGAGTCGCGGTTATCAACGTCGGCGCCGCTACCGAGACCGAGATGAAGGAGAAAAAGGCCCGCGTGGAGGACGCGCTCCATGCGACGCGCGCGGCTGTCGAGGAAGGCATCATCCCGGGCGGCGGCGTCGCGCTGCTGCGTAGCGTTCCGGCGATTGATAAGTTGAATCTCTCGGGCGACGAGGGCATTGGCGCCTTGATCGTGAAGCGCTCGCTCGAGGAGCCGGCACGGCAGCTCGCCAACAACGCAGGCCTCGAGGGCTCGGTCGTGGTCGAGCGCCTGAGGAAAGAGAAGGGCGCGAACGGGTTCGATGTGGCTGCGGAAGAATATGTGGATATGTTCAAGGCCGGTATCATCGACCCCACAAAGGTCACGCGGACAGCTCTGCAAAACGCATCGAGCATAGCCGCGCTGCTGCTGACGACCGAAGCGCTTGTCACCGAAGTGCCGGAGAAAGAAGCTCCGCCAATGCCGGCTGGTATGCCGGGCGGCGGTGGGATGTACTAAGAGACTTTCCAAATTGTGAATGCCGGAGGACGGGTGCCGCTCTCAGCACCCCCAACATTCACGAGTGTACTGTCACCTCCATCCGTCTAAGAGCGGATGGAGAATCAGTTCAAATGCTGAAGTCTCATCCTGTGGGGGCGCACGGCCGTGCGCCCCTACTCAATCATATTTGTGACAATTGCGTTTCCGGGGACATAATACCTGTTTCTCAGAAACAACAATCTCGTTACCATTTTCCCTGCGGCGACCCGAGATGAGGAAGCAGGTATTATGTCCCCGGAACGTATCAAGACGAAGAGAGACCTGCCATGATCGAAGTAGAAAACCTCACGAAATACTACGGCCAGGTGCAAGCGATCAAGGACGTTTCGTTCACGGTAGACCGGGGCGAGATACTCGGCTTTCTAGGGCCCAACGGAGCCGGTAAGACAACGACGATGCGCATCCTCACCTGCTTCATACCGGCGACGAGCGGGACGGCGCGTGTGGCGGGCTATGACGTGTTCTCACAGTCCCTCGAAGTGCGACGCCGGATCGGATACCTTCCCGAGCGCGTGCCGCTATACAAAGACATGACAGTGGACTCCTACCTCGGGTTTGTCGCCGGCGTGAAAGGCGTCCCATCCAAGGCGTGCGCCTCGAAGATTGAGGAAGTCAAAGCAAGCTGCGGCATCGAGGATATCTCGGGCAGGCTCATCGGGAAACTGTCGAGAGGCTACACGCAGCGCGTCGGCATCGCGCAGGCCCTGTTGAACGACCCGGAGGTGCTCATCCTGGATGAGCCGACCGTCGGACTCGACCCGAAACAGATCATCGAGATACGGAATCTGATACGCAACCTCGCAGGTAAGCGCACAATCATCCTGAGCACGCACATCTTGCCCGAGGTGAGCATGATTTGCGATAGCGTCGCAATCATCAACGAAGGTCGCATCGTGGCCAAGGACTCGCTCAGTCACCTCGCGTCCGAGCGGCAGCTCACGGTCAATCTCACGGTCACGGGGCCAGCCGAAAAAGTGTTCGCGGCCATTTCGAACGTGGAAGGAGTCGAGAGCGTCGAAGGGGGAGAGGAGTCCCCCGAGGGCGTGCAGTTTGAAGTGAAATTCAGACCCGGAGCGGACCAAAGGGCGAAACTCGCGGCTGCGATTGTGCAAAACGGCTGGGACTTGGCAGAATTGCACGCCGAGCGCCCGAGCCTCGAGGACATTTTCATCAGGGCGACTGCCAAAGAGGCCGAGGTCGAGTCATGAAAAACATTCTCATTTTGATACGGAAGGACCTGATCTCTTATTTCGTGTCGCCGATTGCATACGTTGTCATTGCGGTTTTCCTCGTCCTATCGGGAATCATCTTCTCTCTGCGATTCTCTTTCTTCTATCACGACTCGCTCGAGCTCTCACGGAATCCGTACATGATGGGTGAGTACAATCTGAACGTCACCGAGCACGTGCTCGAGCCGATGTTTTTCACGCTCAACTTCCTCTCGCTCCTGATAGTGCCCATGCTCACGATGCGGGCGTTCGCGGAAGATAAGAAATCCGGCACGATGGAGTTGTTGTTCACGTATCCCGTGCGCGACATCGAAGTGGGGCTCTCCAAGTTCGCCGCGTGCTTCATCGTGTATTGCTGCATGATCGGCTTGACATTGTTGTATCCTGCGCTCAGCGCGCGGTACGCGGATCCCGAATGGGGAAGCGTAGCGATGGGATACGCAGGCTTGCTCCTCAGCGGGGCTGCATTTGTCGCGCTCGGCGTGTTCGTTTCCTCGCTCACGGAAAATCAGATAATTGCGGTGGCCGTGAGCTACGGACTCCTACTCCTGTTCTGGCTGTTCGGGGCCGCAGAAACTCTCTTGCCTCAGCCATACAACGTGATAGTGACCGATCTCTCACTCTTCAACCATTTGGAGGATTTCGCGCGTGGCGTGCTGGACACGCACGACCTCGTCTACTATGTGAGCTTCACGGCGCTGGCCATGTTCTTTACACTGCGCTCATTGGAAGTGACGAAGTGGAAAGGGAAGGCGTGATTGATGAGCCCACGGATCAAGCTTTCAACCCGTTACGGACTGAACACTGCCGCCCTTGTCGCTCTCGCGGTCGGCATCGTAGCCATCATCTGGGTCTTGTCGTACCGTCACAATTGGCGCAAGGATTTCACGGCCGACAAGCGACACAGTTTGTCCGAACAGACGCTCAATGTTCTCCATGACTTGAAAGACGAGATAAGGGTCACGGCGTTCCTGCGCAAGGGCACCCCGGCATACGACGAAATAAAGAACCTGTTCGGCCTGTACGAATATGAATCGAGAAACCTCGCCGTCGAGCTCATAGACCCTGACCTTACCCCGAGTCTGGCGAATGAGGCTGAGATTCGGCGCTACGGGATACCGGTAGCATTCTTTGACGGGAAAACAGGCCGAGAAACGATAACAACGTTTGACGAAGAGCAGATAACAAACGCCCTCATCAAAGTGTCGCGGGGCGAGAGCAAGAACGTATATTTTCTCACGGGACACGGCGAGCCCTCTCTCGACGACACCGGCGAAAATGGTTTGAGCATCGTGAACAAGCTCCTGGAAGACAAGAACTATAAGCCCGAAGAGTTGCTGCTCATGCGCGCGGAAAAGGTGCCGGATGACTGCAAGGTTCTTGTGGTCGCGGGTCCGCAAACGGACATCATCCAGCCGGAGCTCGCCGCAATCGAGCAGCACATCAAGGAAGGCGGGAGGTCGCTGTTCCTCGTTGACCCGGAGGCAGCCCCCGCGCTCAAGGGATTCCTCGAAAACTATGGCCTCGTGCTCGGCGATGACATCGTGATTGACCGCATGAGCAGGCTGTTCGGCGGCAATGACCTCACCCCTGTTCTAACGACATACTCGAGCGTCCATCCCATCACGAAGAATTTCAACGTAGCTTCGTTCTTCGTGGTGGCGCGCTCGGTGTCCACGCAAGAAAAGCCCGGAGTCCGCACCTCATGGCTCGCGAAGACCGGCGAGGGCAGTTGGGCGGAATCGGACCTCGACGCGCTCCGGCAGGGCAGCGCCTCCTTCGATGCGGGAAAGGATTCTCCCGGGCCGGTGACACTTGCCGCCGCAGTAGAGCTGGACCAGCCGGAACAGCCCGGCGAGGAATCTGACGATTCAGAGAAAGGCGCGCTTGTCGTTTTCGGCGACTCTGACTTTGTGACGAACGCGCGGGTAAACCTGTCGGGCAACTCCGACCTTTTCATGAATGCTGTCAATTGGCTCGCGAAAGAAGAGACTCTCATCGCGATCCGGCCGAAAGAGACAGCGTTCTCGCCGGTGATTCTGACACCGACAGACGCAAAACTCTTGTTCCTCTTGCCCGTTATTGTACTCCCCGGAGCGATACTGCTCGCAGGCATTTATGTGTCCGTGAGGAGGAACCGACACCCGTGAGTTTCAGACGCACCCTCATCTTTCTCATCATCTTTGCCGCATTGGCGTGCTTCTTCTATTTCTACGAGATCAGGGGCGGTGAGGCTCGCAAGGAAGCCGAAAAAAGCGCTACCCTCATTTTCTCGTTCAAACCGGAAGAGGTGAAAAAGCTTTCGCTGCAGAGGCCGGACGGGCACATCGTGGCCATGAAAACGGATGCGGGGTGGCAGATCACAGAGCCCCTCCAAGCGTCTGCCGAAGAGAGAGTCATCGATGATGTGCTGAAGGCGCTGGCGGAGCTCACGTATGAGCGGGACCTGGGAGCCCAATCGGACCCCGCAGCATTCGGACTGAACGAGCCGGAGATTGAGGTCGAATTGGCGGATTCGCGAAACGCCATCGGGAAACTGCTCATAGGAAAAGGCACTCCTGATGGCGCGAACGTGTATGTCAAGAGATTGACAGACGAGCCGGTATTCACAATCGCCAGGTCGGCAAAGGACAAACTCGACCGGACGCTGTTCGACCTGCGCGACAAAACAATCTTTGATTTTTCCGTGCCCGATGTGAAGGCCGTGACGATTGTCCGCGACGGCGAAACGTACACGCTCGAAAACAAGCCGGAAGGCGAATGGACGATGACCTCGCCAATGGAGCACGACGCCGATGCCGCGAAAGTGACCACGCTGCTCGATGCAATCAGATATGGCAGGGTGAAAAAATTCGTGGATGAGGACGCGTCGGATTTGTCGCAATACGGCCTCGCGGATCCCGCGGCCAGAGTAGAGCTTGTCCTGGCGGATGGGACCAGGTCTCTCTCTCTCGGGAGGAAAACCGGGCCGGAGTCCGAGAACGTTTATGCGAGCAAGGATGAGCGACGCCAGGTCGTGGAGCTCGACACGGAGATTCTGGACAAGCTTCCCGCAGATATTGATGATTGGAGAAACAGACAGCTAGTGAAAATCAACCGGAACAAGATTGTGGGAATTGAGGTTGTCTCGCCGGCAGGCCAGATAATCCTTGAGCGTCCAACCGGAGAATCTGAAGAATGGACGCTGGGCGAACCGGAGCAAGGCGTGGCCGATGAAGAGAAGATGAACCGCCTGCTGTCTGACTTGCACAGCGCAAGAGTCGCGCGATTTCTCAAGGCTGACGAATCGAAGACGGCCGCGCGCGCATTCGACACCCCGACCGTGCAACTTACCATACGCGAACAGGAAGCCGAAGCGCCTCTCACGCTGTCGCTCTCAAAACTCGAGGGCAAACCTGATGGGTATGCCCGGCTCGGCGATAAGGGGGAGATATTTGCTGTCGAGGAAGGTCTCTTGACCAAGCTGACCATGAAACCGGATGCAATGAGGGACCGGTCAGTCCTCAGATTCGATGCCGAGGAAATCGAGAAGATTGAGGTCGGCACAAGAGAAAAATCCTTCGTCCTGACCCGAGACGGAGTGCAGTGGAAAGTCCCCCGAGGACTGAACATGGAACCGTATGAGATTGACCAATTCCTCTGGAACCTGAAGGAGTTGGACTACGAGACGACTGAGCCGAAGGCAGAGGACGATGCGTCGTACGGCTTTGATTCGCCTACCATGACCGTCAAATTGTGGAGGTCCGAGCAAGAGAGCCCCCTCCAGCTTATCATCGGAAAAAGAATACCCGAAAAAAGCGAGTATTACGCGGTGGGCGCCGACGATAAAAAGGTAATGCGGATGAACGACGCGCTCATATCGGATTGGCTACAAAGATTCTGAGCGGTTCCTACACCGGCCAGGCCTCGCGGCCGAGGATTTCGGGGCGAACAAAGAGGTAATCGTAGAATATACGCAGCCGCGAATCCACAATCGGAAACGTTGTGTGGTAAAGCTCAGCCAGTTCGCTGAGGTAGCGGAAATTCATCGGCTTGCCCAATCCCCTCCGGCGTGAGAATATCTCCACGAGGTCCGGTGTGGGGACGATACAGAGGTGGGCAAACACACGGGTCTGATATTCCATTTCACCGAGCTGCCATTTATCCTGCATCTTCGTGAAGAAGTGGTTGGTCTTGTCGTGCATGAAGAAATGTCCAAGCTCACAGAACGCGACAAAAGTGCGCTCCTTCTCCGGCAGCCGTGAACTGATGCAGACATACGGATTGTCGCCATACCAGGTAAAGACTCCCTTGAGTTCGCTCAAGAGAGGTCTTTCCTTGACGTAAATCTGGTGGTTCCTGCAGATGCGCTTGAAATCGCCATAACCGAGCGGTCGCTTGTTGAATCCAAAGTCCGTTTCGCTTTCCAGCTTTTCGAGCGTTTCGTAGAACATCATTTTCTCCCCCGACCGACTTCGCTCAATCCTTCAGTGTCCCGTCCGGATTTCTCCGCTCGCTGTCGATTGATTTCACTTCCCGGTAGAATTCGGCAAGTTCCTTCTTTGCCAAAGTCGAGAGATTGCCCATATCTTCCTTCTCAAACATGGGAGCGAACGAAGGGTCTCGAAGGATGGCGAGTTCACGCCCCGATGCCTTTATTCCCTTCGACGAGATCGCCTCAGAGTCGCCACCCAGATCATCAAAGGCAGCCATGCTCATCTTCAGTTCACTCGCGATCTTGCGAAGGAGCAAGAAACGGGGTATCTTCAAATCATTTTCGATATTACTCAGAAAGCTCTGACTTACACCAATCCGCTTGGCCAGTTCATTAGCCTTCATACCTATCTCTTGGCGCCGCTTTCTGATTATTTTACCAATAGACATACTTACCCCCTTCTCCTATTGGCACTATTATACCATATTTCCTGCCGAAGGCAACAAAAATATTTTAAGGGTTATCAAAGCTTCAGTTGCTCAAATGGGAAGGGCGGAATTGCGTTCCGCCCTTAGCCCTCTCTATCTTGTTTTATAGCAATATGTTGAGATGTTCCTTGTCCTGTCTCGTGAGCCCAAGCGCATTTCTTGTTGCGCAACTATCGCCGTTCGATTTTGCAACTCAGTTATGGCTGCGTCGTCGGTATCTTGACCGCCCTGTAAATTGTCTGATTAGCCCGTTTGATGTAAAAGCTCACCCACTGCCCCGGCTTCAGGTCGTCGACGATTTTCCAGAATGCGTCTACACTCTTGACCTCTTGCATGTTCACTTCAAGAATGATGTCGCCTTCAGCGAGTTCGCCTTCTTCCGCTGGCCCGTTGGGCTCGACGTCGGTGATGAAGACGCCCTTTTCGCCCGGTTGTGCAAGTCCTTCAGGCAGTGGACCGACTGCAAGGCCGAGAACGTTCTCCTTCTTCTCGGGCTCTCGAACCATTGCGATTTCCGCCGGGAATTTTGACAGTTCGACGGTCAATTCCTTCTGCTCTCCTTGCCGAAGCAGTGTAACGCGCACTTTGTCTCCCGGGCTCTTGTGCGAGATGATCTGCTGGAGCATCTTGGAGCTCTCGATTTCTATTCCGTCGATTTTTCGAACGACATCGCCATGGGTCAGTCCCGCTTTCTCGGCCGGCGTATCAGGCATAACCTGGTCTATCAGGGCCCCTTTCATATCCGGGACATTGAGCGCTGCGGCCATTCCCTCCCACAGGTCTCGGATGCCGACCCCGAGGTATCCTCGGATGACTTCGCCGTGCTCGAGGACCTGTTCGTAAACTTCCTTCGCCATATTAACGGGGATGGCGAATCCGATGCCGGAGCCCGCGCTCTGGATGAAGGTGTTTATCCCGATTACTTCTCCATTGCTGTTGAGCAGCGGCCCACCGGAGTTGCCCGGGTTGATCGAAGCGTCGGTCTGGATGAAGTCCTGATACCTGACATTCTCGAGCGGGCCTCCAAAGCCTGCGCGTCCCAGTCCGCTAATAACGCCGACGCTTACCGTTTTCTCGAGGCCGAAGGGGTCACCGATAGCAATTGCCCACTGTCCGACCTTAAGCTTTGAGGAATCTCCAAGTGTGGCTTGCGGGAGAGGTTTCTCCGGCTCGATCTTGATGACGGCGAGGTCGG
Organism: Candidatus Abyssobacteria bacterium SURF_17; assembly: GCA_003598055.1. Lineage (GTDB taxonomy): Bacteria > Abyssobacteria > SURF-5 > SURF-5 > SURF-5 > SURF-17. The sequence goes on along the minus strand of QZKI01000102.1, from coordinate 22,034 downwards.
TTGCCGGGTCGCGACCTATGACCTGCCCGTCATACAATCTCCCCTTATCGCCGATCTTGACCTTTATCGATTCGGAATTCTCGACGAGATGGTTATTGGTCAAGATGTAGCCGGCCTTGTCCATGATGAGCCCTGAACCTGCGGCCATGGCGCGGAAGGCGTCGGGGTCCATGTGGGGAAACGGGAATATTTTGAAAAAGTCCTCATCCATCTTATCCTTCATGTCCTTGAGCAACTGTCGCTGGCTCGTAATGTGCACCACTGTCGGCATCGCCTTCTCCGAGACATCCACGAACATATTTTCCAACTGAACGACAGACCGCTCGGCAGCCGCCCAACCGTAAGGCACCGGCCCCATGAAAAGGACAAGGCACAGCAACGTCGAAAGGGCTACAGCAATTTTCGGTGATTTCATTTTGTTTTCACACTCCTTTTTGTTCGCTTTGATTCCCCGCTTACCATCCATGCCGACCCATGATCCGACTCCAGCACCTCCTCTATTCTCTCGCGAATCTTCCGTATCCGCAATGGGCCGGTTATCTTCTTGCCTTCACCATCGGTGACGTAGAATGCATCGCGCGCCTGCCGCACATCGGTCGCTACCTTTGCGAGCGAAAGATCGAGCCCGAGACTCGTAAGCGTTGATGCGATGTCGTACAGCAGCCCGATCCTGTCGGGCGCCTCGATGTCTATGACCGTATGCGTGGCGGAAACGCGATTGTCAAAATAGACACCCCGCCGCAGGGATGACATCTTCCTCTGGGCGATACGGGGCCTCCGCTCCGCGGACCGAATCAATTCCTTCACGTCGCGCTCGCCCTTGAGAACTTTTCGGAGGTTCTCCCTCACGACCATCCACTTGGTGGACGCCAGCGGCCCGTCGGTCTCTCCGTCAACGACATGAAAGCTGTCAATGGCAATCCCGTCAGAACGGGTAAACACGCCCGCGCTCAGGATGCTCACCTGCTGCGATGCGAACGTGCCCGCGATGTCGGCGAACAGGCCGAGCCTGTCCTTCGCGCAGATGGTTACGTGCGAGAGTGAGTAAGCGGGTAATGACACGCACTTGAAAACCGCCTTGACCCGTCGCAGCGAGGCGGCCATCCGCATGTGGTCCGCGATCTCCTTCGGAGAAAAACTGGAGAGATAGCGGGGGGACATGCGCCTGAGATGTTCATTCACGGCGGGCAATTCCCCATTTTGCAGATACATGCAAACGGCCCGCGCTTTCGGCGTATTCCAGTATTCGGGTTGTTCGGGCTCGGCGGTTGGCGGCTGAGAAAGCATCTGCTTCGTTCGCGAGTACAGTTGGAAGAGAAGAGCGGATTTCCAGTCATTCCAGGCTCCTTGCCGCACTGCATAGAGGTCTGCGAAGGTGAGGAGGTAAAGCATGTCGAGGTTTTCCTCCGAGCCGACCTCGGAGGCGAAGGAGCGAATGATTTCCATGTCGTCAAGGTCGCGATACTGGCTCAGATGCGTCATCTTGAGGTGGTTGTGTATGAGGAATTTCAGCGTATCCATCTGCGCGTCGTTGAGCGCCAGACGCATGCCTACCGCCTCCGCAATCCTGACTCCTTGCTTGACGTGGGAGCCTTCGTCGGTCTTGCCGACGTCATGAAGCAGGATAGCGAGCGAAAGGATCTCCGGCGACCGAATCTCGGAGAGAACCTTCTTAAGGGCGGCGGTCCCCAATTCGCTGAGGTGCGGGATTGCCGCCAGGTTCTCCAGCGCCCGGATGGTATGTTCGTCAACCGGATACTGATGAAACGGGTCATATCGTATTACGTGCCTGACCGTCGAGAACTCCGGCAGGTAGCGGTCAAGGATTCCGACCTCGCTCATCTGCCGTATGGTCGTTCCGACCCGGGCAGGGTCGGAAAGGATGGCGAGGAAGTAATCCTTCGCGACGGGCGACATGCAGAACCTCTCGTCAATGAGGTCAAGGCTCGCTCTGATGGCCGTTCTTGTTTTGTCGCTGAGCATTAGTCCTTGTTTCTGGGCATACCAGACAACCTCGAGCAACCTGGCCGGATTTTCGCGAAACCACTGAGAGTCATCCGCCGGCACGTAGAGCTGGCGGTCGGCAATCTTCAAACCTCGGTCCGCGCTCTCCATTCGCGCGGATGCCTGGCGACCACCTCGTTCCGAAAGGCCGCCAAGCCGGAGCATATCCTTGCAAAAGCGGTGGAGTTCGGAGGCGTATATGTAGTAATCCCGCATGAAGCGCTCGACAGCGAGAGCGCCGCGGGACGAACGGTAACCAAAGGCGTGTGCCACCCGCTCCTGCCGCCTCAAGGTCAGCGCATCCTGCGGCAATCCTTCCTCGAAGTATAGCTGATTGCGCACGCGCCACATGAAATCCAGCGCGCGCTCGAGCCTGAGGAACTGTTCTTCCGTGATAAGGCCCGCTGTGAAAACATCACGAGGCGATTTTAACCCGAACACGGCGAGCGCTACCCAGACGCCCGTGTGATAGTCCCTGAGTCCGCCCGCTGAGTGCTTGATGTCCGGTTCGCTTTGGAATACGTCCCTTCCGGCCTTGTGATACGTGCGGTTCCGCTCTTGTTCCTTGCGTCGGACGAAATGCTTGACGCCGAGGGAATTCGTCTGAATCATAAGCTTGCCGAAAAACGTCTCGTACGTTTCCATGTCGCCCGCGAGGAACCGGGATTCCAGCATGGACGTAAGCACGGTATCGTCCACGGCGGCGAGTTTGAGCGATTCTCGGATACAACGGATGCTATGCCCGACTTTGAATCCAATGTCCCAGAGGAAACACAGGAGGTAATCATTGACAGCCTCGAGCCCCTGCTCGAGACGGCCTTCATGCAGAAACATGATATCCACGTCGGATGAAAAGTTCATCTCCCCCCGACCATATCCGCCGAGCGCGATGAGCGCGTGCGGCACGCGCACGGCGTTATTCCCGAGCGCAATCGCGTGGAGTGCCTTCACGAGCGCGTCCACGAGCGCGGTGTACCGGCCTACCACCGTCGCCCCGCCCGCGCCTGCGAAGTGCATCTGGTGCAACTCATCCTTCTTGCGAGCGACGAAATGTTTCGCAGCGGCGAGGAAGCTGTTGCGCCCGGCATCGGGATGGGTCGAGGCAAGCGCTTCAGCGAACGCTTGTTTCAGTTCATCGCTGTAATTCATTGTGCCCTTCGCTACGAGACGATTTCAATATCAGTCTGCCTGATCCAGCCGCGTCTGCCGTCAGCAAGCTCCACCTGAGACCACTCAGCTCCTGTCGTGTGCAGCTCGAGTTCCGTTCCGTCATGGAGATTGAACGAGACCATGTAGGTATCAGCGGGCCCCGTATGAACGGACGTCTCATCTGCGATGACGACGGCCCCCCTCGGATGTGCGGTATCATGGATATGGATGAGGCCGTTTACGCCAAGCGCCACAGCCAGCACGACGGCGACACCAGTGGCCCATCGAATGAGTTTTCGCTTCCAGAAAAGATAGGCGCTTCCACAGAGACTGGCCAATACATAGGCGCCGAGAAAGAGTGCTTCCGCTTCGGCCGGATTGACCCTATAATGGAAAAAGAATATCTCATGCAGCGCGTCCGTGCTCTTTGGCCGGTCTATCTTGTCTTTTGCGTTGTTGCGAACGTACGTCAGGTTCGCGCGAATGTCCTCGTTTCGAGGAGCCAGCCGCAGGGCACGACGGTATGCTGCTATCGCTTTCCCCAATTTGTGTAACTTGAAGTATGCGTTGCCAAGATTATAGTACATCTCGGCTGTCTTGAGAGGCGACCCGGAGACGAGCCCCTCGTAAAGCCGGACTGCGCTTTCGTAATTGCCGGCTTTGTACTCCCCATTTGCGATGTCGAATACATCGTCGACCTGGTCGGGAGCCACCGACGGCGACGGTTCACCCGCCATCACTGCGGAGGCCGCAAGCAATGAGCAAAGAAGAGCGATTGCGAACGCCGCGAGCGCACTCGTGAGCAAGGGGCGGCTTTGTTCCTTCATCGGGTAATGCTCTCTTCCTTCTCCAGATACTCGAGGATGCCCCGGGCCTTGCCGATGTAATTGCGGCTCATTCCCGGCGCCTTCTCCGACGGTGCGAAGCGACCGTAGTCGCAACTCTCGAGAAATCTCACGACCTCTTTCAGGATATTTGGCGGAACTCCGTGTCGCGATAAGGCGGATTCGATGTCCGCGGGCGTGAGCCCGCCGGCGGGCACATTGAGCTTATCAGCGAGATACTCGGTCACGGCGCGGGAACACTCCATGAAGGCCGCATCCCAGATATTCTCGTTTATTGCATCCTCCGCCTTCCGTATGTGGTCTTCCGCTTTCTTGAGGGCAGTGCGAGAGCGGCGGTAAGCGATATCCGTTCTCAACCTTTCGCGGTGCCTGACGATCCCGAGACAGAAGAGATACGCAATGATGGGGAGCGGATACGCGACAATCCTCAGCCGGCGCACCCATCGTTCGGTTCGGCTCCTTTCAATTGGTCCTATCCGCTCGTGAATGGGGAGAATGTCGTCTTTCCGCTGCAGCGTTTGCTCGCCTCCGCCACGGGGTGCAGCAGGCTTGGCCACGACGAACGTTTCGTTTTCCGACGGCAGCACGTTCAGGCTGACGGGCGCCGACGAAGCTGTTTCGTACCGGCCGGTCTGCGGGTTGAAGTAGGAGATTGAGATTGTCGGTATCACAGTCTTGCCGGTTTGCTGGGGCACGAGCGCCAGCTTATAAACCTTTTCTCCAACAATGGTATCATTGTAGTTCTTCACGTTCACCGACGGCGTATCCTCATACACCTTCACCCCATCGATGCTCAGCTCGGGAGCCGGCACGTCTCGGACGTTGCCTTCTCCGCTCAGCGCGAGAGTAAGGGTGACGGATTCGCCAACCTTGACTTCATTGCCGCTGAGGCGCGAGGTCACACTGAAACTGCCGACGCCTCCGCGGAACCCTTCAGGTTGTCCCCCCTCCGGCAGCCGATGCACCCGCAGACGTACGGGGTCGGTCTGAACGCTCCGCTTCACGATGTCCTCCGAACTGAAGAGCTTGAAAAAGTCATCGTCGAAGAGATTCCTGCCGAACGGGTCCTTGAAGAAAGGCGAGTCGAATCGGGAAGACTCTTTCGGCACGAGTTCATCGTAATATAACGTGATGGGACCGATCATGACCTCTCCCGCGGTTGTTGGGAAGAGCGGAAACGCGAGTTCGGTCACCATGTATTCCTTCCCATCTATCGTTTGCAGGTACTCCCGCTTGCTTTCCATCCCCTCGTTCCAGAAATCGGAGAGATCCGGCAATTGATAGCCCGCATTCGTCAAGCGAACGGTGGGCCTGCGTGCAAACCGGAGCAGTAGCGTTATCTGCTGGCCGAGGTATGGGTCGGTCTTGTTGATGCTTGCTTCGACAATGACGTTCTGAACGGATGGTGTCGCCGGTTGGCTTTGCCCGGCCTCGACAACTTTGAGAAGAACCACATTGCTCTCGTATGTCCGCTGTCGCCCTCGAACTTGAACCGGCCCGATGGTGAACTCGCCCGTGCGTTGGGGCGCCAGCGCATACCTGAAAACGATGGAGGACTTCATGTTCATGTTGATTATCTGCAGGCTTTGCGTGCGTCCCTGAAAGAGGATGTCGAGACCTTCCACCGACGGCACCGTCGGTTCCGGGACGGCATTGACACCGCTCACGGTGACCGTGAGCAAGGCTCTGTCATCGAGAGCGATTTGCGGCTTGCTCAGGTCGAGTTCAACGCTCATCTCGTTGTCTGCCTGGGCTCGCACCGGTAGAAAGAGCCCAAGAGCCACAATCGCAAACAACGCACGTAAGCGGGTCATATGAAAAGACAATAGCATATCTTCCCTGAATTCTCGGCGTGCCGCATCATTCGGGGGCCTCCGCCCTTAATCTACTGTAGCAAATCGTGGAAGGAAAATAAAATTGTGCTCCACGACGTTTGCAACCATATTTGGCGTCACCAGTCCTCTGAATAGCCCGCTGGCTCGCGAGGCGACCGTTGTCGGAGGAATTCTTTCATGTTGTCCGCGCTTTCAGCCTCTATCATGTCGAGCCAGCGTTCCACGTTCTCCCTGCTCATTGTCCCTTCTTGCAGCGCCGGAGACGGCTGCTCTTCCGCTTGTTCCCCCGTCCCTGGCTGCATTTCGTCAAGCTGAGTTTGATTCGAGGCTTCCTTCTCAGGGCTCTCCTCGGGCTGCTGGCCGAATTGCTTGTCTTTTTCTCTCTGAGGACCGTCTTGCTTCACGGATGGTTTTGCCTTCTTTTGTTCTTCTGACTGCTGAAAGGTCTGCTCACCGCCTCGCCCCCCCTCCTCCTCCTCTTTCTTCTTGTTCTGCTGTTCTTCCTGACGCTGCTGCTGGTCCTTCTGCCGCCGCTCGATTTCCCGACGCACAAACTCGAGGTTGAACCTGGCATCCTCGTCATTCGGGTCTATCTCAAGGGTTTTCAGATACTGTTCGACGGCCTCTTCGAGCCGACCCATGCGATAAAGCGCGTTCCCGGCGTTGTAATGACTCCGTGCCCGCACCTTCGAGTCGGAGCTCTGCGTCGCAAGCTGGAACTCCGACAAGGCGTCATTATAACTGCCGAGCCTGTATTGGGCGTCGCCGATGTTGAAGTCCAGCCGTTCATCCGCAGGCGACTCCACTTGTGCGGCCTGATACCTTTTCAGCGCCTCTTCATAATGACCTTTTGAAAACAGCTCGTTGCCCTCACGTACCGAACCCGTAACGGTCTGAGCGAGAGCCGAATTCGCAAGCAGAATGAATGGGGCCGCTAATCCGAGCCATATGCGTAATCTCGTAAGTTCGATGACAGGTGTCATTGCTGCATGCACGGGCGCAGCATGCTGCGCCCCTGCGCAAGACGCTGATGGTGTCCTGTGCATGCGTGACTCCGCACACCGCCTGCTTCGGCGGAGAAAGAGCGCCACTATCCTTGAAAAGCTGTGTTCACGCCTGGCCATTACGCTCTCTCTCCCCGATACATGCTTCTGCGAACAGGAACGCGACCGCAACGAACAGCGGCCACTGGAACCGTTCCTCCCATCGCTTGCGGCGCGAGCTCTCGAACTCACCTTTTTCCATCTTCTTATTTATCTCTTCATAATAAATCTTCTCAAGGTCTAGGTCGCCGGTGACCGAGCGCACGTATATCCCGCCGGTCGCGAGCGCGATATCGCGCAGCGTCTCATCCTCCAGCTTTGTCGTCACCATCTTGCCGTCACTGTATTTGAATCCGCCCTCGAGCGGGATGGGCGCCTCTTCATCTTCCCGCCCGACTCCGATGGCATATATCTTTATCCCCTTCCGTTTCGCATCTTGCGCCGCAGCCATGGGGTCGCCCTGCAGGTTGCCACCGTCAGATATGAGGATAATGGCCTTTGAGGTGCGCCCCTTTGCGTCGAATGCGGAGACGGCCTTCGTGATTGCCTCAGCAAGGTTCGTGCCCTTCTGGGGGACGATAGCCGTATCGATGTAATCGAGAAACATCAGGCATGCCCCGTAATCCAGGGTGAGGGGACACTGGAGGAATGCCCCGCCTGCGAAGACAACAAGCCCTACCCTGTCTCCCCGCAACATCTTTATGAGGTCATATACCTCTCGCTTCGAGCGTTCAAGACGATTGGGCTGAAGGTCGCGCGACAGCATGCTCTCTGACGTGTCCAAAGCAATCACGATTTCAACGCCCCGTCTCCTGACTTCCTCCCAATGGAATCCCCATCTCGGCCCCAGAAGGGAAACCACCAGGAAGACGGCAGCCGCGATGAACAACGCGAACTTGATGTTTCGTCTCATAGGGCTCAGGCCCGTTATCACGCGAGGGAGCAAGGTCACGCTGGCAAAGCGCTTCAACGCGGCTTGCCGCATCGCCGCCCCGTATGCGCCGATGACGCCGAGCGCAACTACGAGGAGCAGCCAATAAATATGTTGGAGGTTCGCGAATTTCATCTGCACTCAGTTATCCCGCGGACATAACCCCTGTTCCCCCGCGTTGCGCCCCGCCGTGCTCTCAGGGAATCTCCCTCAAGAGCGTGTTTCTCAGCGCGATTTCCACCGAAACGAGCGCGAGCGCAGGAAACAGGAGCCACGGGTACAGCTCGAGGTAGTTGGTATATTCCTTTACCTTGACTTCCGTCTTCTCCATCTTGTCTATCTGACCGTAGATTTTCTCGAGCGCCTCGGTATCGGTGGCCCGAAAGTATTCAGCGCCCGTTTCTTTGGCCACCTTCTGCAGCGTCTTCTCATCCAGAGGAACGTATTCGTACCGCAACTGGTCGCCCAGTATCGTGCTCACCAGGAACGGGGCCTTGCCCTTTGTGCCAACGCCTATCGTGTACACTTTGATTCCGAGCGCCCGGGCTATCTCCGCGGCGGTTTCCGGGGAAACCTTGCCCCGATTATTAATGCCGTCAGTCAACAGGATGATGACCTTGTCCTTGCCGGGGAGCTCCTTCAATCTGCTCGCGCCCAGCGCAATTGCCGAGCCGATCGCGGTATACTCTCCGGCCATGCCGACCTCTGCCCTGTCAAGGAAGCTGAGCAGCACCCCGTGGTCAAGCGTGAGCGGACATTGGAGAAACGCGTGCGTCCCGAACACAATCATTCCGATCCGGTCGCCCGTGCGGCCACCGACAAAATCTTTCACGACCTTCTTTACCGCCTCGAGTCGCGTCACGCGCTTGCCGTCGGCAACAAAATCCAATGCTTCCATGGTTCCCGAAGTGTCGATGGCGAGCATGATGTCGACTCCCTCACTCAGAACCTCGGTGCTCCTGTTTCCAAGCTGTGGCCGCGCCAGGGCGGCCACAAGGAGAACAAGAGCAACGCAGCGGACCACAAACGGAATATGCCGGATGCGCGCACGGGAAGCGCCCGCCAGTTGCTTCAAGAGCGCAAGCGTCGGATATGCGATACTCCCATTCCTCCGTTGCCTCAGGCTGAGATAGATGAGCGGAGCAAGCCCGAGCAGGAGAAGCAGCGCCCACGGGTCTTCGAACCGAAACAGGCTCATGCGCGCTCACCACCTTCGCCGGGAGCGGCTCCAACGGCCACCTTGGTCGCCTCGACAAATGTCCGCGTGGCATCGATTATCTTTTCCATTTCCTCCCGAGTGGGCCGGTATTTCGCGAACTTGACAACGTCGGTATTCGTGAAAAATTCCCGCACGAGAGGCTTCATCGGTTCGCCGATGATGCCGTTATTCTCGATGCGCGGCAGGATTTCCTCCGTCGTGAGGTCGAGAGCAGTGATACCGAACCGCGCTTGTATATAACGCCTGAATATTTCGGAAATCTCATAGCAAAACTCGCGCATCTTCCCCTTTTCGATAAACCGCTTCCTGAGCAATGCCGCGAGCGCATCGAGCGCCTCTTCATGAGCAGGCCTTGACGCCAGTTTTCTCGCCAGCTTCCTTCTCTTGCCGCGCTCTAAGAGAGCCCGAGCAACGAAGAGCGCCACAAACACAGCCACGAGGACAATGATAAGAAGGAAGAACATCCAATAGGAGGGCCGTACGGGCATGGGCGGTTTTATGTCCCTGATATCACTCGCTTCAGCCTGCTTTGCAAGCAGCGATTCGACCTCGATGAAAATCTTCGGTGTCCTCGCCATTGCCCGTTGGCCGGCGGGAAGTGTGTAGAATACTTCGATGGGTTCGATTACGTAGGAGCCCGCCGCTTCAGCCTGGAGTTTGTACGACCTCTCCACGACAAGTTGGCCACCCTCTCGAACCGGCTGCGGATAGTCCGACGCGATAATATGGAATTCCGAAAGTGTGTCGGTGATCTCCGGCAGCTCCAATGATATATCAGGCGAATGAGAAGCCCGGAGCGTGAAAGTTATCACGTCGCCGGGATAGGCTACGGCCTTGTCAACCTCTGCGGACAGGTCGACCGGAGCCGACACGGCCTGGCGACTTGCCACGCGAGTCTCTCCGCTGCCGCATGCGCACAGGGTAACCACGACGCATGCGAGAACCAGCGCTATGTATCGTCGCCGTGCGCAGCAGGACCCCTTGTTCATCACTATTTCCCCGTCGCGAGCCTGCGCTCGCGCATCCTGAAAAATCTGACAAGCGGCTCGATGTAGGATGAATCCGTCCGCAGGTCAACGGTATCGACATTCATCGAGCGGAACGAGTGCAGTTGTTTGGCACGATCTTGTGCGACTGCTCGTTCGTAGTTTCGCCTCAGTTTCTCGCTGCGGGTATCCACAAGCAGAATGCCGCCGGTCTCCGGGTCTTCGAGCCGTATGAGGCCCACGCGCGGAAGCTCGGTCTCGCGCGGGTCAGTAATCCTGAAGGCAATCATGTCATGCCGCTTGTTCGCCGCGCGAAGCTTCTTCTGGTAGCCGCTCGCGATAAAATCAGAGATAAGAAATGCGACCGTCCTCCGCGTGCTTATTCGCATGAGGTATTCAATGGCCGCGGCGATGTCGGTCCCCTTGCCTGCGGGCCGAAAATAGAGAATTTCGCGTATGACGCGCAGCACATGAGAACGTCCTTTCTGGGGCGCTACGAACTTCTCGACCCGGTCAGTGAATATGATGAGCCCCACCTTATCGTTATTTCGGATGGCTGAGAAGGCCAAAAGCGCCGCTATCTCTGCGGCCATCTCATTCTTCGTGAGTTCGACGGAGCCGAATCGCCCGGAGGCGGACAAATCAACAAGGAGCATTGCCGTCAGCTCGCGCTCCTCCGAGAATTGCTTCACATACGGCCGCCCCATCCGCGCCGTCACGTTCCAGTCAATCATGCGGACGTCATCGCCCACCTGATACTCTCTCACTTCGGCAAACTCGATTCCCCTGCCCTTGAACACGCTCCGGTATTGGCCCGCAAGGACATCATTGACGGTTCGTGTGGTATAAATCTGGATTCTGCGGATTTTCCGGAAGATTTCCTTCGGCAGCATTGTCAGACAATCTCTCCCGCGAAACTAACTCGCCTCGTCATTGCGAGCGAGCGAAGCAATCTCGCCCATGGCGTCACACCCAAGCAGAGATTGCTTCGTCATCCCGCCAAGCGCGGGATGACTCGCAATGACATGCGGTGTCAACGTGCTTTTCTCTCCTAAGCCACCCCGTTATGCAGGGCTGGCCGCATGCTCTCATGGAACCTCGACGTGGTCGAAGATTTTCTGGATGACATCTTCCGGCGTCATCTCTTCGGCCTCGGCTTCATAGGATAAAATGACCCGGTGGCGAAGAACGTCCATGCCTATCGTTTTCACATCCTGTGGAGTCACGTACCCGCGTCCTTGGACGAATGCATATGCTTTCGCCGTCTGACTCAAGTAAATCGAGGCGCGCGGGGACGCGCCATATTCTATGAGGCCATCGAGGCCGGGCATGCCGAAACTCTTCGGCTCACGCGTGGCAAACACAATATTCACGATATAGTCCTTGATCTTCTCGTCGATATAAACCGCGTTGACCACCTCGCGCGCATCCAGGATGTCTGTAGGAGTTACCACGGAGTCCAAGTGAAAGTCCGCGCCCACGACGACACGGTCCATGATTTCCCGTTCCTCTTGCTTGTTGGGATAGGTGATCTTGAGCTTCAGCATGAACCTGTCCACCTGTGCCTCCGGCAGCGGATAGGTTCCTTCTTGCTCGATTGGGTTCTGTGTGGCAAGCACGAGAAACGGCTCGGTGAGCTTGAACGTGTTCTCGCCGATGGTTACTTGCCGCTCCTGCATTGCCTCGAGCAAAGCGCTTTGCACTTTTGCGGGCGCGCGGTTTATCTCATCAGCCAGGATAAGATTGGCGAATATCGGCCCTCTCTTCACGGTGAACTGGCCGTCTTTGGGATTGTACACCTGCGTGCCGACCAAATCTGCTGGAAGCAGGTCGGGCGTGAACTGAATCCGCTGAAACTTCGTGTTGATGCATTCGCTGAGCACGCGCACGGCGGTCGTCTTCGCGAGGCCGGGCACCCCCTCGAGGAGAATATGACCGTTGGATAAGAGTCCCACAAGAAGGCGCTCGACCATGTACTTCTGCCCGACGATTACCTTCCCCATTTCCGACACGAGGGTTCGAACGAACTTGCTTTGCTCCTTGACCCTCTGGGTTATCACCTGGATGTCTCCACTCATCTGTTCGACTCCTTCATCATTGATCTATGCCTTTCCCCGCTGGCCGGCATCTTCAGGAAATGCCTTTCGGATCGCCGCTCTCACCTGTTTCTCCGCCCAGTTCAACTCGTCCAGCGATGGGGTATGCCCTCCAAATTTGACGTTTGCCGCCAGCTCCTCGAGGGCTTCTCTCCTCTCGATATGAGGCCTAAGCTCATCTGAATCGGCGAGCTCGCATAATCGTTCGAGATAGCGTGCGGCCTCACCCTCGATGAGGAATGGGCTTGCAGATTCGAGGGCGTGGAGAAGCTCGGCCCGCGCGTGGTCACCCGTTCCCAGCTTCTCCATTTCTCTCTGACGGGCTGCCCTCTTGGACCGCAATATGAGAACTATGGCAGCGCCGGCGGCAACCGCGATTCCAACCCCGAGCACACGTTTGCCCACAGGCCCAAGAAACTGCGGCCGAACAACCGTAACCATGCTTTTGGGAAGCGGAATGCTGGTTGCTACATCTCTATCCTTCCCGAAAAACTGGAGATGTATGCGAGCGAGGTCATATTCGCCTTCTTTCAGCGGTCGCATAATAATCTCGTGACTCACGTGATTCTCTTCGCCCTCGCGTGTTGCGCGAACACGCTGCTGAACCATCTCAAATTCCGGCAGCCCCGAAACGTCGGGGTGTGGAATATCAAATGCATCGGCCTCGCCCGTCCACACGACTTCAAGCGTCACGCGCATCGTTCGGTTCAAGGGAACGGCGCGAGGGTGAAACTCCAGCATTGCCTGCGGCTGTGCGACCGATTTAGCGGCGAAAAGCAGAATGGACAACGATATGAAAGCAACGATGCTTGTCTGCTGCCACTCTCGGTTCGCGTGGCCGCGGCGGTGTCCATTGGTCATAGCGGTTTTTCGCATCGTTCCAGTATAGCGGCCACAAGAGTACGCGATCAAGAGAGCAAGTCGGATGCCATCAACGTTCGGGATGCGATAACCCCTTGAAAATTAACCTCTTAGATAATCTCGCGCCAATACCGTTTGCGCCCGCGATGAAAAGATTTTCCTGAAAAAGGGTATGCGTCAGCCTCAATTGAGGCCAGAACATGCGACGCAACCGCTGGGTCGTTCCGGGGACATAATCCGTGCTTACCTGCCTTGTGTCACAACGGAAGATGGAGCAATGCCGATGCCGTGGTCCTCGGCAGAGGAATAAGTATTATGTCCTCGGGAAAGCCATTAGTGAGTCTCTATGTGTTCCCCGAGCTTCGGCCGTTTGAGTAAGAAAAGGAAGGGAAAGAGCGCGAAGAAAATGAGGAATAGATACATGAACGAGTCGTTGAACGAGAGCATCAGAGCCTGTCTCTGCACTTGTCCGTAAATGACACCGAGCACGCTCTCCTCAAGGATGCCCGGGTTGACCCCAAGTTGGGGGAGCCTGAAGGTTAACGTGTGATATGCCTCTTGAAACGTCAGGTCCGTGGGCGACATCCGCTCTATCAGGAACCGATGGTTTATCTGCGAATGACGCGCAAGCATCGTGGCTGAAAACGCGATGCCGAAGCTGCCGCCGAGGTTTCGCAGCAGGTTGAAAATGCCCGTGGCATTCCCCATTTCTTCCCTGGGAATATGCGTGAGTGTGAGGGTACTCAATGGCACAAACAAACAACCCACGCCGAAGCCCTGCACAATGCGCGGCATGAGCACATAGTGATAATCCGCGGACAGGTTGAATTGGGTCATCATATAGAAAGAATAGCTCGTAACGCAGATTCCGAACAGGACGATAAGGCGTGGGTCGATCTTATTTATGAGCCGTCCCATGATGGCCATTGAGATGAGGCTTGCAATGCCGCCGGGCGACAGCGCCATTCCCGCAAGCGTCGCCGTGTAGCCCATGAGCAGTTGCAGGTAGAGCGGAAGAAGCACGATACTTCCGAAAAAGCAGAAGAACGAGAGAAACATCATGATATTGCCTGCCGTGAACGAGATGCTTCGGAATGTTCGGAGGTTGACGACCGGCTTTTCCGTTGTCAGCTCGATATACAGAAAGAAAACCAGCGCAATAACTGAGATGGCCGACAGGATGATGATGAAGTTGGAGTTGAACCAGTCCTCGCTTTCGCCCTTGTCGAGCACGATCTGGAGGCAACCGATCCAGACGACAAGCAACGCCAATCCCCAATAATCTATTCTGTCTTTCGTCCGCCGCAGATACGGCGGATCGAAGATGAAAAAATAGACCATCGTGAGCGCAATGATTCCAATCGGGATATTGACGTAGAAAATCCAGCGCCAGCTCAAGTGGTCGGTCAACCACCCGCCCATGAACGGGCCGACGATTGGGCCGAACATGATTCCCACGCCGAACACGGCCATCGCGACTCCATGCTGCTGCGGGGGGAAGGACTCGAGCAGAATCGCCTGCGACATCGGTTGGAGCGCGCCTCCGCCTATCCCCTGGAGCACTCGGAAGAAGACGAGCGTGCCGAGGTTGGGCGCGCTTCCGCAGAGCAGCGAGCTGACGGTAAAGAGGGTGACGCTGAAGCTCAGATACCGTTTTCGCCCGAACGTCCGGGCGAGCCAACCGGTGATGGGGATGATGATGGCGTTCGATACGAGGTAGGAAGTGAGCACCCATGTGACTTCGTCCACACCGGCGCTGAGGCTGCCGCGTATGTGAGTAAGCGCAACATTGGCCACGCTCGTGTCGACAATCTCCATGATTGTCGGAATCATCACGGTGGCAGCGATGATCCATTTATTGACGCTATTGACGCGAACCTGGTCGGCCATCCTCTACGGCTGGAGCATCCGCGGGGGTCAGCGAAATACGGCTCCTAAGAAACCAGCAGCAATTCAGTCATTGCGAGGAAGCGAATCCCGCCTTTGGCGGGAGAGCGACCGAAGCAATCTCATCGACAACATGTGAAGATGCATACAGAGATTGCTTCCCCCGCCAAGGGCGGGGTCGCAATGACAAACCGGATGTTTCTTTCGCGTAACCCCGACTGCGGCGGGGTTGAATGCTCAGAACTTGCTTGCCCGCTCCAACTCCTCTCTCACTTCGCCGTATAACTTCTCATATTGCTGCTTCATCAATTGTTCCATCATGTCCGCCTGGTACGCCGCCGTTTGTGACTGATACTCGCGGATGACATCGAATTCATCAGAGTCTTGCGTTGGCGGCAGTTTGGACATTTTCTCCCGCGCTATCATGAACTTCTCGCGTTCCGACTGGAGATAGCGGACGCCGTTTTTCATCGCCTGCACGAGCTTGGCATGCGTGGTCGCCATGAGAAACGGCGGCTGCATCGTCTCGAAGTGATTCAGGATAGCTTGCTTCGAGGCTATGTAGCTTTCGAGCTTGGTGAGATAGTCGGGGTCTTGAAACGCGTTTATCCTCAGGAGCTGCGCCACGCGCGCATCAATCGCATCGTTCTGCTCGACGAGAGGCATCACCTCTGCAAGGTATTTCTTTCGCCCGCTTCCGCATGCAGGCAGAAGCAGCAAGAACATGAGGAACATGAGCAGGAGATTGCCGTTTCTCGCTGTGCGGGAACACAGCATAAGACACCACCTCACTCTTTTCAAAAGGGCCGCGACCGCAAATGACCGCCGATATGCGCGAAAGCTCTGCGCGGCGGTCGCGAACCGCCGCAAAGCTTCATCCTTATAGACCCGGGGGAATCGGCTCGCTTGCCAAACGAACCGGCACGACCCCAAGGGGACATTCCCAAGGCTCATGCGCTATCCGGGTTCAGGAATGTATCGCACGGGAAGCGAAGGAGACAATCAAGGAGAGGGCCGCATTCCGTCTCCCGCTCCTGACTGCCAGCTAGAGATCAGGGCGTTTGATCCTATGCTTTCGGATTTTGTAATTGATCACGCGCGGGCTCATCCCGAGGAGTTTCGCGGCGTTTTTTTGTACCCATCCGGTGCGCTCGAGGGCCTGCACGATGAGTTGTCGCTCGACATCCACGAGCTTCACTCCGTCCTCGGGAATCTCGACTATCTCCTTTTTCTTTGGAGAGGCCTTATCATAGAGGGCGATATGTTCGGGCAATACTTTCGTCCCCTCACACATGATCACTGCTCGCTCGATGACATTCTGAAGCTGGCGAATGTTCCCCGGCCAGTGGTATTCCTCGAGCATCTTCATTCCCGGTGTGCTGACACTCTCCACTCGGTTGTTTATCTGGGCCGCATACTTCTTCAAGAAAAACGTAACGAGCGGCCCAATATCCTCGCGTCTCTCGCGCAACGGAGCCAGCTCGATGGTGACCACATTAAGCCGATAAAATAAATCCTCCCGGAACTGGCCTGAGTTCATGAGGGTGGTAAGGTCCTTGTTGGTTGCTGCGATCACGCGCACGTCCACGTCGATTGTCTGGGTGCCGCCGAGCCGCTCGAACTGATGCTCCTGGAGCACCCGCAGGATTTTTGCCTGGGTGCTGGCGCCCATGTCCCCGATTTCGTCAAGGAAAATCGTGCCTGCATCGGCCTGCTCAAACCGCCCGACGCGCTGCCGGTGCGCGCCGGTGAAGGCGCCCTTCTCATGCCCGAACAACTCGCTTTCGAGCAGATTCTCAGGCAGCGCCGCGCAGTTCACCTTGACGAAGCTGTTCTTCGCACGCGGGCTGTTGAAGTGAATCGCGCCGGCGATGAGCTCCTTCCCCGTGCCCGTCTCGCCCATGATAAGGACAGTCGCGTCGGTGGGAGCGACCTTTCTGAGGAGAGAGAACACCTTCTTCATCGGCGCTGATACGCCTACGATGTCATCAAATCGATAGATGTGCGGCTGCGTGTGGCGCAGGAAATCTATCTCGCGCTTCATCCGTCGGCTCTCGATGCATTTCGAGATACGCGTGACAATTTCTTCGGCTGTGACGGGTTGGTGGATGAAATCCGCAGCGCCCCGGCGCATCGCGTCCAGAACATGCTCGACGGCAACATTGGGAGACACGGGCATGAGCATTGTCTGGGGATTCTGATCGAGGAACTCGGTGAGAAATTCCGCCGCCCGCGAATCGTACCGATTGACGACGACCAGGGCCGCGTCGTACTGCATCTCCGTGGAGAGAGACATCGCTGAGGATAGCGACTCAGCCATATCGAGCTGCGTCTTTGTTGGGTCAATGACGCGCGTCAACTGCTCCTTAAGCACGGTGTCCTTGCTTACGATGAGGATATGTTTCATGGTCTCCCTTGCGCGATTCACGATACGGCCAGCACGAGTGCGCTCACCTTCTCGCGGTACTCCTCATATTTGCCCATGAAGCGTTCGAGCGCGTCCCTGCCCAGGTCGGGACGCTCGGCTAAAATGATCTTCCATGCCAGATTGTCGCCGAACGATTGCGATGCCTCAGCGGTTTCCGTAAAATTCAACTCGGGCTCGCAGGCCAGAATATCGGCCAAATGGATGATTGCCGCCAGCGCAGGCTTTTCACTTGGGGTCGGAAGCGCAAGCACGTCGAGCGGGCGATGATGATACGTGATTGATTCCGCGAGGACCGGCGGCAGATTCCAGCTTCCGGCAAGCCAAGAGCCCAGGACGGCGTGGTCGGCGCCCATAACCTGTTCTTCCGCAACGAGGAGAGGAGTGCCTTCCTTCTCTTTCATACTCCAGATTTCACGAAGCTTTGGGTGGAAATACTGGTCCATGACGAGTTTCCCGATATCATGCAGCAACCCGGCCACGAAGTCCACTCCTGCGGTCTCAAAGCGCAACTCACGCGCGAGCATCTGAGCGGCCGAGGCGCATCCGAACGAATGCTTCCAGAATTTGTTCCGGTCGAAGCTGGCGCTCCGCCCGTGAGAAGGGAAGATGCGCACAACGGAAATGCTCGTGACGATATTGATGATTTCATTGAACCCGAGAATGGCGAGTGCGAGCTTGAGCGAAGCGACTCTTTGGCGCACTCCATAGTAAGCGGAGTTCGCGACCTTGAGGATGTTTGCCGTAAGGGAAGGGTCCCTTTCGACGAGCTTGGATATGTCCTCCATCGAAGACTTCTCGTCGGCGATGAGTTCAAGAATTCGCATGGGAATCTCGGGAAGAGTGGGGAGAGCGCCAATTTCCTGGACTTCACGCCTGAGTTTTTCGAGCGATTGCGCAGACATTTCTCTCGGGGGTATCATGCGCAGAATAACCATGCGCCCGGCATTATCTGTCAAATGTTGAGCGTATTGTAGCATAGGTCTCCCTTTTTTGGCAAATACTTAAACAAGAAAGGCCTATGCCGGATGTCAATATATAACGCTTGAAGTTGCATGGAGTTAAGAACGGCTGATATAATAAAGGGTGGAGCAGGCCGGATGGCCGCGGTCCCGTGAAACGCGGGACTGAGGAAAGTCCGAGCTCCACAGGGCAGGATGCTCGCTAACAGCGAGTGGGGGCGACCCCAAGGAAAGTGCAACAGAAAACACACCGCCGGAATCCCCGTAACGCGGGGATGAGCCTGCGCTGTAAGAGGCGCGCCGGTAAGGGTGAAAAGGTGCGGTAAGAGCGCACCGGCGGCGGGGCGACCCGTCGGCCTGGCAAACCCCATCCGGAGCAAGATCAAATAGAGGGGCGATGGAGCGGCCCGCTCCCAATGCCCCCGGGTTAGATCGCTAGAGGCGTCCGGCAACGGGCGTCCCAGAGGAATGGCCATCTCGGTCCCGCGAGCAGCGGGGTCAGACAGAACTCGGCTTACAGACCTGCTCCACTAACCTATGCGGAGGAAGCTTTCAGGAGTTTCCTCCGCACCTTTTTCATAGGGGTGGGTTTGCATATCGGCGAGTATTCAGTTAAGGTAAATGAAATGATGTTCGGCGGCCTCGAGGAATGACCAACGGGAGCCATCCTTGGGGAACACAAGGAGCCTGAAACAATCGAGACGCTGCAGACAGACTGGATATTCGAGCTAGCAATAATTCTGCTCGGCGCGAAGCTTGGGGCAGAGATATTCAATCGGCTCAAGCAGAGTCCGATGCTCGGGGAGATACTTATCGGAGTGCTCCTGGGTCCCTCGCTGATCGGAGTGCTCCATGAATCGCACACACTCGAGCTGTTCGCCGAGATCGGCATCATTTTCATGATTTTCATGCTCGGGCTCGAAACGAAGGTGGCTCACCTGCGCGCGGTCGGCCCGCGCGCACTCGCCATAGCGATATTGGGAATTGTGGTGCCGTTCATTTCGGGCTGGCTGATGGGACTTGCCATGGACGTATCATGGCAGGTTTCCCTCTTTTTCGGCGCCATCCTCACGGCGACAAGTGTCGCCATCACGGCGCGCACCCTCATGGATATGGGACTCACGCGCTCGCGGCTGTCGCAAACAGTGCTCGCAGCAGCGGTGATTGATGATGTGGTCGGCCTGATGATTCTCGCAGTGGTGCTCACGCTCGCGGGCTCGGGCGAGGAGGGCGGCATCGCGTTGACGCTCGCGCGCGAGGGAATCTATCTCCTCATCGTGCTGCCCATATTCTGGTTCGCGATTCCGCCGCTGACGAAGTGGCTGCGGCACCTCGAGGGCGAAGGCTCATTGTTCGTCATGATTCTCGGCGTCACCTTCTTGTTTTCGTATCTCGCAAAGCTCGCAGGACTTGCCAGCATGGTAGGCGCTTTTCTGATAGGAGTCATTTTCGGCCGGACGAGCGAATCATCGTCAGTGCAAGAACAGGTGGAACCGATATACCATTTCATGGCCCCGATATTCTTCGTCTCGATCGGCGTGGCTGTTCACTTGAACGAGCTGTGGGCCGCCATCGTGTTCGCTATCGGTTTTACGGTTGTCGCAGTAGTCTCCAAAGTGCTCGGCGGAGCGCTCGGGGGACTAGTGACGAAAATGCCGGTTTCGACGGCAGCCTTGGTCGGCATAGGGATGGTGCCCCGGGGCGAGGTCGGCCTCATTGTGGCCGGCCTCGGCAGACAGGGCGGCCTCGTTGACGAAGGCACGTTTTCCGCCGCCGCGTTCATGTGTGTGGTGACCATCATAGTCACTCCGCCGATGCTCAAGTGGGCCATCGCGAGATTCTATCGCGAGGAGGAGCCAGATGAAGGTTCGTGATTGCTATCAGAGGGTGACTCCTGAGGTCGACCTTGTCCGGACCGACACTTCCATAGAAGATGTCATCGAGATCATCGCGAAGAACCCCGCTTCACGGTCGGTTTACGTCTTAGATGAAAACGAAGAGCTTGTGGGAACCATCAGCGTGAGAGAGGTCCTCAATATTCTGGGAGCGAAGTATCTCAAGAAGCGGAGCATCGCCGTGCTCCACGAGATACTCGCGCAGACGGCCAGCGATATCATGAAGGATGCAGAATCAGTGAGCCTCGATGACGACCTCGAGGATGCCCTGAAAGTCGCGGTGGTGCACGGGCTCGAGGACCTGCCCGTTCTCGAAGGCGGGAAAGTGGTGGGTAATCTGGATTGCTTCGAGCTTATCAAGGGCATCAAGGAGTCGCACGCCGCCGAACGGGATAAGAAACAGTGAAACCTCTGTTGCATCTGGACCCATCAAAGAAAAAGATGCTCAAGCGCATTGCCACCCTGCTGGCCGTGCTGGTAGGGCTCTGGGTCGCCGGTGCAGTCGCGCTCCGACTGCTTCTTCCAAGTGAACGCATCAAGGGCATCCTCGCGAAGGAACTCTCAAACGCGCTCGACCAGAAGGTGACCATCGAGAAGCTCACGCTGGGTTTTTATCCCGACGCGGAGCTCGTCGCCAGGAACATACGAATGGTTGATCGCACGAGCTCGCGTGAGATGCTCTCGGCTGAAAGAATACGGCTCGATTTCAACCTTTTTCAGTTGCTGAAGAAGCAGTACACGGTAGAGGGCGTTGTGGTAGGCTCACCCTCGATCGCGCTCGTCCGTGCCGCAGACGGTCAATGGAACATTGAGAGAATCATTGAACGGTTGAAACCTGAGAAAGAGCGAAAAGAGGACGAGAAGCCATCGGCCGAAAAGGTGAAAATCGGGCCGATTCATGTGCGCAACGGAAGCATCAGCATCCACGATGAGGTTTCCGGAAAATCTCTGGATATTCGCGACATAAAGCTCACAATCAATGTGCAGGGGGAAAGCGTTCGCGTCAACTCAGCATCCGTCTCCTATCCTCCCGTGGAGGCAAAACTATCTGGATCGATGTCCCGGATTTCCGCGCCGAATCCATCCGTCGAAGCGGAGTCGGATATCCGTTTGCTCAAGCAGGGGCCGCTTGGGGAATTTCGACCCGCCGCCGCTTTGTCGGCGGGCGTTCCGCTTGCCGACATCACAGCGCGCGCTTCCGGCACAACGGCGGAGATGAACCTCACCTGTTCCTTCTCCGCGAACCGGCTCCTGACGAAGGGCATTGCTAACCAGGGAAACCTCACGGGAAGACTGAAGACGGCTGAAGGCCTGTTGAGCGTAGGAGCCTTGGATACCAGCTTCGGCCACACCACACTTTCGTTCTCGGGCGTCGTCAACGACCTCTGGCACGACGAGCGAGCGGCCGACCTGAAGGGAAGGGGCGCCGTCGACCTGAGAGAGGCGCTCGCTCTTGCGGGCGAAAAACTCGTCAATAATCTTGAGCCAAGCGGCATGGCGGGCACATCCCTCCCTCTTACCGCCACGATGAATCGGGTGGATGTCAAAGCCGATTTCAACCTGACAAGCGCCGGACTCACCATTCCGAAGGTAATGAAGAAGCAGCCCGGAACACCGGGCTCGCTGATGGTGAAGGCCTACTATCTGCTTCCGGATGAAATCACCATCGAAAACTTTGCGCTTGCGGTTGGGGATGCCAAGATAGACGGAAAAGCACAGATACAACCCGGCAAAGAGCCATGGATACAAGGTTCCGCCAACTCCTCGGAATTACCCCTCGCGGCGCTCGATGAACTGCCGTCCGTTGTCTTTGAAAGCGGGACCACAACGCTCACGGCGGAGATGTGGCAATCGAATTCGCCTGAGAAACAGGTGAGCTTTGCGGGCAAGACCACG
>QZKI01000006.1 GCA_003598055.1 Candidatus Abyssobacteria bacterium SURF_17 | reverse complement strand
AGGGGCGCTCGGCGAGCTTGGAACAGAACAAAAGCCCCCGGTATGGGGGTGAGGGGGAAGAGTTTTCTCTTGACAAGCCGCCTCTATTGGTTGGTTGCGGCTCCCACGGTTCGTCATCCGTCGCCGACCTGCCTGGCTTGGAGAACGGCAAGCAGTCCGCAGTTTTCGCATGAAGGGTCTTCGCTGCACCAGTCGGCGAAGATTTGGAGAAGGCCTTGCTGGGTTCGGGCCGAGCGCCTAAACTGCGCGCGAGCGCGCGGCTCGCGCCCGAACATGCGATACTCCATCAGCCGCGTGATATTGTTGGGGAGCGGCGACGGCAGAGAGCAGTACAACTGATGGACGGATTCCTCATCCTCTCCCCTACTCTCCTGCCGCGCATGAAGCAGTCCGAGCGGCACATATGAGTTGACCACAATCGTGAGCGCTCTGTCTCGCCCGATGAGGCTCACGGATTTCTTGAGCCGCCTGCCGCCGCCGCTGTAGCGATAGGACCAGAAATCATCGAGCGGGCTGACGAGATGGGCAATGCATGCGCTTCGCGCCCTTCGACCGTCGTGCTTGTGCGCCGATGCAACGATGAAATCAAACAGGCCGCGCTCGTATGAGCCGACAAGCACATGGCTGATGCCCGCAATACGCCGCTCGGGCAGGTTCGCGGGGCGGACGGCGGCCGCTTTCCAGCAGATATCGCCCGCATCGGCGCTGGCAAGACCGGATTTCTTCCAGAGTCGCTCCATGTGCCCTAAGTAATCCTGCGCGTCCGGAGCGACACTCCGACCGCTTGGGCGCAGCAATCCCGCCGCGCCAAGCAGGAGCGCCTGCGTCAATCGAGCTCGTTCCTCGGGAGAGCGCAGAGAGCGGGATGCGAGAACCCGCTCGCGCAACGTCTCATAGGGAAGCCTCTGGGCGAGCTGGCCGAACTGTTTCGTGTATGCCTTGTAGCCCATGCATTCGAGCAGCGCGGCATAGGCCACCTGGTCGGGCTTGTTCTTCTCGGCCTCGTAGGAGAACCTGCGCTGCTTCGCGATGATGCGGGCATCGCCCGCGATGTGCAGCAGCCGGAGCGCGGCGTCGGGCGGCATCTGCTCCAGCAGTCCCTGGCACCTGCCGAAATTCTTCATGCTGCGATACGGATATTCTTCGGGCCGGAGCGCGCTCTTGAGGACGGAGAGATTGTCGCTCAGATAATCCCAGAGCGCCAGTTCCGCAATCTCGACTCCATGACGGCTGACGATGGGAGCTTCTTTGGCGCGGGATGTGAGGGTCACATGCAGAATGACGTTATCATAACGAGGGTCGTGCGAGTGGCCGTGGAGACGCCAGCCTGAGGGCTCGATGTGAAGCTCGACGTCACCCTTGAGCCGTTGCCCACCGATGCTGAGGTGTGCGTTCTTGAAGTCGGGCCCGCTCTCGAGATTCCATGTTCCCGGCGAATGAACGCTTACGCTCTTGCCGTCACGGGTGGCGAGGCGTTGCATATCGTAGAGCCGGTCGTACCAGATGCAGCGGAGCAATCGCTCGCTGATGTGGGCAGCGCTCGTGGCAAGAATGTACTTGCTGGCGACCCTGTCGCGAAATGCAGGCGTGTTGTCAAACAACCGGAAGTATTCGTCTGAGAAGGGCATGGGTTCTGGCCTCCGGATACCGACAGGAAAAGGTTGGTTTGAATTGCCCGACCACCTCCGAGCTTTCGCTCACTCATGCAGGGGAAGCTCTTCGTCGAGGAGGAAATGAATTTTCACATGCGCGCGGTACTCGACGATGTTGCCGCCCTCGATTTTCGCATTCAGGCGCGTGACCTCGACTTCCTGCAGGCCGATGAGCGTGCGGCTCGCGCGCTCGACGGCCGCGCGCACCGCGTCCTCCCATCCTTTCGGAGAGGAGCCGACAATATCCGATGTCTTCACGATTGCCACCGCACCACCCCCTCAAAAGAGGCGAGCCGCGCGAAGCGCGCGGGGTTCCGACCGCCGGTTTACAGTCTACGGTTCGCAGTTAAGACCGTTGGCGAATGTTACGTGTTGGTTCCTTGTCACTTTCGCCCTTCGTCTTGTTCCTTCTTGCCCCGTTTCCCCATTTCGCCAAATCCCCCTTCATCCCCCCTTAAATGAGGGAGGAAAGAGAATCTACCCCGTAATTGACAATATTGTCGTAGGGGCGGCCCTGTGTGGCCGCCCGGGTGCCCACATAGGGGCGCCCCTACGATTACGGGATAATCTCAAAGGGGGATTACTCCTTTCGTCTTTCGCCTTGAATCTTTCGTCTCCTCAGTGTCTGGGCGCACCTTTCGAATGGTAGAGGAATTTCCCGTTTCGTTCTTCCATCTCGACCGCTCCCTCCGTTTGGAGAATATCGAGATGGCCGACAGCCTCGGACATTCCCAAATAGATGTGGTATGCTTCGATTTTCGGGAACAGATGGCTGCAAACATCATATGCGGTCTTTGGAGAACCGTCGAGAAATCTATGCACCTTGCGCTTGCGGACCTCATGATGGACGACAATGCTATCGATAATCTCATTCATGTCGTGAATTATCTCGCCGTGGCCCGTGAGAACGATATCGACATCAAGCGTTTTCAATCGTCGAAGCGTTGCCAGATAGTCCGCCAGGCTGTGCGCGCGCGGTTGGGAGGAATCCTTCGGGAAGTTGATGAGCGGCACAGGGCTGATATGTTTCAGCAGATTGTCGCCGGAAAGCAGGACCCGAGCGGCGGAATCATAGAGGTTAATCAGCCCAGGGGAGTGGCCGGGGCAATGGACGACGCGCAATTCCCTGTGTTTGAGCCTGATGACATCGCCGTCGTTGACCATCTGCGTGACGGTGATGGGGTCGCGCAACTGCTCGAATATGGGATGACGCATGAGGATGTTTTCGAGGAGTTCCTTGGGCAGGCCCGATTTCAAGAGGAATCGCTCCGTTCGGTGATACCGCTCATCGTCCTCGTTTGCGTATCCGCGCGGATTCTGCAGGTCGAACACTTCAAGCGGATGGGCGCACACGCGCGGATTGCCCTCGGAGGCAATGGTTGCCATCAGACCATAGTGGTCGAGATGCGAGTGTGTGATGATGATCTGCTCGATATCGCTAAAGGCGAAGCCGAGTTCCTTGAGACCCGCACGCAGGGCCTCCTCCGCTTCTTCTGTCTTGAGACCCGAATCGACCAGCGTGAGTGGCTCATCTTCGATGAGATACGTGTTGATAGCGCCGACATAAAAGGGTGTCGGCGTCGGAATCTGATGAATATGCTTAGCTACTTCCACGGTGCGGTATCCGGTATGAGTGAGGTTCTCCTGAGAAACACGCAACCATTAACAGTCATTGCGAGGGAGCGAAGGGTCGCAACACGAGGGTCTCGGACCCGAGAGTCGCAGACTCGCGCGACCGTAGCAATCTCTCTGATGTCCCAACGAACAAACAAAGATTGCTTTGTCATCCCGTGAAACGCGGGATGACTCGCAATGACAAGCAAAATGAAGCGCATTTCTTTCATAAGCGCCCCGAGGGTGCCGCGGAATGCTCACAAAGACACGGGAAAGGCCGCTGAAACGGACGCACGTTCACGGGGCTACGTGGCCTGTTCCATCGCAGTAGCCACAGGGATACTCTGGCCGGTACTTGGCTCTGCCAGTGCCCCCGCAGCGGGGACAGATTTCCATTTTTGTGACTTCGTGTGTAGGGCGCGAGAAATATTTGAAATAGATAGTTCCGGCGAGCATGATTCCAGCCACGAAGAGCAGCAGTATGAGATATGTCTGCCTGCGCTGGACGTTCTCGGCGGCGGCAGGCTCGCGAAAGAAACCCCAGAGCGCGAACGCCGCCATGAGGAAAATGATAATGAAGATGACGTTGGTCGGGTCGGGAATGACCCTTTTCAACATGATTTTGAGGGTATTCGTGTCGATACCAAGCCCCAGGTAAAGGGTCAGCACAACGAGTATGGCGAGCACAACAACTACGGTGGCGACGAGCGCATAGCGCTTGAGTATGTCGTCATCCTCGCCCGGCTTGTAATCGTATGCCATTCTGGGTCCTTTGCTCTCGGTTGCGGTCAAAATCCCACCACAAGAGATTTTACCATAGGACCCGGTTGAGTGCAATTAGGACGGTGCTTTACCGCATCATCACGTATATGGTAAAATTATGATTAACAGATGGTTGCATAGACGAAAGAGGAAAGGGAACATGGCGGTCAAGCTTCAAAGCGGGGCAAACATTGCGGTTATCGGCGGTGGCCCGGCGGGCAGTTTCTTCGCGCACTTCATCCTGAAGATGAGCGCGCGCTCGGACATTGGGGTCGGTGTAACAATCTATGACCGGAAATCGTTCCTCGATTATGGGCCGAAGGGGTGCAACATGTGTGCCGGCGCCATCGGCCATCATCTCGTCGAGCATTTACAACGGGAAGGTATCCCGCTTCCGGCGCATGTGGTGCGGCAAGAAGTCGAGGGGTACGTGCTCCATGCAGGCGGCAGGGAAGTGTTTCTGAGACAGGATGAGCGGCCGATCTACACCGTATTCCGCGGTCACAGTCCGGACCCGACGTCCGAGGACATTGTCAGCTTTGACCAGTTCCTGCTTGACCACGCGGTCTCGATGGGCGCGAAGTTCGTGCGCGATAAAGTCACTCAGGTGGTTTGGCCCAGAATGCCTGTGGAGAAAGCTGTCTTGCTCATGAAAGACGGCGGCGAAACCGAAGCGGACCTCGTTGTGGGCGCGTTTGGCGTCAACACGAAGCTGCGTCACGGGTTCATGAGCGGGTATAAAGCTCCACGCACGTGGGTGGCGTGTCAGGCGGAGATGCCGGTGGACGCTGAATTCAACCGCAAGGTCTTCGGCAACTGCATTCATGTGTTTGCATTAGGCGAGCGCAAGATACACTTCATTGCCATGACTCCGAAAGGAAATTTCGTCACCATTTCCGGCATCGGACCCTCGGTGAGAATGACTGACCTCGAGAGCGTGCTGCGCCGTCCTGAAATGAAGCCGTATCTTCCCGAGGGCTGGAGGATAAGTTGTCATTGTCACCCGCATTTCCCGGTCACTGCGGCCAGGAAACCGTACCGCGACCGCGGATTATTGGTGGGAGATGCGTGCCAGGCGCGGTATTTGAAGAACGGAATCGAATCAGCCTATTTCACAGCATTGTTTGCCGCGAAGACCTGTCTGAATATTGGCATAGGGGAAGCGGAACTTGCCCAGTATTATCGTCTGTGCAGGGAACGGTTCGGCTTTGATAATCGATGTGGAAAAGTGCTCTTCGCCTTGCATCATTCCGTGGCCGCACATCCACGACTTGCGCGGGCGCACCTCTCTTTTGCGGAAGAGGAACGAATGCGCAAGCCTCGCGAGCAGCAGGCGCTTGCCAACTCGCTGTGGAGCATGTTTACGGGGGACATGCCGTACAAGAAGATTCTCAAGAGCTTGTTGAGTCCGGCGCTCACCCTGAGGCTCGGAATCGGAAACCTACAGTCCGCGTTCCGGACAGACGCCGCATGGGACAGATATGTGGAGCGCCGGCTGGCGCGGCTCCGAGCGCGCATAGACGGAAAGCATCTCCATGTGCGAGCCGGTGTCACGGTGGCCATCATCGGGGGCGGGCCGGGCGGCGCAAGCTGCGCGATCAGGCTGCTCACGAGGGCACGCGCTGCGGGTATCCCGCTGCGCATCGTCGTCTTTGAGGGGAAGGATTTCGACCGGCATTACAATCAATGCGTAGGCGTGCTTTCGCCTCCCTTGGAAAGCGTGCTGCGCGAGAAGCTGGGAGTGAATTTGCCGCAGGAGCTGATCAAACGCCGCATCGAGAGCTACCAGCTTCACAGCGACAACGCCGAAGTCGTGCTCGACGGGTCAGCCAGTGCGGAGCCGACATATACGGTGCGGCGGGTGATGTTCGACCGTCTGTTGCTCAAGAAAGCGGAGGAGGCCGGCGCGGAGATAGTGCGCAGTCGGGTGACGGGCGTCGAATTCGTGAACACGCGCCAATTGGACGAGGTGCGGATTTACAGTGAGAGCCAGTACCTACGGGCCGACGTCGTCGTAGGCGCATTCGGCCTCGATGAGGCGATGCTCGACTGCTGGGAGCATGCGACGAAGCCGCTTTCCGCGTACGAGCGCCCGCAGAGCCTGTTGAGGACGTTCGTCACCAAGATTCATACCGACCCCGCGTTCATCGAGTCGAGGCTCGGGAACACAATTCATGCGTTCTTGCTCTCCGGCCCCCGCGTGGAGTTCGGCGCAGTAACGCCGAAGGGCGATCATATCATCGTCAACATCGCAGGAAGAGATGTGACTTCCCTCGACCTCGATGAATTTCTGGAGCGTCCGCAGGTGCGCGCGCTTCTCCCCGAGTTCGAGATGGATTTCGCAAACATCTACGCCGGATATTTTCCGACCTCGCCGGCCGAGAATCCATACGGGCATCGATACGTTCTCGTGGGCGATGCGACCGGTTGGATGCGCCCGTTCAAAGGCAAGGGAATCAATACCGCGGTCATCACCGGAATCAGGGCTGCGGATACGGTATTTGATCGAGGTTTCTCCCAAGGCGCGTTCGAGGCATATGCGCGCGATTGCAGCGACTTGAGGCAGGATTATTGGTACGGCATCGCCGTCCGCTTCCTGTCACGATTGGGCCGGTCGCTCGGCCTGTTCGATATGGTGCTGAGCCTTGCACAAACCGACAATCGGCTGCAGGAGATATTCTATCTCGCGGTCTCGGGTGAGGATTCATACAAGAACATATTGCTGCGGCTATTGAAACCACCAACAGTTCGCAAATTGGCATTCAGCTCGGGGAGGATATTGCTCAGGCGGCTGCGTGCCACGCGCACACCCGCATAAGACAAAAATGGAGCTGAATCATCCAACAATTCTGCAGGTGCGAAATTATTCGCATAGGTATTTCGGCTCGCTTTCGGCATACATCTGCGAATAAATCCGCCCCTATAGAGGGACAGCCCCAATTTTGAATTATGGGACAGTGAATCTGTCCTGCGGTTGCGATTGTGGGGGCGGAGCATGCTGCGCCCGACAAGGAATGTTGATTTTTCGGCTGTAGGGGCACGGCGCGCCGTGCCCCTGCATTGCATCCCCAATCGTGAGACACATTCACAGTCTCGAAACCGGTATTATGTCCCCGAAATGGACAAACAGGAATGCAATTGATGAGCCAGAAGCGTGACGGCGACGACATTAAGCCTCTGGTAGCGATTGTGGGCAGGCCAAATGTGGGCAAGTCCACGCTGTTCAACCGACTGACGGGAAGGCGGACCGCAATCGTTGATGATCAGCCGGGGGTAACACGCGACCGCATCTACGGCGAGGTCGAGTGGGATGGAAGGTTCTTCGACGTCGTTGATACGGGCGGGCTTGTTGCCGGAGACACCGACCCCGCCAAAGGTGGGATTACCCGCAGCGTTTACACCCAGATTCTCAAGGCGATCCATGACGCCTCGTGCCTCGTCTTTGTAACGGACGCAGTCGATGGAGTCACCCCGGGCGACATCGCTGTGGCTGATGTGCTTCGGAAAAGCCAAAAGCACGTGGTGCTTGTCGTCAACAAGGCCGACAATAACGAGCGCTCCCTCGCGGCGGTCGAGATGTACACGCTCGGGCTCGGTGAGCCTCATCCCATCTCGGCGCTGCACGGCATCGGAATCGGAGAGCTGCTGGACCTGATTGTCGGCGCCATTCCCGCGCATGTTCCGTCGGAGCCGGCTCCGGGCGCGATACGGGTCGCCATTGTCGGGCAGCCGAACGTGGGCAAATCATCGCTCCTGAACGCGCTGCTTGATGAGGAGCGTGTAGTCGTGGATGAGGAGGCCGGCACGACGCGCGACTCGGTAGACGTCTCCTTCCGCAGGGGCGGCGAGGCGTATGTACTCATAGACACCGCCGGTCTCAAGAAACCGCGAAAGGTTGAGCAGGGCATCGAACGCTACAGTGTTAGGCGCGCACTGCAAAGCATACGGCGCTGTGACGTCGCGCTGTTGCTCATTGACGCGAGCGTCGAGCATGGGATTACCGAGCAAGATTGCCGCATTGCGAACGAGATTGACTCGGTCGGACGCGCGCAGGTGATAGCGCTGAACAAGTGGGACATCGCGGAAAAGGACCATCGCACGTTCGACGCCGTGGTAGATTATATCCACAGGAAAATGCCGACCCTTTCCTACATTCCCGTCGTTTCTATTTCAGCGAAGACGAAGCTGCGGTTGGGAAGACTATTCGATATGGTGAACCACGTACACGAGAACTACACCCGACGGATACCGACAAGCGAGTTGAACGAATTCATGCGCGAGCTATTCCGCGCACACCCTCCGCGATTGAAGCGGGGCGCACTCCCCAAGCTGCTCTATGCAACGCAAGCATCGGCGGCTCCTCCAACATTTGTATTATTCATGAACCGGGCTGAGTTGCTCGAAAAATCGTACTTTCGCTACATTGAAAACCAGCTCCGGAGCACGTTCGATTTCGAAGGGTCTCCCCTCCGTTTCGAGGTCAGACGAAAGCCGCAGAGGTAGCAACAAAGAAGAACCCGAGCATCCGCTGAGGCCTCACCTGGCGCGTTCGAGTACGTCATCCTCTTTTACTCGTGCTGCTGTTCCCAGCCATTACTGCTGAACGCGACCAAGGACAGAGAATCCTTCTCATACTTGCGTAGGTGCGAATTCATTCGCAAACGCATGGTGAAAGCAGGCGCCGAAAGACCGTGCGAATGAATTCGCACCTACCGGCGGATACGCCGAATCGTCAACCGCGGGACAGTGGATCCGTTCCCCGGTTGCGTTCGTAGGGGCGCACGGCCGTGCGCCCCTACAAGAAATGCTGATTTTCCGGGCTGGGGGGGCACGGCGCGCCGTGCCCCTACATTGGTCCTCAATTGTGGGAGGGATTCTTTGTCCCTATGCAACCGGCGTCATGTCACGTAAAATGGGTGGGGCTGCATCAGGAAGATGCGAAGAACTCCCATGAGCGTGAGAATTCCGCTCAAGATGAGGAGCGCGCGCAGGCCTCTGGAGCGCCCGTGCGCATAGCAGAGCACGAGGAAAGGGAAAACTCCGGCGAGCGCCCGACCGGGCGATGTAATCGTAGAACTCCAGATTTGCTCATTGTTAAAGCATATGCCCACGAGGGCATGAAGCAGCAAAACGAATGTGTAGTCGCTCGGCCTCTTTCTCAACTCAATTGCACTCACAACGAGCAGCATGACAACAAAGAGCATAAATGGGTACACGCTGAGCTCCCGCAGATTTCCCCTCCAGTCGCCGGGCAGCTTGAGTGAGGCAAGCTGAGAAATCATCCCGACAAAGGGCATTTCCAGATGGTGGCCCGACATCTGCATCGGCAGTTGGCCGAACCGTTTTAAGAGGAGAACTTGCCAGAGAGCCCACGGGAGCAGAGAGGCGGAAATAATGAGCGCGCCGCGAATGTTCTTCTTCCCCATGAGCCACGCCGCGAGTGCGGCAACGGCGATGAGCCCGTTCTCCTGAGCGAGCAGCGACAGCCCGAGCAGGGCGGACGCGGGCCAGAGCATCTCGCGTGAATAGAAATATGCGGCGACCGCCACCAGGCCGATGCACAAAGGCGTCGCGACATCGTAGAACACCGCGATGAGGAAACCAATATTCAATGAATAGAACAAGAGAAGCGACGGCCCGACGGCCAGGTCTCGAATCATCATCCAGAGGAACACCGCGCTCGCCGCAATTGCCATGATATTGACTGCGAGCATTGTGAAGGGAAGAAGTTGCGGTCGCCCGAGCGCCAAAACGTAGGCCACCAGCGGATAGAGTATTCGCTGGACGCGGAACGGATTGGGCGCTACCGGCTCCTTCATCAGGAACCCTTTTACCGCATAATAGTAGAACTGGCCGTCGTAACCGTCTCCGCCGGATGCGGGATCGTTGAACACAACGGTGCCGGGCTCGAGGACGCGCGGGTTGAAAAACGGATTCGCGGCCCCGATTCTTATGAGACTGCTCAGGTTGTAGTCGTAGGGCGCTATCGCATAGAGCACAAGGATGAGGTAAGCGAGAATGGTGAACGTCACAACGGCCGCAAGGCGGCGGGAGTTTGTGGAGTGGACGGCGGCGGAGATATCGTGTGCCATTCGCGGTTTTCCGAATTATCCATGCAAGACTGCGTGCGCGGTGGCATTATATACCAACAGGCAATGGTCGACAAGTAGATTGCTCCTGCAAGAGGCCGTGCCCGATGGTCGGGCATTCCAAGAGGAGAGCCGCTGCCATTGACTATTTCGACGACATCGAGTAGCATTGGGGCAATTCAAACCTGACCGATATTGCACAGATTCAATTTCGGCGGCGGCCTGACCAAGAGGAATTTCTCATGAGCGAGAGGAGCGGCGGCATTTTCTACGGATGGTTCATTGTTGGCGCATCATTTGTCACGTTGTTCGTGACGACGGGTGTCGGCTTCTACACGTTCTCGGTGTTCATGATTCCGCTTGAGAACGCCTTCGAAGCATCCCGCACGGTGATAACGGGATTCAATTCCGTGATGGCGCTCATCGCGGGTTTTGCAACACCGCTCATTGGCGTGCTTCTGCACCGGTGGGGCGCGAGGATAGTCATCGGAGCGGGCGGTCTCGTCACTGGAGCCGCTTACATTGCGCTGAGCAGGTCAACGGAGGTGTGGCATCTTTATGTTCTCTCGTTTCTCTTGGGGACCGGACTCTCGGCCAGCACGCTGATTCCGAACCAGACGCTCATATCGCACTGGTTTGTAAAGCGACGCGGCACGGCGATGGGGATGATGATGATCGGCGTCGCATTCGGCGGAATCATGTTCGCTCCGCTGGCACAATACCTGATCAAAATGGTCGGCTGGCGCGGCGCATACCTGACATTCGGACTCGTGATAATCGCCGTCGTCACGCCTCTCGCCTTTTTCGTCATCCGCAGGTCGCCCGAATCGATGGGGCTGCGGCCTGATGGAGAGGCTGTCACGCGCGCGGAGGGCGAGTCCATCTTCGCATCAGTGGAAGCAGGTTGGGCGGGACTCACGGTTCCTCAGACCGTGCGGACCGCATCGTTCTGGTGCCTGTTTCTGCTCAATTTCTTCATGATAATGGGGACGTCCATCGTGACCGCACACGTAGTCGGCATGGTGAAAGCTTCTTCGCTCGGCGCTTTGAAGGGAGAGGTGGCGGCAGGGCTCATCGGGGCAAGCGCAATAAGCTATTTTCTCCTCGTCAGCATTATCGGGCGCATCCTGGGCGGGTACTTCGCCGAGCGGTTGCACAAGCGTTTTGTATTGTGCGCCCTCTATGCGCTTCTGGCTGCATCGGCAATTGTGCTCTTCAAGCTGGACAGCATGGGAGTGCTAGGCGTCTTTGTTTTCCTGTATGGGATGGGGATGGGCGGAAGCGCAGTAGTGTATCCGCTCCTGGTGGCCGAGAACTTCGGTCTGCTTTCGTTTAGCAAGATACTCGGCATCATGGGCATCCCGTTCACAATCGGAGCGGCCATCGGACAAGTTGGAGCAGCCAAAATATTTGACCTCACGCAATCATACGCGACCGTGTTCATCACGCTGGTGTGCGTATTCGCGATTTGCTGCGTGCTGGCACTGTTTGCGAAGCCTCCGAAGCATGGTCCCGCGTGAGCCCGAAAATGAAGAGTTACGAATCGGAATGCCTCTTTATTGAACGCTACGGCGCATAGGCTGCGGAGATCGACAAAGCAACAGCAGAGATTTGCCAGCCGATCTTCCCAAGATGCCTGCAATTGACACGCGTTTTGTAAAAGAAGCAGGCAAAGCGTACGATTGCTCGGCTGCACGTGCCTGTTAAGTCGGTTGGGTTATGCTTCTCATAACATCTTGCATGCCAGTGGCTTAACTCGGTTTTTTCAAAGTAAACTTCTACCTTGAAGCAACTTTTAATTGACAAAAACGGAGTCGTGTGTTACGATTATTTAAGTTAGTTACGTGAGCATGATATGAAATGCCCGCGCGGTGGGATCGATGTGGGAGAAAAGGAGATGAATATGGTGGAAGTGAACATTGGGGAGCGTTTGAAGAAAGTACGTCTTGAGCGGGGCTATACATTGAAGGACGTAGCAGGCAAGTCTGGATACTCGAAGGCACTCATTTCTCGCATCGAGAACGGCAACGTTTCTCCGTCGATAAACTCTTTGTTGAAGATTGCGTCGGCGCTGGATGTGAAGCCTCACGACCTGTTCCTTCCGGCGAAGGATGCCGAGCCGACTGTCGTTGCCAAGGCCAACCGCAAGAAGACGAGGATGGACGGCGGGAAAGTGGAGGTCGAGTTCTTGACGGTCCAGTCGACGGACAAGAAGATTGAGCCGCTGCTTATGTCGATCGAATCGGGAGCCTCGGCAGGCAGCGAGCTGAGCGGCCACAATGGTGAAATGTGGACGATGCAGCTTAAGGGGAAGTTGGAGCTCACGCTCGGTGACAAGAAGCACGTGCTGGAGGAAGGCGACTGCGCATATTTCAAGACGTCGATTCCCCACAGTTTCCGGAACACTGGCAGAGGAAAATGTGTGGCGTTCTGCGCGGTCACACCGCCCCGGCTGTAAGAGCAAGGCATGGGGAAACATCTGGCCGGTCTTGAGCGTGATCCATTCGGAGACAGAGAACTGCACACATGAAAATGTCATCTCGGGGAGGGGAGAATGAGGGAGGAACCGTATGACATTAGGCGGAAAGCTCAAGCAGTTGCGGCTTGGAAAGAAAATGACGTTGCAGGATGTGGCTGAGGGGACGGGCTACTCGAAGGCGCTCATCTCGCGGATTGAAAACGACTCAGTCTCTCCTTCGATAGCTTCGTTAGCAGAGATCAGCAGGGTTCTGGATATCAGGCTCGACGCGTTGTTTTCCGCCGTCGAGGGAGGTCCAGTATCGCTCGTAAAGAAGAATCAGCGAAAGTCCCGAACGCTCATGGGTGGGCGGCTACAGGTTGAGAGCTTGCGCGAAAGCATGCCTGGTATCAAGATGGAGGCACTGATCAGGACTTTCGAAGCGGGAGCCACGGTTGACATGGGCAGGTCAGTCGGCGGAAGCGAAGAGTGGTGGCATGTGCTTAAGGGCAAGCTGAAAGCAGCAATCGACGAACGGACGTTTGACCTGAGTGAGGGAGACAGTTTATACATGCTTTCAGCGAACTCGCGCAAATGGCAGAACCCGGCGAAAGCAAGGGCATCGGCGCTCGTTGTTATGACGACGCCCGTCCTATGAAGATGCGGTTCGCTTCAGGCGCACGAAAAACCGCCTGGATGCGATTCGATACATCAATAAATACTGTGAATCAAGAGGGCGACAAGCACACGCGGGAAGCAGAACCGAAGGGGAGAAAGAAAGCATGCTGAAAATGGGAAACGTCCTCAAACACGCGCGGCTACAGAAGGGGATGACACTTGAGGACCTATCTTTACAGTGCGGGTATTCGAAGGCCCTTATCTCACGGATAGAGAACGACAGCGTTTCGCCGTCAATTTTGTCACTCACGAAGATATCGGAGGCACTCGACCTGACACTGTACGACATCTTCGCGAATGTCGAGGTTGACGAGCCGACAATCTTGAGAATGAGGGACAGACAGAAATTCTCGGCGCTCAATGGGCAACATGAGCTGGAATTCCTGACGACGGGAGCCACGGGCAAGTTGATGCAGCCGCTCTTGATTACGCTCGAGGGCGACGCTGACTCGTGGGCAGGAACCGATTTGCGCAATGGAGAGGAATTCTTCCTTGTGCTCGAGGGGAGGGCGGAGGTCTTCGTCGGTGAGCGCCGCTATGTGCTGAAGGCGGGTGACAGCATTTACTTGAAGTCTACGATTGCGCATACTTATAGGGGGATGGGCAAAAGCAAGACTGTTTCACTCGCTGTCACCTATCCACCGTATTATTAGGCTTGGTTTATAAGAAATAAGGGTCCCCCCAACGAAAAGAAAAGGAGAGGCAACAAGACGATGGACATCGGGAAGGAACTTAAACGGATCAGAGTTTCGCAGGGGATGACGCTGGAGGAGCTATCGAACAAGTGCGGCTACTCGAAAGCTCTCATCTCCCGCGTGGAGACAGGCTCGGTTTCGCCGTCGCTGACATCCCTGATGAAGATGGTATCCTCGCTCGGGCTGAAGCTGCACGACCTGTTCACTTCCATCGAGCGTGGCCAGGCTTCGGTGGTCCACAAAGGTGAGGGACGAAAATTCTTCACCGAGGACAAATCTACGACGGAGTTTCTGGCATCCAACATCGCGACGAAGAAGATGGAACCGATCAAAGTCACATTGCCGGGCGGATACGCGTCGGCGGATGAGCCTTTGGCGCATTACGGCGAGCAGTTCGTGTATGTGCTGAACGGCAAGATCGAGCTTACTGCAAACGATGAGACCTACAAGCTGGGCACGGGCGACAGCATGTATCTTCCTGCCGGTACGCCTCATAAATGGCGGAACATTAGCAAGGAAGGCGCGGAACTCATCAGCGTCGTGACTCCGCCTCAGATATGATGTGCGCCCGTTCGGGTCGCATAAGCGTCGCGCAGAGCGTGTCATGTGTGAAGGGAAGAGGGATGGAATCATTTCCCGGCCCGAAGGCAGGAGTGAATGAAGCGAAGCGACGGCCATTTAATAGGACGACACACGTATTCAGCGCGGAAGATTCTGGAAACCTGTAAAGAGGGGCGACTCGATGAGTCGCCCCTGCACTTATCTGTTTAGAGATATCTCGCACCGTCAGCGACGGGGGTGCTCACTATTCGATTCGCCAGCGAGCGAATTCCTCGTCATGAGCAGGCGGGACCTCCAAAAACTTCTCGTTTCCGTTATCCCACGACCGAATGAGAAGTAGGGACTTCTCCCTTCCTTGGCTGTACCGAGCAGTAATCGCGGCAATGAACTTAATGGCTTCTTCACGAGCATCCGTCGGAGCCAGCGTCACCGGCCCCAAACGGTCAGCCACCTGAAATTTCAGATAGCCTTTACCGAGCATTTCGAGTTTGTTGTTCTCTGATTCGTCGCGCCCCACGATTATTTTCGTTCCATCCGCAAGACGGAAGTGGCGGCCGTATTTCAGCAGTCGCATCTCCGGCATGCCGGCGTCCGGGTTATGTTCGAGCAGGTCTTTCAGACGCCTGCCAAACGACTTATCGGTGAGCATGCATCCGCCTGCGGGACATGCGTAATCGGTGATCCCTTTCTCCGCCGCGAGTCGTATCTGCGGTTTGCGACTCCGCCCCTTGATGTCGAGCATTTTTTCACGGTCGATACGGCCCTCTTTTTCCGGGATGCTCGGCGGCAGAAGCTTTGCGCAGAGGGGCCTCACAACGAGGCCTTCGAGCTCGCTCTCGCGCTCTATGAGCCTAATGGCGCGCATGTGCTGGGACATGGGCCTCTGACCAAGCACCTCGCCCGTGACGATGAAATCGGCCGCCGTCTTGAGCATGTACTCCTTGGCTTTGCGAAACATGAAGATGCGGCAGTCTATGCACGGGTTCATGCTCGAGCCGCGACCATGCTTCGGGTTCTTGATGATAGAGAGGTACTCGGGCGTGACGTTGAACTGGGTGAGCTTCACACCGAGCAGTTCGCTCACGCGCCTGGCCTCGCTGCCGCAGCCCTCTTGCCTGCGCGCTGAGGTGCAGTTGCAGAAAATCGTCATGAAGTGAAGCGCTTCGACCTCGACGCCGAGGTCGAGCATGATGCTGATGGCGAGCGTGCTGTCGAGTCCGCCGGATAAGAGCGCAATGGCTCTCGGTTTTTTCTCGGTCGTGTCATTCATCGTTCATTGACCGTAAAGTTGTCGGCTCCCTGTTGGACGCCGCATTCAAACGGATACTCTGTAAGTTCCGCGATCGTCGGTCGCTCGCCGCACAGGGGACATCTCGGATTCGGGTTGAATCTGACCTCCCTGAACGAGCCGGAAAGCGCTTCATAAATAATGATGCGGCCAATCAGCGGTTTCCCGATTCCCAAGATAAGCTTGAGCGCCTCTGCCGCCTGCAACGTGCCGAGGACTCCTGGAACCGCTCCCAGTATGCCTGCCTCCTGGCAGCTTGGTACGCTGCCAGGCGGCGGGGGTTCGGGGAAAACGCACCGGTAGCACGGCCCTTGTCCGGGCACGATGGTCATAATTTGGCCAAGGAATTGCAGCACCCCTGCCTCCACGAGTGGTTTCTTCTGGAAGAAACAGGCATCATTGAGAAGATACCTGGCAGCGAAATTATCCACGCCATCTATGATGACATCATAGGCGCCAATGATATCCGTTACGTTATCCTTGCTCAACTTGACCGCATGTTTGACCACGCTCACTCCCGGATTGAGCGCATGCAAGCGCTCGGCGCCCGACTCGGTCTTCTGGCGCCCGATATCGTCGGTCCGATGAAGTATCTGCCTCTGAAGGTTGCTGAGCTCCACGAAGTCGCTGTCAACGATTCCGATGGTACCCACCCCGGCGGCGGCGAGGTAGTAAGACGCGGGCGAACCCAATCCACCGACGCCGACGACAAGCACTCGCGCCTCCCGCAGCTTGCGTTGTCCTGTGCCGCCGACCTCCTTCAGGATAATGTGGCGGCTGTATCGCTTGACTTCTTCCTCGGTAAACCCGAACATCGACATGCTTTCGTATCTATTGCGACGGAGAAGGGTTTCGAGCGACCACGCAGCGCTATTCGCGCTTTCGAACAAGTATTTGCCAATCGGAGTTGTTGATCTGGCTGATTCCGATGACTTCGTTTCCCTCATTTTCCATGCTACGCGGCACGTTTCTTGTCGCGGGAACGTGGTCGACAATGATGCGGAGCACCTGCCCCGCCAGCATTTCCTCCAAAGCCAGCTTTGATTTGACGAAGGTGTACGGGCAGACTTCTCCCTTAAGGTCTATCTCTCTGTCCACCGTTACCGCCTGTTTTGTTTCATCCATTCCGTGAAAACCTCAAAAACCTATCGTACATACCTATTCTGTCAATAATTCCCGTGATTGAAAAGTCCGACGCGTCGGCCCCGCGCCTTCAGGACGACAATGGCACACTCATGTATGGTAGCATGATGGGCGGGGTAATACAAGCCCAGCGAAACAGGGACAGAGGATCCATCTCACGGTCGAGGATGCAACGTACGGGCATGGCGCGCCGTGCCCGTACGGCCGGGAAAGTCAGCGTTTCTTGGCTTTGGCCTTTGTAGGTGTGAATCTGTTCGCATAATGTTTTCAGCCTCTTTGCGCTCATGTCCAGTCGAATGAATTCGACCCTACAAAGGCGTGGCACAGTTTTTCTGCCCTTCTCGCACGATGGTCCTTCCTACCAGGTGATTACCTTATCTGCATCAAAGACCATTTCGACGATACGGTCATACCCCACGATCTCGATGTTCGTCTCGATTCCTCGCGCTCGCACATCATCGGCACAGGCGAACATGCGCATGTTTGACGGCTTCATGTAAACTCCGTCCTGTATCAAGAGCACTGTCTGATCGACGCTATCTGCGCTCTCGATATGTTGAATCATACGGCGAGCGAGCGCATCCTCATTGCTTCGGATAATGTGCAACACCTTCATGAGAATTCTTCCTTAGGATCATGATTGCACCTGGCTGGTGGGTGGGGTCAGGTCTTGAAATTTGAAATTAGCCTTGCGGCAAGTATTGAGGTCCATTATTTTTGTTTTTATTTCAAATTTCAAGACCTGACCCCAAGTGTTTTAGTTAGTATCTGATGACCCCGTCGCTCTTGAGAAGTAATTGGGCGATTTCCGACCTCGGAACAATCGCCGCATCATGGGCAATTCTTTCAAGACCGCGCTCGTCTAATGATTCGCGCTCGGCGAAGAGTTTGTGACCTAATTGCTTCAACGTCTCGATGTGGCGCGAGTACTCAGGCATGCCCGCATGCGAGGGCTCCGTCGCGAGCAGCGCATACACGCCGTCACCGATGAAGACGGCCTGGACGGCATCGTTGCACAGCGTGAGGCCGACACTCATCCTGAGCGCCTCGGCTACGCGAAGCGTTTTCAAGGGCGACTGCGAGATGATGACGGTGGTGGTCTTCATAATTCAACAAAAGGCCAGGAGCCGGTCCACGTCGCGAACATTGCAGGCGAAATCGTACTGGCTCCCGAGAATGATCCCGTTCCCCTCGTCCTGGAATCGTTCGTTCAAGTTTTGCTGGCACAGGCAAACATGCGCGCCCTTATCGAGCAGCGAAAGGAACGGAGGATGGTTCACGTTGAACACGCCGTCGCACATCAGGAAAACGCGAACCTCCATTTGCTTCTTCAGCGCGGCTTCGGCGAGTTTGATGACGGTATTGGTATTCGTATTCTCGGGACTCGTGGTGAGTAATATCCCCAGCTTCTTCTGCTCACTCATGCTTTCTTCTCTCTTCGTCCGTCGTCATCGGTTCCTCGACAAAGGATTCGGCGCCGTCGGGCATTTGCCACGATTGGGCAGAGACGACTTTGTCCGCTTCCACCGAAACGATGAGATACGAATATCCGGGCCATGCGGCGCTTTCG
This sequence comes from Candidatus Abyssobacteria bacterium SURF_17, assembly GCA_003598055.1. Taxonomy (GTDB): domain Bacteria; phylum Abyssobacteria; class SURF-5; order SURF-5; family SURF-5; genus SURF-17. Next base: position 24,522 of record QZKI01000006.1, on the reverse strand, counting down.
GTGTCGAATCCGGAGGGTCGGCTCGGATAGTCGGGATGCGAATGGTAAAATCCCACAACATCCACCTGCGAGCCTCGGACGGACTTTATCACCTCGATGAGTTTTCGCTCATCGACCAGATATCGTTCGTGTCTGCGTTCTTTGCTCATGTTTTCGGCGCGATGCGATTCAGTGATAAAACGATCCTTGCCGGCGTCGCGGCCTACGAGGATTCCGCAGCATTCTTCGGGATAGGTCTCCCGAGCGTGCTCATATATATCATCAAGCACCCTTTTTGGAATGTTGAGCATATTGTCCAGGAAACCTTTTCCGTCTAACGCAGTTGCGCGAACCCTTCGGGTGTTCAATCACAGGCGCAGGCTCAAATAGCGAGTGCCTGCATCCGGCAGGATGGTAACGATCACGCCCGTTTCGAGCGTTTCGGCGACCTTGAGCGCGCCGGCAATCGCCGCGCCGCCGGAAAGCCCTATAAAGAGCCCGCGCTCCTTGGCCAATTTCTGCACCCATTGGTGGGCTTCATCCGTCTTGACGCCCACTGTGCCGTCCGGAAAGCATTCATCATAGATTGCGGGCTTTATCGAGCTGGCCATATGTTTCAAACCCTCGATCCCATGGAGCGGCTCGGAAGGCTCGATGGCAAGTACTCGTATATCCGGATTGTATTCCTTCAGCCGTCGGCCCGTACCCATGATGGTGCCGCCGGTGCCGACTCCCGCAACAAAATGCGTGATGCGGCTTTCCGTCTGCCGGTACACCTCGATGCCGGTGCTATCGTAGTGCGCGCGCCAGTTGGAGTCGGCGCCGTACTGATTGGCGTAGAAATACGTATCAGCGTTTTCTTTGAAGAGGCTGTGCGCGAGCATTTGTGCGCCGTCCGTGCCCTCGAACGGGCTGGTGTATGTTACCTTGGCGCCGTAGGATTCAATGATTCGCTTGCGCTCCTCGCTTGCGTTCGACGGCATGATGATTTCCACCCGGTATCCTTTGGCCGCGCCAATCATGGCAAGCGCGATGCCCGTGTTGCCCGACGTGGATTCAAGAATCGTTTTCGCATGCGTCAAGGTTCCTGCCTGTTCCGCGTCCGAAACAATACGAAGCGCCGCGCGGTCTTTGACCGAGCCGCCCGCGTTAAACCATTCAGCCTTGGCATAGAGCTCGACGCGCGAATCGTCGATTCCGGCGTCCAAACCCTTCAAATGGATAAGCGGCGTATTGCCAACGTATTCCAGCAGGGAATCGCAGGCCAGCTTACTGTGGGAGCAGAGAGAGGAGTTGCGTAGCATGGTTTCCTTCACTCGTCCCCGCCCCTGAGGCTGCAAAACTCCTCGTAGTCGATGAGTTCCGTGACCGTCGGGTCTTCGCCGCAGACGGGGCACTTCGGGTCTTTGTGGAGCTTGAACTCGCGGATGCTCATGGTGAGCCCATCAACGTGCAGCAGGCGGCCGATGAGTGGATTTCCTATGCCGAGGATGAGCTTCAGCGTTTCGACAGCTTGAAGGGTACCGATAATGCCCGGAACAACGCCCAGCACGCCCGCCTCCTGACAGCTTGGAACCATTCCCGGGGGCGGGGGTACCGGATATTGACAGCGATAGCATGGGCCGCGTTTGGCATCGAAAACGGAGACGTGGCCCTCGAACAGGAGCACGCTCCCGTGCACATTCGGCTTTCCGAGCATCACGCAGGCATCGTTCGTGAGATATCGGGTAGCGAAATTGTCGCAGCCATCCACAATGACATCGTAATTCCCAAAAATCTGAAACGCGTTCTTCGAGGTAAGCCGTTCATTATGCACCACCACACGCACGTCAGGATTGAGCGCGGTGATCGTTTCTTTGGCGGATTCGACCTTTGGGCGGTCGAGGTCGCTCGTCTTATGCAGAATTTGCCGCTGCAGGTTGCTCAGGTCCACAGTATCAAAATCAAGGATGCCGAGCGTGCCGATTCCGGCGGCCGCCAAATAGAAGGCCGACGGCGAGCCGAGCCCGCCCGCCCCGATGACGAGCACCCGTGCATCGAGCATCTTTTTCTGGCCTTTTCCGCCTACCTCTTTCAAAATAATGTGGCGACTATACCGTTTGATTTGTTCTTGGGTGAATTCCATTGGATTTTCGGTCTTCCTAATAGATTGCAGTGTCTTTTTTCGGACGCTTGCTCAACCGCCTGCGACGGCCGGGGACTGTTCCGTCTTCTGGGACTGTCCCCACCGTGAACGCCGGATGCCGGCATTGCCACCTGCGATAGCGGGCAGGATGGACACTTCGTCGCCCTCGCTCACCGGAGTCTCAAGACTCTTCAGGAAGCGGATATCCTCGTCATTCACGTAAATGTTGACAAAGCGACGCACCTTGCCGTCATCTTCACAGAGCCGTTTCTTCATGCCTGCATAGTTTCGGTCGAGGTCGTTTATGACCTCCGCGACCGTCGCGCCTGTGGCCGATACCTCCTCGGCTCCCTTGGTGAATCGGCGCAAAGGCGTGGGAATGCGAACCGTCGTCATGCTGCTTTCCTCCTTCAATCAAGAACCATAACACGTTTCTTGGATGACGCTACAGCGCATGGATTTCAAATGTAGTACATCTGGGCGGCTTCACGGGTACGCTTGCAGATATCCTCATAAGTGAGGTTGTCAACGATGTGCGAGATTGAGCCGCGCACCTCCTCCCATATGGGATGAAACCCGCAAATGGGCTTGCGCTCGCACGTGGTCGAGGTATCCTCGTCGCTGCACTTAAGGGGAAGCAGCGGCCCATCCACGATCCTGACCACTTCACCGAGCGTTATTTCGGAGGGCGCCCGGGAAAGCAGGTATCCGCCCTCGATTCCGCGCTTGCTCTTCACCAGACCGGCTCCCTTGAGCATCACCAGTATCTGCACGAGGTATTTTCTCGGAATCCCCTGCCGTTCCGCGATTTCGGTGACATGCACGGGCGAGCCGCTCCCATGGTTGAGCGCCAGTTCGAGCAGCGCCCTGCACGCGTAATCGCCTTTGGCCGATATCTTCATTATTTCCTATCCCTGAAACGAGCAATACTTCACTTACTTGACCAACTTAGTTGTAATTATACCACTGCAATCGTTCTATGTCAATTCTTTGGTGTCGGATATACCTTTTGGCGCTATCTTTGCTTCCACTTGCCGGTAATAGTAAGATATTCGCAGGTTGGCTCCTTTGCAAAGGAGTATGAGCGATGAAACGCATGTTTCTGGCCGTGCTGACTATCGTGCTGGCAATCTCAGTCCTGGCAGCGATTGCCCTGGTCTCCATAGATACGTTGACGCGCAAAGGCATCGAAGACATGGGCGGTCAGACATTAGGAGTGGATGTCTCTCTGTCGCGTGCGAATGTGTCTTTGCTCGGAGGCCGGCTGGCACTCAGCGGATTCACGATTTCAAATCCCGAAGGCTTCAAGACCGATTGGCTTTTCGAGTCGGCCCGGACCGAAGTGAAGGCGCGACCGCTCGCATTATTTAAGGAGGATCTGCTCATTGACAGCATTGTGATTGAGTCGCCTTCGCTCACCATCGAGCAATCAACGCAGGGCACAAACATGGCGCTCGTGCTCGGAAGTATGAAGAAAGATGCGCCAACCGACGAAACGGCGGAGCGGCAGAAGAGGTATCGCATACGAACGCTTCAGATACGGGACGCAAAAGTCGCGTTTGCTTCATCCTTGACGGCCAAGGCGCCGGTAACGATTCCTCTACCCGATATCGAGCTCGAGAATGTCTCGAACGCCGACGGAACCGGTCTCACCCTTGCGTAGGTGTTCCAGAAGGTGTTCATGAAAATGATAGAAAGCGCCTTCAGGGCCGGAAAGGGCCGTATCCCTGAGGACATAGTCAGAGACGTCGGCAGCGAGCTGGGCGAGTTCGCGCCCGAGCTTAGAATCGGCCTGGCAGACAGGGCAAAGGGTGCGCTTGGCAGGACCGGCGAAGCGCTGAAAGGACTATTTGAAAAGTAACGGTGACCGCAGCGCCGCATGGAGATGACCATATGCTGTAAATTCTGGACCATGGGTACGAATATTGAGGTCACTTTCATGCGTGAAACTGAGACTCTTCACTTCGCGGCGAGACTTGCCACAGAATTCACGGTTCTTCCCATCTTGACGCGGTGCTCAATCGGTTGACTGTGTTTGAAAGCCTATGATAGAATGAGATGTAAGATAAGGTCGTTTTTGGAGATAGGCGCCTTCAGGTGAAAGTCCCGTCCGTGCGAAAAAATGCGGTTCTGTTCTGTGTGCTGATGAGCATGCTCGTTGGTAGCGCTGTTTTTTCCGCCCCTCAGAAGCATGCTACTCCGAGTGCAGGCGAGAAGGTTCTGGTGATCGCGACTCACGCGAACTATCCTCCCTATGAATATTTTAACCCTCGGTTTGGCACGTTTGAGGGTTTCAATGTCGAGGTTCTCGATGCATTGGCGAAACAGATGGCAGTGAGGGTCGAGTACCGTCAAATGAGCAAGGTAGAAGGACTCTCGGCGTTGCGTGAAGGCATTGTTGACGGCGTTCTCGGCGTTGCCTACAGCATCGAGCGTGATGACGACTTCGATTTTACCAGTCCACTCTGCACGATTTCCGACACCATTTTCGTGAGAGGCGATACGACTGACATAAACAGCGTCGTGGATTTAGAAGGGCGCACGGTTGCGGTGGCCCACGGCGACTTCATCGGAGAGGTGCTCCAGAAGGGAAAACGCGTCCACATAGTGGACAACGATTCTTATGAGAGCGCACTCAGGATGCTCGACCGGGGCGACGTAGCCGCATTTGTTGGCAGTCAGCTCACGGGACAATATCTCATCAACAAGCTCGGTATTCGCCAAATCAGGGTCGTCGGCTCTCCGATACACCAAGTCGGCTATTGCATTGCAGTGCGGGAAGGAAACCACGAGCTGGTTTCCCGGCTCGAGAAAGCGCTCACCATCATCAAGGATACCGGCGAGTTTGACCGAATCTATGAACTGTGGTTCGGAAAAGATTTACGTCGCGATTCACGCTATAGTCGAATCATATTCTGGACGCTCGGCATACTTATCTCCGTTCTCGGGTTTTCGGGCTGGATGGTAAACCGCAGGCTGAGGCGAAAGGTGGAGATGAGCGCAAAGGAACTCGCCGAGAGTCGAACCCTTTTTCAGCGAAAAGCCGATGAATACATATCGCTGTTCGAGGGCGCAAACGATGCCATTTTTATTACCGACCCGGTTGATGGACGTTTCCTCGACGTGAATCGCAAAGCGGAAGAGCTCACCGGCTACAGCCGAGCCGAGTTGCTCCGGATGGGCATGAGGGATATACACTTGCCTCGCGACGCCGCCCGTGTGGACAGGCGGCTGGCGCAGATTGCCGCCGAAGGCTCAGCCAGCTTCGATGACGCGCCGATGCTGAAGAAGGATGGCACGGTCGCGCTGGTGGATATCAGCGCGAGTCTGATCGAGTACGCCGGCCGGAAGGTGTGCCAGAGTTTCCTCCGGGACGTTACCGAACGGAGGTTTCTCGAGCGTCAGCTCGTGCAGACGGAAAAGCTTGCCTCCGTCGGCACATTCACCGCTGGGCTCGCTCACGAGATCCGCAATCCGCTCAACTCGGTGAATCTCCAGCTATTGCTGCTCGAAAGGCGCATACGCGACGGCTCGCGCGGCTCGGAGAACGAGTCACAGCAGCTCATTAACATCGTTCGCGAAGAGGTGTCGCGTCTCGATAATCTTGTAACCGAGTTCTTGTTCTTCGCAAAGCCGCTGAACCTTGATTGCCATCCCACCGATATTCACAGGATTCTCGACGACGTGTTTGCGCTCTTCCATGTGCGGATGATCCAGAACGGCATATCTCTTGAGCGCGTTTATATGAACGATCCTCCTCTCCTCTCGCTCGACGCCGAGAAGATAAAGCAGGCGCTCATAAACATTGTGCAGAACTCCATCGAGGCGATGCCGAACGGCGGCCACCTGAAGGTTGCGACACGAGCGATGCAAAAACGCGTTATCCTCACGATTGAGGATACCGGCGGCGGCATTCCGGAGAAAGACCTCGACAAGGTGTTCGAGGTTTTCTACTCGGCGAAGGAAAAGGGAACCGGGTTGGGCCTGCCCATCTCGCTCCACATTATCGAGATGCACGGCGGCACGATTGAGATACAGATCAACAAGGGCGTTGGCACGACGTGCATCATCACGCTCGCGGTCGGTCCCGCCAAATATCAATCACTGAGAAGGGAGTATTCCGTAGGTGCCTGAAGCTACCATCCTCGTGGTTGACGACGAGAAAAACACTCGCGAGGCGCTCTCCAAAATCCTCCGCGAAGACGGGTACGACGTCCTGACGGCGGCCGACGGTTATCATGCGATGGACGTCATCACCCATGAAGGGGCCGACCTCATTCTGGCCGACCTCAAGATGCCGGGTATGGACGGAATCGAGCTTCTCTCGCGCACGCGGCTCAAGGGGCTCGACGTGCCGTTTGTGATGATGACAGCATATGGCACGGTTGAGAGCGCCGTCGATGCCATGAAAAAGGGCGCCGAAGATTACCTCACCAAGCCCGTCAACATCGAGGAACTCGAGATACAGATAAAGAGGATCCTGGCGCACAGAAAGCTGCTCGTAGAGGCCAAGCAGCTCAGGGACCGGCTCCGCGACAAGTACAAGTTCGAGAATATCATCGGCAGCAGCCCTCAGATGCAGGCGGTTTTCAAGACCGTCGAACAGGTGGCGCCCAGCCGTGCGACCGTCCTCATCACGGGCGAGAGCGGCACGGGCAAGGAGCTTATCGCCTCCGCCATCCATCAGAACGGGCCTCGCGCTGACAATCCTTACATAAAAGTGAGCTGCGGCGCTCTCTCGGAGAATCTGCTGGAGAGCGAGTTGTTCGGCCACGAGAAAGGCTCGTTCACGGGCGCTCTCTTCACGCGGCAGGGACGGTTCGAGATTGCCGACGGCGGCACTATCTTTCTCGACGAGATTGGCGATATAACGCCGTCCACGCAGGTGAAGCTGCTCGGCTTCTTGCAGGATAAGAAGTTCGAGCGAGTCGGAGGGAACAAGACCTTCAGCGTAGATGTTCGCCTCATCGCAGCCACCAACAAGGACCTCGACAAGGTCGTCGCCGAAGGCGCGTTCCGGCAAGACCTTTACTACCGGCTGAATGTCATCACCATCAAGATGCCGCCGCTGCGCGAGAAGATGTCGGATGTGCCGCTCCTGGTGGACCATTTTGTGGCAAAATACGCGAAGGAGAACAACAAAGACATACGAAGTGTGTCTCCCGACGCGCTCGCCGCACTCATGTCGTATCGTTGGCCCGGCAATGTGCGCGAGCTCGAGAACATGATCGAGCGCGCCGTCGTCATGTGCAATGAAAGGGTGATTGGCAGACAATATTTCCCGGTCATAACGGGAACGGACGGTCCCGAGGCGCTCGGAATGCCCGCTATCCCCGGCTCATCACTCGAAGACATCGAAAAATTCGCCATTCAGAAGACCCTCGAAGCTGTCGGCGGCAACCGCACGCGCGCGGCCGAAATCCTCAAGATAAGCCTCCGCAAGATCCAATACAAGCTCAAAGAGTTTTGAGCCGTTTCGTCTCTTGTCCCCGTACCTTCTCCCATCATTGCACGAAATCATGTGTTTTTCGGCGGCTTTCGGAAATGGGCCATACTTAATTTCAGGCAGGGGGCAAGAACACCATAGACGCGCCAACGGCCACAGAGATCCCTTGACTCCTCGGAAGAAGTGGTGATACAATGTATTTACGACAACAGGAAGGAGGACTTCATCTTGATCAAGAAACTGACAAGACACGGCAACAGCCTGGCATTGGTTGTTGACAAGCCCGTGCTCGAGCTGTTGAAGATAGACGCTGACACACCGCTCGAAATTTCGACAGATGGAGAAATATTGATAATCTCTCCTGTGAGAGATGCCGCGCGTCGCAAAAAGTTCCGGAAAGCTCTCGAAGCCGCAAATATCAAGTACGGCCGTGCTCTCAAACGTCTTGCGGAATAATCTGTGGCGCCAATTTTCCTCACCCTCGGCGAGGTCCTGGAGATTCACGAAGACCAGATTCGACGCTACGGCGGCGCTCCCGGAGTCAGGGATATAGGTCTGCTCCAGTCAGCCATTGCACAGCCAGCAGCGGAATTCGGTGGCGTCAGGCTCCATCGTGATATCTTCGCGATGGCGGCCGCGTATCTCTTTCACATTATTCAGAATCATCCCCTTGTTGACGGGAACAAGCGGACGGGCGCAGTAACAGCGCTGGTTTTCCTTTCTATCAACGACGTGCACGTCAAGGACGCCGAGGAGGCCGCCTTTGAAAAGTTGGTTCGCGCCGTCGCCGAAGGGAGAGGCGACAAAACTGTGGTGGCGCGATTTCTTCAAAAACACTCCAGAAGATGAGATGCATCCCGGCGGCCCGATTGGAAGCTCTTAAACATGGCTGCGGCTTTCGCATCGACCTAACAACGGCCAAAAGGGAACGACAGAAACACACTATCTGTGCAGAGGCGAACCATGAACAGCATTTACGACTACCCGGCATATTACGAGGTCGCATTTTCTTTTCGGGATATCCGTCGCGAAGTCGATACTCTTGAACGGTGCATGAGCCTTTTCTCTCGCATACCGGTTCACACGATGCTGGAGCTCGGGTGTGGACCGGCGCCACATATGCCGGAACTCATGCGCAGGGGATACGAATACATCGGTATTGACCTGAATCAGAAGATGCTCGATTTTGCAAGTGCAAGGGCAGTCCATGCCGGTTTTTCGCCGACTCTCTTGAGAAGGGATATGGTTCAATTCACTCTGGCGAGGCAGGTGGATTTTGTTTTCATACTTCTCGGCAGTTTGTATGCGGCCAATGCCGCCGAACTCTCATCTCATTTTGAAAGCGTGGCCGCAACGTTACGGCCCGGCGGTATCTACTTCCTGGATTGGTGTGTGCAGTTCACCAGATCTTCAGAGGATTCGGGGTCTTGGGAAATCAAGCAGAATCAGCTCCGGGTGAAGACTTCCTATACGCGTCGAGCCATTGACGCGGCGGATCACATTTTTGAAGAGGTAATCAGATTGAAGGTAAATGATGGCGACAACGAACTGGAGCTTGAAGAACGGAACACAAAGCGAGCAATCTATCCGCAGGAATTCTTGTTCCTGACGGAGACGATGGGCTTATTCGAATTCATGGGTTGGCGGAATAACTGGAATCTTGATGAACCGCTTGACGAGCGGGGAGCAATTCCCCACGACAAGAGAATTGAGCGTCCGATAGTTGTTATCCGCAGAATATGAGTGTCGCTGGCTCATGCGACTCAACAGACCTTTGCGCTCTTCGTGTCTCTGCGGTGATATATCGCTTGATAGTTTGAATCTGCTTGCGGAAGCTTCAGAAAAGAGATTACTTCACTGAGGAATCAGTCTGAATCTCCGAGGGCCGTTCTTTCTTCAAGTCCCGCACCTCGCGTTGGAGGTCGTGGATCATGTCGAGCAGGCAGCGGATGGCCTCGGATGTCGGGTCGGGCAGGTTACCGTGCTCGAGGTCCACATGCGCTTGCGTTTCGGTGTGCTTGCCATAAACCGCTTTGCCGGGAATACCGACGACGGTTGTGTTCGGCGGCACATCCTCCACAACAACCGACCCTGAACCGATTCGGGAGTGGTCGCCGACTTTGATCGGCCCGAGCACGGTCGCGCCCGCACCCACGACCACGTTGTTGCCGAGGGTCGGGTGGCGTTTCTCCTTCTTCCAACTCGTGCCGCCGAGCGTGACTCCGTGGTACAACGTCACGTTCTCGCCGAGCTCGGACGTCTCGCCGATGACCACGCCCATGCCGTGGTCAATGAAAAAGCCGGGCCCTATCTTCGCGCCGGGATGGATTTCGATTCCTGTGAGAAAGCGCGCGATATGCGAGAGCAATCGGCCGAGGAAGCGCAGACGGTGTGTCCACAGCCAGTGCGACACTCTGTGGAAGCGAATTGCATGAAAGCCCGGATAGCAGAAGATGACCTCGAGCGTGCTCCGAGCCGCGGGGTCGCGCTCGAACACTACCTGTATGTCTTTTTTGAGAGTCTCAAACATAAGAAAAGCCCGCTGGTTCTTTTCATAATTATATTGGCTATCAGACCGCAAGTCAAACGGGCATTCCCTCGCCTCCATTGAAACAGAACCGATGCTGTGATAAGATTCGGCCATTCAAGCGCCACACAATCGATGGGTTATTGGAGGAATTAAGAAAACGTGAAGACACTCATTATCTGCTTTTCTCAGACGGGGAACACGCAAAAGATTGCCGACTGCATTCGCGATGGGATCCTCGAGGTGACCGGCCAGTGCGATTTGGTGAACCTATCTGACGTGAATACAAATTCTCTTGCCGAATACGACCTTGTCGGTCTCGGCTGCCCCGTATTTTATTATCAGGAGCCGTTCAATGTGCGTGATTTTATTGAAAGCCTTCCTCACCTCGAGAGCAAACACTGGTTCGTCTTTTGCTCTCACGGCTCAGTCATCGGTGGCACGTTCCCCTCGATGGCAGAACGGCTCGGGAAAAAGGGAATCACGGTAATCGGGTATCATGACTCCTATGCCGACGGCACGCTGCCCTTCTACCCCTATCCGACGCTCACGACAGGCCATCCGGATTCGCTCGACCTCGGGGCCGCTCACGCCTTCGGGAAAGAGATCGCGCGGCGCAGCCAACGCATCGCCGAAGGCGACCGTAGCCTGATTCCCGCCGTCAAGCCCGTGCCCGATGAGTGGGTTCGAACCGCTGGGATGCTCAACTCCGACTTCTTGACCCAGATGATGCCTCGATTGCGCATAGACATGGAAAAATGCACTCATTGTCATGCATGCGAGGATAATTGTCCGGTCAAGGGGATTGACGTCGAGACCGATCCGGTGCGCATTCAGGAACCGTGCATCTACTGCTATTACTGCGCGAAAATCTGCCCGACGCTCGCAATCGAGGCCGACTGGGACATGCTCGTTGCGATGGCACCGGAGAACTATGCCCGCTATCGGCAGGCGCTCGACGAAGCCGCCGCGCGCGGCGAATTTAGGTGGCTGGTCAATCCCGACACAATCAATTTCGAGGACCCCCTTTACAAGCAGCGCGAACGGCAGGCGAGGGGAGAGAAACACTGAGTCTGTTTGGGAATTGTCGTTTCGTTTGTAGGGGCGCAGGGCCGTGCACCCCTACAAGCTTTTTTCGCGCTCTTTGCGTCTCGGGTCTGCGACCCTTTGCGGTGGAATCGTTATGAGAATCGGAATGAATGTTCGCCGCCATCCAGAAACAGCCGGAGCCGGAACATCACCCTCGGATGATTGTTCCGGCTCCATAATACGAATCTCGTTCTGTTCCTTCGATTTCGCTATTTCTGCGGTCTCGGATGTGCGATCTCAGCCACTCTGGCCTTGTAATCGAACGCCTTGAAGGTCGGGCTCTCCTCATTGTGGCATTTCTTGCACACTTCCTCTGAAGGTATGATAAGCCCGTTGGCCTTCGCCTTTTCGACATCCTTCATGATGGTAACGTTCTTGTAGTCCTTGCCCGCGCCGTGACAGCTCTCGCAGCCGACGCCTTCCTCTTTGGTATAGGTAGACTCGAACATAGAGGCGTCCGATCCATAACCAGTTACGTGACATTTCAGGCACTCAGCCGCTTCCTGAGGATTCGCAATCCCCTTAGCCTTGGCTACTTCTTTCGCCTGGTCGGTGCCAAGTGTCTCATACGCCTTCGCGTGCTTCGACGCTTCCCACGACTTGTATTGCGCGCCCTTATCTGCGGCCATGTGGCACATCTTACATCCCTTTACACCCACATAGTTGTGCTCGGCCGCCGCAGGCGCACTGAGCAGAGCTATCAGGCTGATAGCAGCCATGAGAGCCAACACGAATGAAAAACGCTTCATCGTCTCCTTCCTTTCAATTGCCCAAAACCCCCCATTCTTCTGCGCCCATATCCGGACGCTTCATACGAACATTCACATATTAAGACGGTGCAACCCCCTCAATTATTCAATCCGCCGACCACCCCCTTCAGAAATCAAGCACCCCGCGGATAATCAAGGGAAATCCGCCGCAGAGGCGCCCAGCGTGCCCAAGGCACACTCTCACAAATATAACACGATTTTTAGAACACGAAAGCTTCAGACACACCGATACGTCCTGCGGTGCTCATCGGTGGCCTGACACACGTGTACCACTCAGCGTGGCAAAGAGGGGGAACTATGGGAAACTCCTTACAGTTTCCCGTGCAGCGGCAGCATCATGGCTGCCCTTTGAAAGGCCGAAAACAAGATAAAGCCTCTCTCAGAACACTGCAGAAATCGTACTTATGATATCAGAACGGACATGGGAAAGTCAAATCCAAGCTGCCTACGTGTCCAAGCTGCCTACGCGACTTTACGGTCACATCCTGAGCCGGCTAGGCGTGTCTTCCTCAGCTTCGGCCTCAGCTTCGGAATAATCGGGGAAAAACCTTGCCGGGCGAGATGCGCATTCCGAGAGACTAACGGGAAGATGAGCGAACTCTGATGGGATGCGTGAAGGCTTAACGACTGACGACCTGACCTCATGCCTGCTACGCAAGCTGTATGGTCTTCCCCTTCGCTCCGGCGGAACTCCTCTTGGGGCCATTGTCGGGATTGCCGCACAGGGCCAGTTTGACCCTTTGTTCAAGAAAGCGGTATTCAGCGGAGCTTGCTCCGACTTTTTGGAAGTTGCCGCGCGCTTCTCCAAGTTTTCTGAGGGCCTCTTTCGTTTTCTTTTGGGATGCGTAGATAACAGCAATGTCAGCAAGCTGTCTGGCCACTCCGAGCGGGTTGTCAATCTGCTTATAAAGTTCCATGGCCTTTTCCGCCGATTTGAGGGCGTCTTCCAGCTTGCCTTTCTTGGCATAGGCCAATCCTGTGTCCGCATGGATCTTGGCTTGATCGACAACGTAACCATACCGAGCCGCGAGCTTGAGAGCCTTGCGATCGGCTCTGAGCGATCTCTGCCTCCTGCCCAACCGGGCGTGGGCATGCCCGATGTTCGCAAGCGCATTAATCGTTCCGGGCAAACTTCGGTGTCTTCGGAAAATCCTGAGAGCCTTACGATGATGGTTGAGCGCCCGCCGGGATTCCCCTTTCGCGGCGAGAGCGCAGCCGGCGCCGTCGAGTGCAACGGCCAGGGCAATGCCACAATGTATCTCCGCCAAACCGTCAAGCGCGTGTCGCCACGATTGTAACGCTTCACCCGGTTCTCGCTGCGCAAGGAACAGGGCGGCGGAATTGCCGACGGCGCAGAGCCGCCCGAGCGTGTCGCCGGACCGCATGCAAATGCCGTAAGCCTCCTTGAAGCTCGAATGCGCTTGTTCCAGGCTCCCCATCTCCCTATACAGGATACACATGTTGCAATGAAATGCCGACGCAAAGCTGTCGTTTTTTCCCGTCAGCGCCTCAGCGAGCCCTTTATCAAATGCATCGGCGGCATTGCGCAACTGTGACAGATAGCATAGCGAGACACCCTCGTTCAGATATGCCGACATCGTGGCGAGCACGGATGCCGATTTCCGATACTCCGCGGCCGCGCTTCGATACCAATTCTTGACGAAATATCGTTCCGCTTTTCTGAAATGTGTCTTCGCCGCGCGTCTTTTCTTCCAGCCAGCCCGTGAAAGCTCCTTTTTGAGGTGGGCCAGATTTGCCTTGCGGAGATAACCGCCATTGGGAGCAGGGAGCGTCATAAAGCCCGACGGATGCCAGAGTTTTTTTCGCCGAAATGCAGCGCACGCGACAGCGGCAAACAAGAAACTCAAGAGCGCCGGAAGTACCCATGTGAGCGGAACAAACCGTGCATACTCGTTGCCCGATGCGAAGGCTAGGAGTTTCTTGAGCGGATTTGGGGTTTGGCCTGTACGTTCCAACAGGGCCAGCGCTGCAGAAAAGACAGACATGAGAATGCAAAAATGCTGCAGCGCATTCCAAAATCGTAAGCGCAACCTGTCCACAAGGTGCTTTCCTTATGGAAAAACAGCCGTTTTTCGGGGGAAAAACCCCATGCAGCGCCAAATCAAACGATATCATAGGGAAGTTTTGGCAAGCTTTGTGCCAAAGAAATGGGGCGGGGTGGACCTATCTCTTAAAACGTCCCGAAAAAGCCCGTGACCACAGCGCAGCGCAGCCCCAACCAAAAATTTGAAGCACCCACCGATTTCACGGATTTCAGAGACTTTCCTGAGAACAGGAAACACGAATGGAAGCATCCCTTAAGATCATCCCCGCGCGAGCGGGAATCCAAGGGACGATGATTGAGTCTCTCAAGAGCGCGGACGGACCCAGCTATTTCTTCTGCAGAGGTCACCGAGAAAAGAAAAAAAGAGAATACATGGAGCTATTCGTCTTGCTCGTTCATCTCTGTGCCCTCCGTGCACTCTGCGGCTAAAGAAAGCTCTGTTGCCCCTTGCCGTAAGAACTTCTCACCGTGAAGGCGCAAGAACACCAAAAAGAAAGAGAAGCCAAGATCCTCGCTGTATCCCACGGAGCGCGGGATGCCTTGGGGTGCTTAAAATTTTTCTCCCGCAAAATCCGTTTCGCTCTGTCGTTTCATGTGCGACTCTACTGCGCTGTGCTTCTTAGTCGTAAGCAAATCTCCGAAATTCCTATTGCGGCAGGGCAAGATGATGTTATAATGAAAGAAAAAATCGCCGCGGGCACCTCTCCGGCAAACTTTGTGGTTGAGCGCGGCCAACACCATTACTACCACCGTCCACCAATCACTCCGACGCTCCGACCAACACTTCTCGCGCCCCATGAAGGGACCCAACACACATTGGGGAAATCGAGCGATGAAGCGTGAATCCAGGAAAAAGCCTCGCGATGGAAAGGTGATTTCAAAAGCCGTAGAGCCTGTCCACGACCCCGCGCGCGCTGTCAGGCTCAAAGCCGGAGATGAGAAAATCTCACGGAGCCTCATTGAAGTCATGGAGGAGGAGAGGAGGAGGATTTCCCGAGACATTCACGATGAACTCGGTCAACTTGCGACCTCAATCAAAATGGAGGTGGAGCTACTCAGTGACCTCGGCCACGACAAGGCGGGGCTGCAGACTGTGTGTGACAGCATTCGGAAGAAGCTTGACGAACTGCTCGACTCCGTTTCTCGAATCTCGTTCGCGCTGAGACCGAGCATACTCGACGATCTGGGGCTGATCCCTGCCGTGGAATCCTTCCTCGAAAAGTTCCAAAAGGCCTCCGGAATACAATGCGAATGGGAATGCGATGTCCGCAACAGCGAATACCTTCCCGAGGTCAGAATAACCATTTACCGCATCCTGCAAGAAGCTCTCACAAATGTAACGCGGCACGCCCAGACATCAACCGTGAAAGTCGGGCTGTATGATGAAGATGGAAAACTGACACTGGTCATCGAAGACCGCGGTCGCGGGTTTGACCCATTTACGATCGACGCTGGCCGGTGTCTTGGACTCGCAGGCATGCGCGAACGAGCGGAGCTTGCCGGCGGGAAACTCACTGTATTGTCGGGTCGGGGATTCGGAACGAAAGTGAGAATGGAACTTCCGATTGAGACACAACGAGAGGTCATACGATGATAAAGGTAATGCTTGTTGACGACCATGGGATTATTCGCGATGGATTACAGCATATCATCGAGAGCGAACAAAATATGAAAGTCGTCGCGGGAGCCGAAGATGGTATCGAAGCTCTCGAACTAGCCAAGAAAACGCAGCCTGATATCATTATCCTCGATGTCGCCATGCCGAAAATGGATGGGTTCGATTGCGCGCGTGCCCTTACCGCACTCCTGCCCGACGCGAAAATATTGGCTCTGACGGTACACGACGACATCCAGTATGCGTTCCGAATGCTGGAGGCCGGAGCCCACGGCTTTGTCTCCAAACGAGCGGTCTCAAAGGAACTGCTCACAGCCATTCGGATAGTCCTTTCGGGACGCACCTACATATGTTCACGAATCTCTGCACGATTGGCCTCACGCATGCACGCCAAGGGCGGAAGCGTTGATAAGTTGAGCACCCTCTCCACCAGGGAATTTCAGGTGCTCAGACATCTTGGGGCAGGCCATAACCTTAAAGAGACGGCAGAGGCCATGGGAATCAGCGAAAAGACTGTGAGCACCTACCGGAGCCGGATACTCGAGAAACTCGGCTACAGGACCAGCGCCGAGGTTCTGCGATATGCGTTGGAACTTGAACTCACCAGATAGTCCCACCTACTCAATCTGATTAAGACCGGTCGCACGACACGCCATTCATTCCTGGTCTTGCAGACAACTTTCCTGTAAGGATTGCCTTGCAAAAAATAAGGAAATACCCAATAGCGCGCAGAAGTGTAGATGATAGAATTGAAGCATCGCCTTATGAAAAGCGCAGGAAAAAGCGCCGACTATCATAAGCAGGGAATTTAAGAAACCGTCCTCACGTCCCCGTTATTCGGTCCCCGTTACTAACATGCCTGCTAACACCTCGTCCCCAATTCATGGGAAACAAGCGAAAGCGCCGTTTCGGTATGTGCGGAGTGTGATAGATTCGATTTCGTCAAAAGCCCAATCAATTTCAGGTCCTTTTGTAAAAAGAAGAAAATTGTATAAAAAACACCCATACTGTGCAAATTTCCTTATTTTCATCGAAAGCCTGATTTTACAGAGGCAGCACCGCCGATACTCTAAGAATTCTATATATAGAGGGGAGGGAAAGTGGAAAATCCGGCGGTTGGTTAAGGAAAGGACAGAAAGGATGAGTGATGCCTATGGGCCCAAGGAAGCAGGGGATTTCTATGATTTATGTGTGGTATTGATGTGGGACAGGCTCACAGTGAAACAGTGAAAGGGAGGAGATGACCGATGCACTCTAAAACAAACTGTGGAATGTCCCGGCTTATCAGCCTGTTGATTATCACCGCAGCCATCAGCTTTGCATATTCAAGCAATGCCCCCGCCCAGGACATCCTGGATTGCACGGGGGTGGGTGGCGTGGAAGACGTCGACGGCAACTGTACGCTGTCCAGTGTCTACGCGTGCGGCGATGACACGATAGTCAACATCTCTGGCGATTTCATTATCACAGGCACTGGCGGAATCCAATGCGGTGATGTCGTCGGTCAGGCCGGATTCGACCTGACCATCAATGTACCCGGCGACATGACAGTTGATGGTGAGATCAACTCCGGAGGTGGGGCTGGTGCTGCTGGGACGACCGGAAATCCGGGAGAGCCGGGATTCGACGGTGGCATCATCTCGGTTAACGTGGATGGGTCAGTGACGGTGAACGACGCTCTCGATGCCCATGGCGGTCCCGGTGGTCCCGGAGGCCCTGGCACAGAGGGCGGCAACGGAGCTTCCGGAGCTATTGGGGGGGCCGGCGGCCAGATTAACGTTGTCGGTGGCGCATTTCTGCTCTCCGCAACGGGTCTCCTCGAGGTGGACGGTGGCCCGGGCGGTTCAGGAGGAGCCGGTTCCACTTCCGCCGGAGATGGCGGTCCTGGCGCGGCCGGCGGTATGGCCGGAATCGTCGATGTATTCTCCTGTCTCACGACGATTGAAGGTGACATTTCGGCCATCGGTGGCGCCGGCGGTTCCGGCGGCGCCGGCGGCATTGGTGGCGCCGGTGGCATCAACGGAAGTGGCGGAAACGGTGGTACCGTAGCCGTCAGTTCCGGAAAAGACCTCACGCTTGCAGCCACGGCATCTCTGTTGGCGGCCGGCGGTAACGAGGGTTCTGTCGGAGTTGGCACACCGAACGGGGACGACGTTGGTGTTGGTGGTAATGGTGGAACGATCACCACGAACCAATGCCCGGACTTCGCTCTGGTCGACAACGGGGCTTTCATTTCCGTTGCCGAAGGTCTTGTGGGTGGAGTTGCCGGGACCGTTACCAACCTCGATAATGGTCCGTGCTGTCCGTGCCAGATACAGATTACCAAGACAGTTGCGCTGGACGACAACTGCGATGGTGTGGCAGATGGCCCATTCCTGGAATCGGTGGACCAGGACGAGGGCCAGTGCGTTGTCTACCAGATTTGTGTCGAGAACACGGCCGCGAACGGCATCAACCTGCCGCAGACACTGCTTGATGTACTCGTCGATGACACCCATCTAGGAATCAGTCTGGCTCCGTTCGGCGATATAGCTCCGGGCGATCAGGTATGTCAGTTTGTCACTTCTGACATACCGGCAGACAACTGCACGGACGACCCGGATGCCTGCGTATGCGAGGAAGTACAGGGCATGAACACCGCTGTAGTTTCCAACGCCGACTGTGCCGCCACGGCCGATGACGCATGTCTCGAAGCAGGCTCGGACTGCGACGACACCGCGAACGTTGGATGCGTGGGGTGTTCGGTCGATATCCAGAAGACCGTCGCGCTCGACGATAATTGCGACGGCGTGGCCGATGGTCCGTTTGTCGACAGCGTAACTCAGGACGAAGGTGAGTGCGTCGTGTACCAAATCTGCGTCGCCAACACCGGCGACCAGGACCTGGATGCCTCGGGCGTAGAGGTCAACGACGCGACCCTCGGAGTGGTGAATCTTGACTTCGGAACCATAGCTTCCGGTGCTGAGCCCGTCTGCCAGGTCATCCCGGTGGATGCGTCTGCAAGCGCCTGCACGACCGATCCTGATTCGTGCGAGTGTACCGAAGTCGAGGGTACCAACACCGCCGAGGTTACGGCGGCAGTGTGCACCGACACGGGGGCGAATGCCTGTGACTCCGCAGGGTCGAACTGTGACGATACGGCAGAAGTCGATTGTCTCACGTGTTCGGTGGATATCGACAAGACCGTGGCGCTGGATGACAATTGCGACGGCACCGCAGATGGCCCGTTCGTGGATTCCGTCGAGCAGGCAACAGGCGAGTGCGTGATCTATCAAATCTGCGTCACGAACACCGGTGAGCAGAACCTGAACACCGCGGGAGTTCAGGTCAGCGATGCGGACCTTGGTGTTGTGAATCTGAACTTCGGAACTCTTGTTCCGGATGAGACTCAATGCCGAGAGATTCCGACTGACGCTTCGGCGTCTGCTTGCACGACCGACCCGGATGCTTGCGTGTGCACCGAGGTCGAAGGTGTCAACACCGCGGTGATTACGGCTGCAGTTTGTGAAGAAACCGAGACCGATGCGTGTGATTTCGCCGCCTCCGACTGTGACGACACAGCGGAAGTTGCGTGCGCGGGTGAGGGTTGTCTGACCCGAACACCCGGGTACTGGGGAAATCATCCAGAGGTAACGGTGGAGTTCCTGCCGGTGACGAGCTGCGGCATCGTGATTGACACGTTCGATGAGGTAGTGCAAGACTTGTGCGTAAACGCCAAAGACGCATTCAACAACGACTTGCCGAGACAGCAAGCCTCGCTCATCCGTCAATGCACGGCAGCCATGCTGAACCTGTCGGCGACCGAATTCTTCGGCGGCGACTGCAACTCGGCGCTTCCGGTGCCGGACAGCTTTATACAGGTGAATGGCAGCGTTCTTGAAAGGATTGAGTTCTGCTGCGAGGAACTGTGCGCCAGCGACCCGACAAAGTCGGAGATTGTGGCAAGCGGCTGTATCGAGGATCTCGACCGCTTCAATAATTTCTCGAACCCCGATGACCCGCTTGACCCGCTGAGTCTCTGCCCCAACGAGGACCTTGGGACCGAGCCTCCATGCAAGGCGGATCCTGAGCAGTGCAAGGATGCAAATGGGGACGGGATAATCAATCCACGTCCTTAAGCTGAGCGCATGAACGCCGAATAGTCGGCAAAGGAGTCCGAAGAGGCAGGGGAGATACTCCCCTGCCTTTCTCGGATTAGAAGTAACTTTTCTTATGTTTGCCCGGGTATAGGAAGGAGGCCCAAAAGCATGCCGTTTCACCCGCCTTTGCGATACAGGTCAGTGTCAAGCTCATATCCGAGTCGGGTCGCGCGAAAACTTGCCGCATTTCTTTGGGCTACTCTGATAATAATCGCAGTGTCTCTCTTGATTGGATTTCATGAAGAATCGCGATGCGAGACGATACATCAGGAACTCCATATTGTCATGATCGGAAATTCCGGCGGCCTGCTGGAACCATGTGGCTGAACAGTGAACCCACTGGGCGGTCTGCCCAGACGAGCCACACTGATAGAAAGTTTTCGCAGAACGGACAGAAACCTTATAGTGATTGAGTTTGGTGATTTCTTTGACGGGACAAACAAGCTGGACGAGTTGCGAGTTCTTACGTACCTGAGAGCACTGGAGGCCATTGGCTGCGACGCGGTCGGCGTTACTTCCTCCTCCTTTGCTATGGGTCTCGCTTTCCTCGAGCAGTGCATGAAAGACTCTTTTGTTCCTTTTGTTTCATCGAATGCGACGCATACGGACACAGGCGCGCGGTTGGGCGAACGGTTCGTAATCAAAGAGACGTCAAAGCATCGTGTGGGAATCACCTCAATTGCGGATGACCGGTTTTCAAGGGAAACCGGCGTTTCCAAGGGCCATCCTCATGACGCAGGCTTCGTCTCTAAATCCTCAGCGGGATCCCTCGCGAGAGTGCAGGAAAAAGGAATAAAAATAGACGAGCCCTTCAAGGCGCTCGCAGAAAATCTCTCTCTCATGGAAAAACAGTGTGACATTCTGATCGTGATGAGCTCTCTCAGCCAGCAGGAAAACGAGAGGATTGCGGACCGATTTCCTCGCATCAATGTTATCGTGGGGAACAATGGCAAGGGAGGGGAAAAGCTTGCAGGAGGTACTCTAATTGTCAACAACAGGAGCAACAAGGGGAAGCTGCTTGGGAGGCTCACCTTAGCAGTCAGTGGCAAAAACGCAATCGCGGGTCATACTGTAGAGTGGCTTTCAATAGATAAGAAGCTCCCAGACAACAAAGAGGTTCGGAAGATACTGGATGGCTTCTACGACGCTGTCGCTAAAGACGAGAAACTCTGGCAAGATGTCGAACCAAAACTGGCATCATTCGACCTCGAAAAAGACCAGAGCAACCAGTATGTCGGCGCAGCAAATTGCGCTTCCTGCCACGAGGCGGTGTATCGAGATTGGAGAAAAAGCAAGCATGCACGTGCGTACAACACACTTCTGGATAGAAATAGACATTTCTTCCCTGATTGTGTGAGCTGCCACACCACGGGAGCTGGGCTCGCAACAGGGTTTCAGGTGGGCCAGGCAACAGGACATCTCGAGGGAGTTCAGTGTGAAATCTGCCATGGCCCTGCCAGCGAACATGTGGCGACGGATGGTGTGTTCCAGCTGAGGAAAGCGGTGCCGGAGGAACTCTGCGTCAAATGTCACGACAGCGAAGTGTCTCCAAATTTCAAGGATAAATTTGAAGCGCTTATGCGGTCCGTAAACCACGCGAACTCTAAGGGCCTCTCACGAACGGGCACAGGTGAGCTGACAAGGACTGAATAAGAGAGCCTGAACCGGTCGGCGAAATGAAAATCTTTAAGCACTACCGGGAACGGGGAAAATAAGGAGAAGATCAAATGATTGCATCCATGACCGCTATTCTTCACAGAGAGCCGAAGACGAACCATCCTCGCGGGCAGGAATGGCCCTTAAGAAAGGTGCTACGAATACTGCTGGTCCTGATTTGGCCATTCGTTATTACGGTAGAAGCTCCCCTTTCAGCGCACGCCGACTTGGAGTGGAAAACAAAGAAGGAGGTCGTAATTGAGTCCACACCGTTGGATGTCGCCACGTCTTTAGATGGGCAGATGATATTCATCCTCGTTCCCAAACAAGTCATCGTCTATTCTGCTGCTGCAGAAGAAATAGCCAGAATTGACGTTGAGGGTGACTTTGACAGACTTACTTACTCCATAAAGGATAATGTCCTTATTTTAACCAGTTCGTCAGGAAAACAAATAAAGATTCTCGAACTGGAAATGGTGTACGAAATCCCCATTTCGGGACTACCTTTTAAAGGCACGGAGAATGCTCCGGTAACCGTTGCGGTATTCAGTGATTACCAGTGCCCGTACTGCACACGACTGGCATCCCAGCTCGATAAGTTGCTGGAGAAATATCCGCAGGATGTCAAGCTGGTTTTCAAGAATTTCCCCCTCGGGATGCACAAATCTGCGAAACAGGCTGCGGCTGCTGCTCTTGCAGCGAATGAGCAAGGAAAATTCTGGGAGTTCCACAATAAGCTGTTTGAGAATTACAAGGACCTGAGTGACGAAAAGATTCAGGAAATCGCAAAGGAACTCGCTCTCGACATGGAGGAGTTCAATCGCGACATTGCGAATGAATCGATTCAGGAGTTGATCGCCAGAGATGTGAAAGATGCCCAGCGGGTAGGAGCCCGTGGAACACCCACGGTTTTTGTCAATGGAAAGAACGTGAAGAGACCGAGTCTAACAACGCTCGAGGAAATGGTAAAAGCGGAACTCGAGGAACAGAAGCAGACTAATCTCGAGATAAGCGAGCCTTCCGACGACGCCTCGTAGCTGAGCCGGTCTCTTTGTTCTCGATTTCTCGACTACTTCGGGGCCATTCGCAGGGCGCCGTCGAGGCGAATGGTTTCCCCGTTCAGATACTGGTTCTTAAGCACGTGTTCGACGAGCATCGCGAACTCCTGCGGCGTGCCCAATCGGTTCGGGAACGGCACCGACGCGCTCAGCGCTTGCCGTCCTTCCTCCGGCAGCATCGCTAAGAGCGGCGTGTCGAACAGCCCGGGCGCGATGGTGACCACGCGAATGCCGAGCCTTGAAAGGTCGCGCGCCATCGGCAGCGTCATTCCAACCACGCCGCCCTTGGAGGCGGAATAGGCCGCCTGCCCTATCTGGCCGTCAAACGCAGCGATGCTTGCGACATTGATGATGACGCCGCGCTCGCCGTATTCGTTCGGCGCGTTCGCACTCATCGCGAATGCCGCCTTGCTGGCGACGTTGAAGGTTGCGATGAGATTCAGCTTTATCAGCCATTCGAACGGGCCGAGGTCATGCGGGCCTGTTTTCGACACGGTTCTCATGGCCAGCCCTGTTCCGGCGCAGTTTATGCAGAAGTGTATGCCGCCGAATTGTTTCGTCGCCGCCTCGATTGCGTTTCGGACATCGTCTTCGCTCGTGACATCCGTTTTCCGGAAAATCGCGGCGGCTCCCAGTTCCTTCGCGAGGACGGCGCCCTGCTCGTCCTTGATATCCATGATGACGACATTGCCGCCCGAGGCCGCGATCATGCGCGCCGCAGCTTCGCCCAGACCGGATGCCCCGCCGGTCACCAACGCGGTGTTCCCCCTGATTTCCATAAGAATCTTCCGTTCGAAAAAGCTGTCCCCCACCCCGCCAGCAGGACGACCGCTGTGCCGCATCACGCAGGACGGGACTTCGTGCTGCTACTTTCCTCGGCGGACCTTTTCTTCCCTGAGAAACCGTCCGCTTTCCGAATCGAAGTATCGTATCGAGATGACTACTCTTGGCTGTTGCTCATGGTACACCTCGACGACAAAATCCTCATAGTGCTCCGAGGGCCCATGCACCAGCCATGCTCCTAATGGAACTCTCCATTCAAGCTCCGAGCAAGGACCAGGCGGAGGTTGCTGTCCGGGGGGCTCGCCGGGATACCATATCCTGCACTCGCCGGGCGGCGGCAGATGACCCGGTGGAATAGCCACGACGCCGTACTGCTCTTCAACGACGACATGCCCCGGCGCTGTTCCGGCAACGCGTACCGATGCGCATCCGTAGATTACCGGGAGCAGCGCAATAGGCACGATTATCATAAGCAGTCTTCTCATTGGTGAATCCTTTCTACCGGGTTCGCCATGCCATTGACGCAGCCCGGATTTCTCGAACGTCCGCTATGCTGAGCTACCCTTGGAATAGTATATGAGCTGAGCGCAGGTTGTCCACTATGTCGCTGACTCGGTGATACTGCATTTGCCCCTTTTCCGAAACAATTTTTCACCACGCATGCACACGGCGCAGCGAAGCCGCAACCAAAAAGAAGAAGATGGATCACGAATATCGCGAATGGAACGAATCACACGAATGAACCTCCTTTTTTCTTTCATTCCCGATGAGGCGGGAATCCATGTTCTCTGCCTTGGTGACGCAATGACGCATAAAGGGCGTTTTTCCTATTACACGTATATAAGACAGCGAACCGAACGGTCGGTTTATCCGCGCAAGATGCACGGGGTTTCGGGTTCCGAGTTTCTGGTTGACGGCAATTTGGACGAGTAAGACGAATACAATAAGAAGGGCTAACCACGGAGGGCACGGAGAAAAAAGGAGAAGAGTTGGGACACGAGTTATATGAATTCGGCCAATCCATGTAACCGCCGGTGAACGGCTCGGCTGAGTTCGTCGAGGACTCGCCGAAGCCACGAATGAATCGATTGTGAATTTTGGATTTTGGATTGAAGCATAATTAGTCCTTCTTGGTGCGGCTGCGCGTGTGTCATTCCAATTGATGGTGTTTATGGCCTGCCCCCGTTCTTTGTACCAGTTAGAGTGAGAGGATTGTCTCCTTGCTGGATTGCTGTAAGCGGAGGGAGGGCGTAGCCCGACCGGAGCTTAC